>JALWYS010000036.1:7501-7752 GCA_027003115.1 Deltaproteobacteria bacterium | reverse complement strand
CTGGCTTTTATCTCTTTAAGAATGGAACTGCACTGGAGATCAAACCCTATAGGAAAAGTCAGAAAAAATCTGCCTTCTTTCAAAAAATTGGCATGGGACAAATTCACACAAAAAAGTTGACAGTACCAACGTTATTCTGGAAGTGAATATCGAAAGTTACCGCCTTGAAAAGGCCAGAAAAAGAAGTAACACGCAATAATGACAACATCCAGTCCTTGCCAGCTACATATGGGGGCCAGCCCCCATACCCC
>JALWYS010000036.1:0-7482 GCA_027003115.1 Deltaproteobacteria bacterium | reverse complement strand
AGATGAAAGAAAAATTAGGGGAAAATCAGTCAATGAAATTGAAGGATTGAGTCGGGAATTATAATTGTCGCCGACCGGGAAAAATAATTGTCGTTGAACACAGGGCTTTTCCCAGACCTGGTAAACAGGGCGGAAAAGGCCATGGAGGATGCCGATTGGGAATATATTGAAGAGGAAGTGATCAGCGCTCTTTCACAGGCCAAGGAAGGTATCGGCAAGGTAACTAAGATTGTAAGGGCAATGAAGGAATTTTCCCATCCGGGCTCAAAGGAAATGAAGGAAGCCGATATCAACCGGATAATCGAAACCATTGCAACCATTTCCAAAAACGAATGGAAATACGTTTCAGACCTTGTCACCAGGCTTGACCCAGAACTTCCTCTTGTCCAGTGCCTTGCCGACGAATTGGGCCAGGTAATACTAAACATGGTGGTAAACGCTGCTCATTCAATAGAAGAGCGCCTAGGGGAAAACCCAGAAGGTGAAAAAGGCCTTATAACCGTCACTACATCCATGGACGAGGGCCATGCAAGAGTTGACATCTCGGATACCGGCACAGGTATTCCCAAACAGATCATTGACCGCATATTTGATCCATTTTTTACCACCAAGGAGGTAGGTAAGGGCTCTGGCCAGGGTCTGGCCATTGCAAGAAATCTTATCGTGGAAAAACATGGCGGCAGCATTGACGTACACACCCAGGTTGGTGAAGGCACCACCTTTACCATAAGGATTCCTGCAAATAAAAGATAACGCCATTAAAAAACCAGTTCTTTTATAGCAAATCTTTAATCTTTATATTGTGAAATAATGAAATGGTAGCAACTTAACCTGCCAATAACCCCTGGATACCTCGGTTCAGGGCCTTGAGGTTGAGCGGCTTTTTAAGAACCATATCTGGCCCACACTCTTTAATGGCCTTCTGACCATCAGGGCTCAAAAGGCCTGTAAGCATTATAACGGGAATGTCGCTCCTGAGGCTTCTTATTTCCTTTACAAGCTCTGCACCACTCATTTTGGGCATTGCAAGGTCGGTGATTATGATGTCGACCTGATTTGGTGCCTGCTTAAAGGCTTCAAGGGCAGATAGGGCGCAGGTAAATGTTTCCACGTCGTAGCCAACATCCTTGAGAAAAACTGAAAGCAGAGAAACTATTGCCTGTTCATCATCTACAATCATTATCCGCCCTCTTCCTTCCTCTCTCTCACTTGTATCCGTCATTTTCACTGCCCTTGGAGTCTCTTCAGACACGGGAAGAAAAACATCAAAAGTGGTGCCCTTACCAAGGGTACTTTTTAAAGAAATCCTTCCTTTGTACTGCTTTATAATAGAATGAACGAGGGAAAGCCCTAAACCAGTACCTTCTCCAGGCCCCTTGGTTGTGAAGTATGGTTCAAATATCCTTTCCTTGATTTTGGGAGATATGCCGCAACCGGTATCAATCACTTGGATGTGGGCCCATTCACCTTGTTCCATTAATCCATTATTCTCTTCTAATTCTAATAGGGAATCCGGTAGCTCCTTTACCGATTCCAGCCTGATGGTTAGCCTCCCACCAGCCTCTTTCATGGCCTGATAGGCGTTGGTGCACAGGTTCATTATTACCTGGTGCATGTCTGCAGCAGAAGCAGATACAGCAACATCTTGGCCGGGCAAGTCATAATCTATTTCTATTCCCGGAGGTATGGATGCCCTAATCATCTGTATCATTTCCTCGATCAATACGTTCAAGACGACCGGACCCTCCGCCTTTTCCTCCTGCCTGCTGAAGGCAAGGATTTGCTTTACAAGTTCGGCTGACCTTCTAAGTAGCTTGAGAGAGTTTTCAATGTATATTCTGATCTTTTCTGGGTCGGTACCTGGCATAAGTGCAAGCTCGTGAAAACCCATGGTACCAGTCAGGATATTGTTAAAATCATGGGCTATGCCTCCTGCCAAGGTACCAAGGGCCTCCATCTTCTGGGCATGTCTAAGCATTGCCTCTGTCTTTTTGAGCATGGTCACGTCATGGGCCAGATGGATGACATATTCTATGTTTCCTCGTGAATCGAGCACAGGAGATGTCACAACCAAAAAGGTCTTTTCACGTTCTGGAATATAGACCTCCTTTCTCTGGCTTCTCTTGATTCTGCAAGTCCACTGAAAGGGACAATCATCTGGAATCTTTCCGTCTGCGTGCATAAGTTTGTAACACTTATGCCCCTGTATATCTGTAATATCCATGCCGAGATATCTCGTGGTTGCATCGTTGGCGAGAAGTATATTTTGCTCCTGGTCTAAAAGCATCAAAGAGACATCAATGGCGTTGAAGGTTTCACGCCATCTCCTTTCACTTTGAAGTATCTTTAGATTAGACTCGTATTCTTTAGTGACATCTTGGACTATCCCTATAGCTTCCTTAAGCGAACCGTTATTGAAGGATAGATGCACTCTCTTTTTAAGAAATCGCATCTCTCCATTGGGATGCAAGACCCTAAAGACAATCTCATAAAATCTCTGTCCGTTCCTTATGGCCTCGTCAAAGGCTTCGTTAACCCTTTTTCTGTCATCCGGATGCACCCTGTCAATGAATTTTTGCCGAGACGGCTTGACCTCCCCAGGACAGTAGCCCAGAAGCCTAAAATTTTCATCTGACCAAACAAGACCCTGGCCCTTTGGGACAAACTTCCAATGCCCTAGCCCGGCAATTCTCTCTGCCTCCTTAAGGCGGGATTCGCTCTCTTTTAGCGCCTGTTCTTTGCGTCTTTCTCTTGTTACATCCTTTAGATGAACAAAAAGTGCCTTTTCCTTGTTAAAAAGGATATATCTCGCTGAAAGAATGAAGAAGTATTCCCTGCCATCTTTTTGAAAGGTCATCTCCTTTTTGGTTATGCCACCCATTGGATCGAGTAACCTTACAAATTCTTTCCTCCGGGCCGCACTTGGCCACCAGCCAAGCTCTACAAAATTTTTCCCCAAAATTTCTTCTCTAGTGGCCTTCAGATAACCTAAGGCCGATTCATTTATTTCTATAATTTCACCATTTTTGATTCCAGTTATAAATACAGGGTCACCAATGGCATCGAATATCTTTCTGCAAGATTCCCTGGACACATCAAATACTGGGGGACCTGCTTGTTTTTTTGTTTTCTTCATGAATTCAGAGGTTGAGACCAGAATATCCCCTATTTTTAACCAAAATCATAACCCACAAAAAAGAGTACTTTTACACTAAAAAATTTTCAAATTTTTATTTTCTTTTCGGCAACTGGCTGCGGAACCTCAAGATTGATAGATCCTATATGAGCTTCCCCCGGTTAAGTGGACATGGGTTAGGCTGGAGGTCCCTGCCAAAGCCTCCAATGTTCCTCAATGCTTTCTTTTCTCCTAAATATTAGAAATGGAACTGCCTATTTAGGAAATTAATCTATATCAAAATAACTCCGATAATTATAAAAACGATTTGCAAAATGTAGGGCTGCAACGTATGTCCCGACTTTCCCAGCCCTTGTCCTATTAGTTTACTCCATGTTGAGTCTTTAGGCTTCCCGTCCGCTTTGGTAATTAATAGCGCCTTGTAATTATTGGGATAGTCTTTCTATTTCCTGTTCAAGCCTCAGTGGAGAAAAATAAGGTCTTTTAAGGAAGAAGGATGGAAAAAATACATTTCACAAAAGAGCTGACAGATGGCAGAAAATGCCTTGAACGATGCCCTGAATCCGAAAATCATACCATCGACGTGCCCCCGAATTCAGACAGCCGGCTTGCAAATATACTTGATTCGATACCTGCCTTTATTGCCCTAATTGATAAAGATCATAACATAGTGCACATCAATAAGAGCATGGCAGATGCATTTGGCAGGCCTGCAAAAGATCTCATAGGGAAGAAATGCTTTGAACTCTGCCACAAGGACAAAAAGATTCCAGGTTCATGCCCCCATCGCCGTGTTTTAATGGATGGATATTCCGCGATTTCCGAAATATTTGAAGAAAATCTCGGAGGCCACGTAGAAGTCACTGCCACACCCTTTTACAGCACGGATGGTTCCATAACCGGCTCGGTCCATGTTGTGAAAGACATTATCAGGAGAAAGGAGGCAGAAAGGCAAAGGGATAAAATAGTAAACCAGCTTTTAATGGCACAAAAACTCGAAGAAGTGGGCAGACTGGCAGCTGGCATAGCCCATGAGATAAATACCCCCTCCCAATACGTGGCATCCAATCTCGAATTTTTAAGTGAATCCTTTGAAGATGTATCCAATTTATTTAGGGCTTGTGAACGGCTGTTGAACGCTTCAGATAAAGGAAAGATTGACAACCAAGTGGTTGCCATGGTGCTGGACGCCTTTGAAGAAGCTGACTGGGATTACCTCCATGATGAACTCCCAAGGGCAATAAGCCAGGCACAAGAAGGTATTAACAGGGTGACCAAAATAGTTAGGGCCATGAAGGAATTCTCTCACCCGGGTCCCAAGGAAAAAAGCCTTCAGGATCTCAATCAAATTATAGAAACCACTGTTACCATTTCAAAAAACGAGTGGAAGTACTGTTCCGACGTCCATCTAGAACTTCAAAATAATCTTCCTCACGTCAATTGCGTGGGGGATCAAATTGGGCAGGTTTTCCTTAACATGATTGTAAATGCAGCACATGCCATTACTGAAAAAATTGGAAAAGACCTGGAAAAAGAACGAGGTGGTATCTTCATTTCCACAGCAAAAAAGGGAGAAAACGTGGAAATAGTCATCAGCGACACAGGAACTGGCATTCCAAAGGACATTACAAAATCAATATTTGAGGCATTCTTTACCACCAAGAAGGCAGGATGTGGTACCGGGCAGGGTCTTGCAATCGCAAAAGAAATCATTGAGCAAAACCATGGCGGGACCATTTCCTTGAGTTCTTCTTCTGATGAGGGCACAAGCTTTTCAATAACGATTCCGATCAACCAGACTTGAGCAGAGGAATAGAGGGCCACAGATAATGCCAACAAAAAACCTCCTGTTTGTCGATGATGAAAAAATGGTCCTTGACGGTCTGAGAAGGGCCCTTAGACCAATGAGAAAGCAGATTAACTTTCACTTTGCCCTAAGCGGCAAAGATGCCCTTGAAATTATGGACGATAGAGACATCCACGTTGTGATCTCGGACATGAGGATGCCGGGGATGGATGGGGCGGCTCTTTTACAAGAAACGAAAAAACGCCATCCGGAAACCATAAGGATCGTCCTTACGGGCCAGGCAGACGACGATGCAACCTACCGGGCAGTATGTGTAGCCCATCAATTCCTTATGAAACCCTGTGAACCGTCAGTGTTAAAAACGGTAATCAAAAGGGCCTGCATGCTCCATGAGCTGATGACCCATCCCATGCTTAAAAAAGCAGTTTCAGCCCTGGACAGCCTTCTGAGCCTTCCTTCCATTTATGTTCAGATCCAGGAAAAGGTAAACGACCCTGAAAGCTCGGTGGAAGACATAGGTAAGCTTATTGAAAAAGACCTGGGAATGAGTGCCAAGGTTCTTCAACTGGTAAACTCGGCCTTTTTCGGCCATTACAAGAAAATTGAATGCCCCTCAAAGGCTGTTCACCTTTTAGGTCTGAACGTAATCAAATCCTTGGTGCTGACCCTAAAGGTCTTTTCTGGTTACGAGGGAACCGAAATGCCACCGCTATTCTTGGAAAAATTGTGGCATCACAGCTTTGAGACGGCAATTTTTGCACAAAAAATAACCGAAACACTTACTGAGGACAGAGAGTTGTCAGACAGTGCCTTCACTTCAGGCCTTTTGCATGACCTGGGAAAGCTGGTACTTGCCTCAAATATGCCCAGCAAATACCAAAAAACAATACAAATGGCCTCCAAGAACAAAAAAGAGCTCAGGAAGGCAGAGTTCAGGGTTTTCGAGGCCTCCCATGCAGAAATAGGGGGCTATCTTGTTGGAATTTGGGGTTTACCAGGAGATGTTGTTGAGGCTCTTACCTTTCACCATCGTCCCCACCAGTATCCGGGCAAGGAATTTTCCATTCCGGCCATAATTGCCTGCGCCGACATGATTGCGCACGAACTGAGTCCAGAAGAGTGCATAGGAGCCATACCAAGCATACAGGAGTCAAATCTCAAGGCCATTGATGCTGCTGATAAACTGCATGAGTGGCGAAGTCTTTGCACTGAAATAAAGGAGAGGGGGATTGAATAGGAAAATCCTTTTTGTGGACGACGAACCAAACGTCCTTAGTGCTATTAAAAGGCAGCTCAGAGAGGACTTCAACCACATAGACCTTGCAGAAAGTGGAGCCGAAGGACTTGAACTGGTAAGGACAAGGGGCCCTTATGCCGTTGTGGTTTCCGATATGAGAATGCCAAAAATGGACGGTGTGCAATTTCTTTCACGTGTAAAAGAGATCTGCCCTGAAAGTGTAAGGATGATGCTTACCGGTAACGCAGACCAGGAAACGGCCATAAAGGCAGTAAACCAGGGACGAATCTTCAGATTTTTAAATAAGCCCTGTCCCAAAGATGCGCTAAAATCCTCTGTTGAAGCAGCATTGGAACAATACAGGCTGGTTACCGCTGAAAAGGAACTTCTCAACAAAACCCTCAACGGGAGCATTCGTGTAATGGCAGAAATATTAAGCCAGGTCAATCCAATGGCTTTCAGCAGGGCCACGCAAGTAAAAAGTTACGTTACTGCCATTGCCTCCGAGCTGAAGCTCCATTCCATTTGGCAGTATTCAATTGCGGGGTTCTTATCCCAGATAGGTTGCGTTACCGTACCAAACAGCATATTGGAAAAGGTCTATGCAGGGGAAAAACTTACTTCACAGGAACAGGAAATCTTTTCTCAGCATCCACTTGCGGCAGCACGCATCCTGGCCAACATCCCCCGTCTCGAGAACATTGCTCAGATGATAGCCCTCCAGAATAGGTCTTTCTCGTCGTATCGGAAACCCGAAACCACAGGCGAAAAACTTGTTCAACTTGGAGGTCAGATATTGAAGATAGCTGTCTACTTTGATCACCAGTTATTCATGGGGGAAGGTGCCCGGGATGTAATAGAAAAGATGAAAAAGATGCCTGGCGAATATAATTCAAAGGTAGTGGATATCTTGTCAGGAATCGATTTCGTGTTTGACGAGCAAGAAGTAAAAAAGATCCTTCTTGGACAACTGGCAGTGGGCATGACATTAAGCCGAGACCTCAAGGCGAAAAACGGACTACTTCTTGCCAGCAAGGGCCAGAAAATTACCTTGAGCCTAAAGGAACGTCTCATCAACTTTTCAAAAACAATAGGACTCGAAGAACCTCTTGAAATCCTGGTAACCGGAGGTACCAATGCATAATTTTTCCACTCAACTTTCGGACTTGTATTTCCCCCCTCATCTAACGTCCTGAATTGTTTGCCATAGTGGTGTGGCTGGGTGCAGTAAGTGGATAATGGATTTCACCACAATGTCTGTTACTAGGCTGCATAGCTCTTTGCCCCACCAGTCCATGTGTT
>JALWYS010000035.1 GCA_027003115.1 Deltaproteobacteria bacterium | reverse complement strand
GGCAGGGCCGTAAACTTTGTCATTGACGGCAAGGAGCGCAGGTTTGGCATAAAGGGCAGAAAGGGCCTTTCGGATATTCCAAAGGCCATAGAGGTCTCTGCAGAGGGTATATTGGAGCTCAAGGACGGCCTTTTTGGCATAACCTTTTATCCAGACGGCAGTTCAAGCGGTGGAAGTATCGATCTTACCTGGGACAGCGGCAGAAAAGACGCATTTGAAATAGGCATGATCTGGGCGAGCATCCAGCATGAAGTCACCAACCAGTGAAAGGGCATCCAGGCTCTTAGCCTCAAACAGGGGGTTTACCCTCATGGAGGTGCTCGTGGCAACGGCCATAACCGGCATTGCCATAGGCGTTTGCATGGCCATATTCGCCCAGGGCCACTCACAGGCCTTCAGGGGAAGCCAGGTCAAGACGGCCTACGGGATTGCCGTAAGGCTCCTTGACACCTGGAAGTCCCTCAAGAAGTATCCATCATCGGAAAGCGGCCAGGTGGAGGCCAATCCTGGCTGGTCCTATGTTGTAGAATCCGCCCCTGTCTCTGCAAGGATTACCACACCGGATGGGGAAACCAGGGTGGTGGAAAGTGACGAGCTCACTGCAATAACCTTGAAAATAATTCCGCCTGACAAGAAGAGAAGTTTTAGTTTGACCCTTTGGGTTCCTTCCAAGGAGGTAGAGGGGTCGTGAGGAGGGAAAGTGGTTTTACGCTGCTTGAGGTCCTTGTCTCAATTACCCTTATTGCAGTTTTAGTGGTGGTGCTCTCAATGGCCCTTTGCTCAGGCATCAATGCGTACACAAGGGCCAGGAATTTTAATTCCTCATTCTTTCCTGAATCTGCCCTTGAGGGCCTTCTCTTCAGGCAGCTTGAGGCAGTGGTTGCACCGGGAAGAGGCGATCTTTCCGGCTTTTTCTTTTTTGAAGGAGAAGAAGACAAGATCAGTTTTGTTACCACCTACGGGCCCCAGGGCGTTGGAAAAGGTGGGGTTTGGAAGGTGGTTTACTGGTTGAACGAGTCTGAAGACAGGCTCTACTATGCCCAAAGGCCGCTCATGAACAGGCAGGATGCAAAGAAGGACCTGCCCGACAGGTTTTATGACCTTTCAAAGGAGGAACTAAATAAGAAGGGGTGGCTTGTTGCCTCTCTAAAGGGGGTAAAGGGGCTATATTTTTCATACAGGCACGTTTCATCCCAGGGTGAAGAGGAGCCAGGAAAATGGCCTGAGGAATTCAGGAAAAGCCGGGCCCTTCCTGTGGACGTGGCCATAAGCTTGGATTTTGGCAAAAAAGGTCAAAGGGACGATTCAGACAGAAGGTGGACCATCCTTCCAGTGGGTGCCCTGTAATGAAGATTGTGAAGGTAATGAAGGTTTTTCCCTGTAGTAAACAAGGGGATGAACAAAAGGGGGCAGTGCTCATCATGGTGCTTTGGATCGTTGCCCTTCTGTCCATGCTTGGCGGGTATTTCACCCTTGAGACCACACTTAGAAGGAATCTCAGCTTTACCAACTGGAATCTTTTAAGGGCAAGGCTTGCCATAGAGTCTAGTCTCAACCTGGTTGCCTCGCACATAAAGCCCCTCGGAGAGGAAAAGGAGGTGGATGAAAAGGAAAAATTCATTGTCCCTGACGGCTCCACGTACAAAATAGATATTGGCGGAGAGGAGATGTCCTTTTCCATTGAGGATGAACGGGGAAAGCTTGATATTAACAAGGCCCAAGAGGATGAAATTGTCGAGTTTTTTACCGCTTTTCTTGGAAAGACCAGGGGGCGCCAAATTGTCGATGCCATACTGGACTGGCGCGACAACGACGATGATGAAAGGGTAGATGGTGCCGAAAAGGATTACTATCTTTCCCTGGAACCGCCCTATGAACCGGCAAACGGTAAGTTCATCCTGTTGGAACAGCTCTTGCTTGTAAAGGGGGTCGAGCCTGAAATATTCTGGGGGCCACTTGAGTTTGGCTCTTCTAATAAAAAGGAAGAAGGGCCTTCCTGGAAGGGCGGACTGCAAGACCTTCTTACCGTGTATAACGGAAGTGACAAGATGGTGGAGGACGTTAGTCCCGAACCACTCGTTGACATAATGGAAAAAGAATATTTTAAAGATGGCCAAGGGCTTGGAACCCTCAGGTTCAAGACCTGTGCATATCAGTCCTGCTACCAGGTATTTTTCAGAACGGGCGCAGGGGCCAAGGCGGGTTTCAGCCTTGTCCACTGGCAACAGGTACCGCGATTTCAGTAAGGGGAATACTATTGCTTGGCGAAACGGTAGGCATCTTCCTTGGTGAGCAG
>JALWYS010000034.1 GCA_027003115.1 Deltaproteobacteria bacterium | reverse complement strand
GCCGTCACCCTGAATGGCTGTGTAGTGTACGAATACGTCAGGTCCTTCCTCCTGGGAAATAAAACCAAAACCCTTCTGGTCATTAAACCACTTGACTGTTCCTTTCATGAGATCTCTCCTTTAAATAAATTAAGATGTTACTGGGCACTTCCGACCCAATGTGTTGCACTTGCTGGTTCGAAAAGCCCCCACGGGAAGATCCTCATGGAAGGTCATTCTGAATCCATACTAAGTGACTTGCATTGTCAAATTAATTGGGATTTGACTGATATGCGACTGGCAAACTCAGACAGGCCTCAATTCAAATGACCCACCGAGGGTACATGACTTGAGTCACCTCGTCAACAAAAAGTTTTTCTTCTTTTCATGAATATTGATTGTTTAGACCATATTAATTATTAAGGATATTAATCAAGGTTACGTCTTTTTTAAATAAAATTTGAACCTTTTTTACCTCTCCGACCACAAAAAACAAAGACTAGGCGCATTTGATATCATTAGTTCCTTACAACACTGATAGGAGGACACTATGAAATCCAAAATCATCGTCACTTTATTGGCCCTGTCAGCACTGATCTTCACCTCAGGCCTTGCTGTTGCCATGGATTCAAACAAAAACCCCAAGGGACCTGGCAAGACCCCACTTTTGCAAAAGGCTGATCTGATAGTGTCAAATATAGAAAACAGGTTATTGGACAGATCTCCTGCTGGCCATCCAAATAGACAGCTCATGCAATTTTCTGTTACGGTTAAAAACCAGGCAACAGGGCCAAGGGCCGCCTCCACCGCAAACTCCCTGACAAAGGGAGGTATGGCCATGCTTTCAAGGGGTAAATTCAAATTAAGGTTTTGTATTGACGACTCATCCCGCTGCACCTCAGTGGAATCTTGCAGACACTTGCGCGAGGTGGCCAGGGCCATCATCGGACCACTTGCACCGGGAGCAACCCAAACCGTAAGGTTTAACTTACTGGTGCCAAAGGCAGGTGCTTTTGTTGTTGCGGAGCTTGCTTATGTTGCCATTGTCGATAGCCTTAACTGGATTGATGAATGGGACAAAACTAATAACTTGAAGAGGTTTTCTTTATTAACATTTCGCTAGTAGCCTCTGAAATCAATTTTGAACCTTTTTCACCTCTCCGGCCACAAAAAACAAAGACTGGAGCGTTTAATATCATTAATTAGTTCCTTACAACACTGATAGGAGGACACCATGAAATCCAAAATCATCGTCACTTTATTGGCCCTGTCAGCACTGATCTTCACCTCAGGCCTTGCTGCTGCCGTGGATTCAAACAAAAATCCCAAGGGACCTGGCAAGACCCCACTTTTGCAAAAGGCCGATCTGATAGTGTCAAATCTTGAGTACAAGGTATTGGACAGATCTCCTGCAGGACATCCAAATAGACAGCTCATACAATTTTCTATCACTGTTAAAAACCAGGCTACAGGGCCAAGGGCCGCCTCCACCGCAAACTCCCTTACAAGGGGAGGTATGGCCATGCATTCGAGGGGTAGGTTCAAATTAAGGTTTTGTGTTGACAACTCATCCCACTGCAGCTCAGTGGAATCTTGCAGACAACTGCGCGAGGTGGCCAGGGCCATCATCGGACCACTTGCACCGGGAACAACCCAAACCGTAAGGTTTAACTTACTGGTTCTCAAGGTAAGTTGGGCTACTTATGTTGCCATTGTTGATAGCCGTGACTGGATCGATGAATGGAACGAAACAAATAACTTAAAGAGGATAGTATTGCCATTTGTGTATAACTGGGAACACTCATGAAATGGATTTTGAACCTCTTTTAAATATCTAGCCACAAAAACAAAGACCAAGCGCATTTAACATCATTAGTTCCATACAGCCCAATAGGAGGACCCTATGAAATCCAAAATCATCGTCACTTTATTGGCCCTGTCAGCACTGATCTTCACCTCAGGCCTTGCTGTTGCCATGGATTCAAACAAAAATCCCAAGGGGCCTGGCAAGACCCCACTTTTGCAAAAGGCTGATCTGATAGTATCAAATGTTGAGTCTAAGATATTGGACAGATCTCCGGCAGGACAACCAGATGCACAGCTTATGCAATTTTCTGTCACTGTTAAAAATCAGGCTACAGGGCCAAGGGCCGCCTCCACCGCAAACTCCCTGACAAAGGGAGGTATGGCCATGCTTTCAAGGGGAAAATTCAAATTCAGGTTTTGCATTGACGACCCATCCCACTGCACCTCAGTGGAGTCTTGCAGACACCTGCGCGAGGTGGCAAGGGCCATCATCAGGCCCCTTGCACCGGGAGCGACCCAAACCGTAAGGTTTAACTTACTGGTTCCCAAGGCAGGTGCGCTTACTTATGTTGCCATTGTCGATAGCCGTAACTGGATCGATGAATGGAACGAAACAAATAACCTAAAGAGAATCCCTTTCATATTTTCGGGTCCATTGTACCACTGAGTTCTTCACAACCTCATTGGGAAAAGATTGTGGATAGGTCAATTTTCTAAAAACCGTAAGCCCAATGAAAGAAAGGTACAGATGCGCGCCAGATACTAGCGGTTTCTGACCTTAGGACACTCCCTTTCCACAGGGCATTTCTTGCAACGGGGTGCCACTGGTTTGCAAATGGTCCGCCCAAAGGCAACTAACACAGGGTTGACCCGGCTCCACCAGCCTTTGGGCAATATCTTTTCAAGGGCCCTTTCCGTTTCTTCTGGTGTCCTGGTTTTTACAAATCCCCACATATTCATTATGCGATGGACGTGGGTGTCAACGCATATTGCCCTTTTTCCGAAGGCCCTTGATAGAACCAGATTCGCGGTTTTCCTCCCCACACCGGGAATCTTTAGCAGGTCCTGGAGATTGTCAGGAACCTTGTAGCCAAAGGCCTCCAAGGCCCCGGGAAGGGCAGCGAGGAAACGCGCCTTGTTGCGAAAAAAGCCAACTGGGTAAATAAGCCTTTCTATCTCTTCTGTCGAAAGCTTTTCCAGATCCTTGGGGCCTTTTATCTTGGAAAAGAGCCTTTTTACAGCAGCAGAGGTGACCTCATCCTTGGTGCGGGCAGAAAGTATGGTTGCAACAAGCACCCTGAAGGGCTCTGTGGTCTGTATTCTTTCAAAATCATTTACAGGTGCCTTTTTATCTTCCACCTTCTGGGCAACTGCAATTAGAAATTCTTCAATATTCTTCAAGTCTTCACCTAAATGACCAGATCGGTACAATATTGTTTAAGCCCAGAATAGAGTAAAAACCCCTATGATTCCAAGTCGCATTCCCTGTCAAGGCAAATCTCATGAGTCCAAAGATTGGGATATTTCCTTGGAATACGCAGGGCTCATCTTCCTCCATCGCTTCTTCTTTTTGGAAGCGAGGGGCATGAAGCCGGCACTGATTCAAGGCCTACCAGGGGGCAAATAGCGAAAACAGGGCTGCGCGCCTTTTAACGTGCACACAAGAGCCTTGCCTGATGTACAAACGCCTCCAGCCGCAAGACTCTTAGGGTCTCCTGCTGGCCATCACAGGGCAAGGGAAGAAAGGGCCTGTTACCTATCTCTTCCCTTACGCGCTTTAACAGGGCGTTTACAATGGTTCCAGGCATGCATGCAAGGGGCATGACGTTAATAATGCCTGAGACACCATGACGTATGAATTCCACTGCCTTGCCAACACTTAGTATTGCCTCTCCCTCGAACTCATCCGTAACAAAAGGCCTGGCAAGCCTAAGGATGTCACGTATTAGGGATTCCTTTCCATCTGAAACGGGTCCTATGGCCGCTTCAAGACGGCGAAGATCCCTGATCTGTACAACATTTTCCAGGTTCAGCCTTGCAAATTCCGCCCATGAGCTGTTACGTCTTGCCCTCCTTATTGCCATGTAGTTGTTATAAAGTATCCATTCGCTCATGGACGGAAGGAGCACCCGCGCGCCCAGACGTTCCAATTCATCCACCAGATTTGCATTGGCCTGCGGATTTGCCCTGGTGTAAATCTCTCCCACTATTCCTATGGCAGGAAGCCTCTTCTCCATGTTGATATTCAAATCATCAAACATGGCTCGAATCTTCCTTAGTGCTGGAACAAGGTCTTCCTTGCGGGAGACGCCTTCAACAATCAGCTCAAGGCCAAGACGGTAAAGCCTGTCTATCTCAGATCTATCCTCTGCATAAGGCCTGAACTGCCTTTTGAGCCTGTCGAGAAGGTCCACTGCAACTATGCCCTGCCATGCGATCCGGGCAAAATCCTTTCCAATGGATGAAAGCTCAGAATAGAGCATGATGTCCTGATTAAAACTGACGATCGGCACATCTTTGAAGCCAAGACTGTCAAGGACCTTCCGATGAAGGGAGGGGTACTGCCCAAAGCGGCACGGGCCCTGGCCGCATGGCATAAAGAAGGCCGCCCTTTCTGGAGAAAAACCAGGAAGCCTTGTCATCTTTACCAGGTCGCCCGTAGTTAGTATGGCAGGGTAACATTCCTTTCCACTGGTGTGCTTTAGGCCCAGGGCAACGCTTTCATCGTCTGTGGGCGGAAGAACCTCTGCCTTTACCCCACAGGCCCGCATTGCTGCGGCTACGGCCTCAACGTGGTCTGACATGGCAGGGATATAGATGGTCCGGTCTTTTTCCGGTCTGGTATTTATTCTGGGCGGAGATATCCTTGGTGATTTAACGCTCTTTTTGGCGGCTGATGATGTGTCAAGAAAGGCCTCAAGCCTGGTAAGCACCCCTGCATCCGCAGTGTGTTCGTCAATTTCCAATTCAAGAAAGGGCCTGTCTCCCATTATCTCCTGGAACCTGTGAAGGAGAAATGAATCAGGACCGCAGCCAAAGTTTGTTATGTAAACCGCCCTCATTAAAGGATCTTCTGAAACCATGGCGGCAGCCGCAAGTATGCGCTGTCCATACCTCCAGTACATGGAGGTGGCCGAAGGCACCTTGCTGATATACCTCTCCAAGTCCAAGTGATCCAGGGGAACCGGCAGGACTCCAAGCTTCAAAAGTTTTTTATGGATCTCCATATTGGCCCCTGGATCAAGGGCATTATACGGACGCCCAACCAGTAAAACCACCCTATCTCCGGTTTTAAGACCATTTATGGCCTCAAGGCCAAGCCTTACCGACTGGGCATTAAAATCTTCCTGCTCCTTCCAGGCTGCTCTCAAGGCCTTTTTAACACTCCAGGGAGAAATCTTAAGCAACTTTGAAAGTCTTAGAACCGTGGCAGTGTCTTCGCCTCTTTCCCTTGACAGTCTTAGGGGAGCGGTCAGCAATGTGGCATGGAAACGTTCAAAGTCAACTACCGCCTGAACGGTGTAGGGCAGGCTTTGCACATAGGGGCATGACTGCCCGGGCCTCATGCCTTCAGGGCCTGGAAAATCTATGAAGGATGGAAGGAATATGCGCTTTATCCCTGCTTCCAAAAGACTTAGCACATGACCGTGAGCCGTTTTTACAGGGAAGCAGGGCTCGTTGACCACATGTTCGACTCCCTTTTTGATAATCTGGCGATTTGTTGGAGGCGAGATTACTGGGCTAAAACCTAGCTCCTTCAGAAAAACGGCCAGAAAGGGAAGCCATTCCTGCAAAACAAGGCAGTATGGAATACCTATTGGCCCCCTGGGGGATTCCTCCACATCCTGGCCCACCTCTCTACAGTATGCACGCAATCGCTCCTGCCTTAAGGCAACCAGATCAGGAAACCTGCTATCATGCTTCTTTTGGGTATCGGTCTCGAACCTGTCACACCTTCCGCCGTAAAACACATGCCTTCTGCCCTTAACCTTGAGCCTGCTTATTGTGCAGCGGTTGGAACATGCCCTGCAGCCAAAGGATTTTATTTCATAGGGGATCAAGGAGACCTCGAAACCTGAAAAGCTGCTTTTACCCTTGCATCTTTCGCGAGCGATAAGTGCCGCTCCGAGTGCCCCTGTGAGGTTGCAAAAAGGAGGAACGGTTATACTTCTTCCAAGGATTGTCTCAAAGGCTGCCACAATGCCCTTGTTGAGTGCTGTGGCACCTTGAAAGAAGACCTTCCTCCCAATGTAGCGCCCCTCCACAACCTTGTTCAAAAAATTGTACGCGATACTGTAACAAAGTCCTGCGGTGAGATCCGGTATATCCACGCCCTGTTGAAGGTAGTGAACCAGATCCGACTCCATGAACACGGTACATCTTTCACCCATCTTCACAGGCCGTTTTGCCGACAAGGCCAGAGGACCGAAATCCTCTATCCTGATGCCAAGACGGTCTGCCTGCTCCTCAAGAAAGGAGCCGGTACCTGCGGCACAGGCCCGGTTCATCATGAAGTCCACAACAGAACCCCTGTTTATGCGGATATATTTGGAGTCCTGTCCCCCGATCTCAAAGATGGTGTCAACCTCTTTATCCAAGGCCATGGCGGCCTTTGCCTGGGCAGTAATCTCATTTACGCATGTATCTGCACCGACAAAGTCTGCGGCAAGATATCTGCCTGAACCCGTGGTCCCAACGGCTATCACTTCATAAGGGCCTGAAACCTTAGACTCCAAGTGTTTAAGACCCGTCTTCAAGGCCTCAATGGGCCTTCCTGCTGTCTTGCCGTAGTAAGAGGAAAGAATATTTCCATCAAGGTCAGTGGCAACCATTTTGGTGCTTATTGAACCAACATCTATACCTATCAGTATCTTGCCCCTTATGCCGGAATCAGTTTTTCGCACCTGTGGCAGGGTCTTTTCCCCGGAGCTATTTATCTGCTTCACCTTCTCGGCAGCAGACCTTAGCGGCCTGCGTCTTTTGACCTTCACGGGTCTATCCTCAATAAACCTTTCCAGTGCCTCGATCCCCTTGAAAACAGGCTCCATTTTGCCCTGTTCACATGCGTTCAGCACGACTCCTATTGCGCCCATGGTCCTGAAATTGTCAGGAATGAGGAGCTCATCCCTTTTGAGTCCAAATACCTTCCTGAGGGCAAGCCTTACGCCCTGGTTTTCTGCCACGCCACCCTGGAAAATCATGGGTGCCAGGATCTCTTTACCCCTTGCCAGGGTTGCCTTCAGGTTCCTTACCAGGGCAAGGCAAAGGCCAGCGACAATGTCACGATCAGGAACGGCCGTTTGCTGAAGATGGATCATGTCGCTCTTTGCAAACACCGTACACCTGCCCGCCAGGGTTGCAGGTGATCTGGACTGAAGCGCCATCTTGCTGAACTCTTCTATGCTAAGTCCCAGCCTGGCAGCCTGCTGGTCCAGAAATGCCCCAGTGCCTGCTGCACAAAGTGTATTCAAGCTGAAATCCTCCACCCTGACCTTTCCGCGGTTGTCTGGCCTCAAGAGCACCAGCTTGGTATCCTGCCCTCCCATGTCAAGAAGTGTTCGGGCATGGGGATACTGGTGGACAGCTGCAGTTGTATGGGCAATTATCTCATTTACAAAAAAGCCGCCAAGGATTTTACCAACCAGCTTGCCTCCTGTGCCAGTGACTGCCAGTCGTGCCCCTTTTTGTGGGAAGATATCCCTTTCAATGGCCTTAATAAGTTTGAGAGTGGCATCAAGGGGCCTGCCGCTGGTGCGGGTCCTGTCTTGAAAGATTACATGAAACTTACTGTCTAGTACCGCAATCTTTACGGTTGTGGAACCAACATCAAGACCATAGAAGAATTCTTTTCTTTCCATAGGGCATTTTGCGGTTCTAAACCCTTAAGACAGCTTTAAGGGTCAAAATCCTCCTTGTACAGTGGATGGTAGAAGTTGTACGCCAAAAAGTGACTTAACAAAATTTTAAGCATCCTGGCCCTGGATGCAAATCGTTTATGAGGAAAATTTGAATTTGTTACTTTAGATGCCTGAAAGAATCTTTAAACCCAAATAATGCAGTTCGCACGATGCGACAAGTAAGTCAGGGATGATAGTTCCAGAATAACCAGTTGTTTTTAATGCAAAAAAGCCTCCTTTCCTGTATAATGTTATTGCCCAAAACCAAGGGAA
>JALWYS010000033.1 GCA_027003115.1 Deltaproteobacteria bacterium | reverse complement strand
TGATTTAATGGCGATATGGTAACCACCATTATAATCGACAAGAGAGGACTCCTTAACTAAAATATAATAATTATTTCAATATATTATCCCGAACATTTTCTGAAAAATTAACTCCGAAAGTTGAGTTCCACGATTAATTCTACCTCTAGTCTAGGGCCCTCTGCTTTATCGCCATCCTTGACTTTGAATTGAATTAAGGCCAGATTATCCATCAATTTTTCATCTAGGAGAGGCTCCACTTGGAAAAGGGTTTCTTTCATCTTATGACACCTGAAAAGGTAAGGAAAATCCTGGAGGAATTTTCGTCCCTTGGCTATGAGGAAGTGGAACTTCCCAGTGCCCTTGAAAGGACAGCCGCCTTTGACATATTCTCTCCTGAAGACCTGCCGCCCTTTGCAAGGTCCACCATGGATGGTTACGCAGTGCGGGCACGGGATGTATTCGGGGCCTCTGAGACAGAGCCTGCCCTGCTCCGGGTTGTGGGTGAGATACGAATGGGCCAGGAGCCTGCCTTCCTAGAGCTTGGCCCAGGGGAGGCCGTTAAGATCTGGACCGGGGGCATACTTCCAAGGGGTGGAGATGCAGTTGTCATGGTTGAATATACCCGCAACCTTGACCCTAAGCTTATAGAGATATACAGGGCAGTGGCCCCAAGTGAGAACGTAATCCTTAGGGGCCAGGATTGTGAAAAGGGTGCGCTATGCATTAGTGCAAGGACAAGGCTTAGGCCTCAGGAGCTGGGAATGCTTGCCGGGCTTGGCATTACAAGGGTCAGGGTTGTAAAAAGGCCCTGTGTGGCCATAATAAGTACTGGAGACGAGGTGGTTTCGGAAAAGGAAACTCCTCCTTGCGGAAAGATCAGGGACATAAACTCCACCACTCTTGAGGCCCTTGTAAAAAAAGACGGAGGGGTTCCCAAAAGGCTTGGCATAGTGCCAGACTCTTTTGAGGCCATTCTGAATGCGTGTGAACAGGCCCTTGATGAGGGGGCGGACGTGATTCTTGTTTCAGGGGGAAGCTCAGTTGGTGCAAGGGACTATACACTAAAGGTCTTTGAGGAGCTTACAGGTAGCCCACCAATCGTTCATGGCGTGGCCATAAGACCTGGCAAACCAACGATTATTTCAAGATGTGGGGACAAGGCCCTCTTTGGCCTTCCAGGCCACGTTGCCTCATGCATGGTGGTTTATCTGCTTTTTGTGCGCCATCTTTTAAATATTTATCAAGGACTTCATCCGGAGACGGGCCTTAAATCCCTTAAGGCCAGATGCGGGCAGATGTTCCCTTCAGTCACAGGACGTGAGGATTACGTCAGGGTTACACTAAAGGATTCTGCTGAGGGTATCCCGGAGGCCTTTCCCGTTTTTGGAAAATCAGGGCTTATTTCCACCCTGGTCAAGGCCAATGGGCTCTTGAAGATTCCGCGTGACAGCGAAGGTTTTCATCAGGGCGAGGAGGCAGAGGTGTTGCTGTTATGAAAAGGAGAATATATCTCAATATGAAGGAGCCTGGGCAGGCCCTTGGGCTTCTGCTTGAGCGTTACGCTCCGGGAGATCTCGTGGGGGATGAGGAGATACCAAGCAGGCTTTCATCAGGCAGGGTCACCTCCTGCCCTGTCTATGCAAAGATGTCTGCCCCTGGGTTTCATTCTGCAGCCATGGACGGCTATGCAGTTGTTGCAGAAGAGACCTTTTCTGCCAGGGACGACGCCCCTGTTTCCCTGAAAATAGGGGAACAGGCCCTTCCCATAAACACCGGTTTTCCCATGCCGGAAGGGAAAAACGCAGTGGTGATGATAGAGCACTGCCTGATTGACAGCACAGGCGAAAATATCCTTCTCAGAACGCCTGTTTTCCCCTGGCAAAACGTACGAAAGGTGGGGGAGGATATTGTTGCAACCGAGCTTGTCTTTCCCACCAATCACCTTCTTGCCCCCTATGACGTGGGTGCTCTGCTTGCAAGCGGAAACATTACCGTAAAGGTGTGGAAAAGGCCTGTGGTCACCATAATACCCACAGGTTCTGAGATTGTTGACCTGGAAAAGGAGGGCATCACAAACCTTCCACCCGGAAGGATTCCAGAGTCAAACTCTGCGGTCCTTGCAGCCCTTTCAAGGGAGTGCGGAGCCGTAGCAAATACCTGGGAGATCGTGGATGACAATCCCGAAGATATTGAAAGAAGCATAAAAGAGGCCTGCCAGTCAGACAGCCACGTGATCCTTGTAAATGCAGGCTCCTCTGCCGGCTCTGCCGACTATACCGTTTCCGTAATAGAACGCCTTGGAGAGGTCCTGGTACACGGCATCACCATTATGCCTGGAAAGCCCACGATAATAGGCATTG
>JALWYS010000032.1 GCA_027003115.1 Deltaproteobacteria bacterium | reverse complement strand
TGATTTCCTGGGCTATCTGGAAGGGGCTTTTGTCCTCGGTATCAACTACTATGTGGGCAAACCTTTCGTAAAGGGGCCTTCTCTCCTCATAGACCTGTTCCATTTCCTGCCTTGCATCCATGCCCGTAAGAGAGGGCCTTGATTTCGGGGTGTTCTTGTCGGAAACAAGCCTTTTAAGCATGACTTCCAAAGGGGCCTTGAGCCACACCACTGCAGCCTCCTTTGAAAAGGCCTCCATCTTATCCTTATGGAGAACCGCCCCCCCTCCACAGGCAAGTACGAACTTCTTGGGACTTGAGAGCATCTTGTCAAGAAGATGCCTTTCAAGCTTCCTGAACCCATCCCAGCCCTGCTCCTCGACTATCCTTGAGATGCTGCTTCCTGCCTCCTGCTCAATTAGCCTGTCAAGGTCCCTGAAGGGGAGTCCAAGCATCCTGGAAAGCTCCCTCCCCACTGCAGTTTTACCAGTGGCCCGATAGCCAATAAGGAGTATTTTTTTGGCTTTGTTTTTCATGTCTTTTGTCTCAAGGAGATTTCCCCTTCAAGTCTAGCCCAGTAATCCCAAAACTGGGGAAAGGATTTTTTAACAACACCTTTGTCGTCATATTCCATTCCCGGAACAAGCAAGGAGGCAACGGCAAAACACATTGCAATCCTGTGGTCATCATAGGTCTTTATCACTGCCCCGTGAAGTTTTTCAGGGCTTCCGTTAACCAGCATTCCATCTGGCAGCTCCTCTGCCTGGCATCCAATCTTCCTGAGCTCCGTCACTACTGCCTTTATCCTGTCTGTCTCCTTTATCCTCAGGTGCTCTACATTGGTTATCCTGGTGGTGCCATTTGCAAATGCGGCAACTACTGCCAGGGTGGGGGCAACATCAGGCCACTTTGACATGTCCACCTCTATTGCCTTTAGGCCACGTTTTCCCGGCCCTTGAACAGTTGTACCAAGATTTGTTCGCTCAACACTGCATCCCATCTTTTCCAAAAGCTCAACAAAGGCGGCATCACCCTGTATGGGCTTTGGAGGCATGTTTGTGACAGTCACGGGCACACCTGTTATGGCGGCTGCTGCAAAGAAATAGGATGCGCTTGATGCATCTGCCTCAACGGTATAGTCCTGCGCCCTGTAACAACCCTTTGGCACATTGAAACTGTTTCCCTTTTCCTTAACTCTTATACCAAAATCCGACATGACCCTGAGCGTGATATCCACGTAGGGGCGAGAGACGAGTTTGCCATCTAGTTCAATGGTCAAGGGGGTTTGAGCATACGGTGCAACAAGTAGAAGGGATGAGAGAAACTGGCTGCTTATGGAGGCTGATAGCCTCACCTTTCCGCCCCCAAGGCCCTTTGAATCTATTCGCACAGGTGGGCAGCCTGTTCCTTTCACGCTGGTTGCGTCTACACCGAGCTGTCTAAGGGCCTTTAAAAGGGGTTCGGCCGGCCTTTCCTCCATCCGTTTTTTCCCTGTAAGGAGCGTTGAGCACGAGGAGGCAAGGGCAGCAAAAGACATAATGAACCTTATTCCAGTCCCGTTGTTGCCCATGAAAATCTCTTTACCTGGGCAGGTAAGTTTTCCTTCCGTACCGATTACCTGCCAGCCATTTGCTCCCTTTTCTATGGGGACCCCAAAGGCCTTTAGGGCTCCTGTCAAAAGCTGGGTGTCTTCGCTATCAAGGGGAGAAGAGAGGGTGGATGTCCCACGTGCCAGGGCAGAGGTTATGAGGGCGCGCTGGGTGATGCTTTTTGAGCCAGGAACCTCTATCTTAATGGCTTTTTCACTCAATTGCATTTTGAAGGGCCTCTCTCATGGTCTTCTCCGGTGCCTGCACGTCCGTCCAGTACTCAAACTGGGCACATGCCTGGTAAAGCAGCATCTCAAGGCCATTTATTACCATTTTACCCGCTTCCTTTGCACACCTCAAAAGAAGGGTCTCCAGGGGAGAGTAGACGATGTCCATGACAAGCTGGTAGTTTAAAACCCCCTTTTTGGACACAGGGCTTTTATCCTTAAGCTCCCCCATGCCAACAGACGTGGTATTTACAAGTATCTCTGCATGAAGATCCTCTGCCTCTGAAAGCTCGGCTGCATCGCAGTCAAACTCTCTTGCAAGCATTTGCGCCTTTTTAAGGGTACGGTTGCAAATGGTAACGTGCATGCCCTTTTCCTTTAGCCCGAAGACAACAGCCCTTGCTGAGCCCCCAGCACCCAGAACCACAGCCCTTTTTCCAGAAATTGCCATTTTCTTCTCAAGGGCCTTCACTGCCCCGAGCCAGTCCGTGTTTGTTCCAAGAAGCCGACCGTTGGCATTCTTTACGGTGTTACAGGCACCTATCCTTCTAACA
>JALWYS010000031.1 GCA_027003115.1 Deltaproteobacteria bacterium | reverse complement strand
TGGCTCCCTCATACTCTCAGGCGCCATGATGCTTGAGTATCTTGGCTGGGATGAAGCCAGGGACAAGATACATGAGGGTCTTGAAAGGGCCATATCCAAAAAGAGGGTAACCTATGACCTTGCACGCCAGATACCAGATGCAGAAGAGGTAAAATGCTCTGAGTTTGCAAAAAGCATCGTTGAATCCATGGAGTAATGCCAAGAAAGGCCTTGGAAAGGGATGGTCCAACCTTTTTGAAAAAGCAGGCGGGTTCCTGGACCTGGTTTTTCCCCGTCTCTGCCCTGCCTGTTCCACTCCAATACCTGTCTTTACGGATCATCCCCTTTGCAAAGAATGCATGAAAAAGATCTCAAGGGTGCAAGGACCTTTGTGCACAAGGTGCGGAGCACCCTTTGAATCAAAAAGTTCTATCCCGCACCTTTGCTCGAAGTGTATAGAAAAACCAGGCCCTGTTGACTGGACAAGATCACTTTTTATCTACAAAGAGCCTGTGGCCTCACTTATCAAGGGTCTCAAGTACAAGGGGGACCGTTCCTGTCTGAAGGCCCTTAAGACCTTGTCCAGGCCGGTTCTAGAAAAGATTTTGAAAGATGCGCCCGTTGCAATAGATGGGACAGATAGCGAATCAACCTGTGTAGTTCCTGTGCCACTGCATGAAAATCGTCTTAGGAAAAGGATGTTCAACCAGTCCCTATTGATAGCCAAAAGCCTCTTTACGCACATGTCTATAGAAACCTCCATTGTGCGAAGAGTGGTGGATAATCCTCCCCAAAGCGGCCTTTCCAGAAAAGAGAGAGTCAATAACGTGCGCAATATATTCGAGGCTGGCTCCCTGAAGGATTTCCGTCATTTCATCATTGTGGACGATGTCATAACCACAGGCAGCACCATTGGTGAAATGGCCAAAATTTTAAAGAAGAAAGGGGTAAGGAAGGTCCTTGCCATAAGTGTTGCCCGTACGTCCTAAGCAAAGAAAATGGTTAACGTACAAGACTCCAATGTCCTGAGAAGAAGCGAAGTACGCAGAGGGATTGGGGATCTAAAAAGGAGTGATCTCGCCTGTCAAAAGAAAACTTTCCAATCACACCACAGTAACCCTTGATATTGGTCTCCAGACTGGACCTCAGATCGGATCGTCTGTTTCGAGCCTTATTGGACCTTAAGGCCTTGGCCAGCACATTCAGGGCATCCCAGGCCTGCGCGGCATAAAGTCTGGACTCAAAGGACATTGACTCCATCTGGCTGCCCCATTTTGAGAGAAAATTTTGTGCACTGAAGGAGAGTCGCCGTCTCAGGCCTTCTGGAGCAAGGGATGATGGGATGGCCACAAACATGAGCTGGCTGGTGGAGTTGGTATCCTGTCCCAAGCTGCTTTCAAACAGGCTATGACATATTCCGAGGGGAAGATCGGCTGTGCCCAACGTGGGTAGCACAATGGGTTTTGCCTGGCTATTTGCCCAGACGAGAAATACGTCCGGACTGCACCTGTTTATCAGGGAGAGCTTTCTTTGAAGGTCCTGCCTGTCCGCATTAAACACGTCTCCGCAGCTGAGTCTAAGTCCGTATTCTGGCGCATAGCCCCTTATCCACAAAAAGAGCTCCTTGTAGAACCCTCCTCTTTGAACAAGAACCCCCACGGACTGGTAGCCACGTCCTTTGAATGCAGAAAAAAGGGCCTTTAGTTCAGAGGAAAAATTGAGGGTAGTGGAAAAGGTCCACCTTGTCTTAAGACCGGAAAAGGTGAGAATGGGTGTGGTGCCCGATATGAGTATCAGGGGTATCTTTTTGTTTTCAGCATATCTTCTTAAAAGAATACAGTTTTTCGGAGCAGTAGGTCCTATCAACGCCACCGCCCCCTGCCCCTTTAGCTGTGAAGCCCCTTCTAACAGCCTGTTTTCATCAGAACCAGTGTCAAAGACAGTGATTTCAATCCTTTTTCCACCTATGCCTCCAAGGAGGTTCAAGTCTTCCACTGCAAACTGGATGGACTTGTATGCTGCCTCGCCCTGCTTGCTAAAGGGCCCTGAAAGATCAAGCAGCACACCAACTTTTATTGGCTCTGCAAAGGAGAAGGAGCCGGTGAAAAGAAAAATGAACTGAAGTAAAGCCAGAAACAAAAAAACAGGGACAGGCACAGCCTGCCCTTTTGGGAATGAAAATCTCAAAGACAAAGGCGTCAAGGCGATTACCTCAGCAATTTGAGCTGTCTCCTTGCCGCCTTGGCCTGTGGAGTGCCTGGATAATTTTTTATGAGCTTTTTAAGGAGAATCCGTGCGCTTTCCTTATCCCCAAGTTTTGCAAAGGCAAAACCCTGCTTTAGCAGTGCATCTGGCACCTTGTTGCTCTTGGGAAACTTGCTTATGACCTTGTTGTATTCCAGAATGGCCTCTTCATATCC
>JALWYS010000030.1 GCA_027003115.1 Deltaproteobacteria bacterium | reverse complement strand
CCCACCAGGTTCAGGGATGGCAGGAAACGAAAAAGTGCCTGCCTGTGCTGGTAGTCGGCGATTTCAACCTTCTTTTTTGCCATGAAGTATTCGGGCCTGTTCCTTTTGGCCGTCTCTATCCAGTGGTCCAGGTCCTGCTCCTGCCTTGTTTCAAAATCAACAGGTTCCATTTTCCAATTAAGGCCCTGATTCACGCCCATGGCGTTGTTAAGGGCAGCCAGGGCAATGCGAAAGTCAGACTCTGCCTTGAAAAGCTGCCTTTCAACCTTGGTTTTCTGAACAGTTGCGCCAAGAAGGTCCGATTTCAAAACCAGGCCCGCCTCGTAACGCTTTCTGGCAAGTCGCTCATGCCGTGCAGCCGTCTTGAGGGCGGAACGAAGGACATCAACCTTCTCTTCTGCAAGAAGGGCCTGGCAGTAGGCCTTCTCAACAGTGTAAAGTACAGTCTGTGCAGTCTGCTTATACGCAAGATCTGTTATGTTCTGGGCAAGCCTGGATGTTTTGTATCCTATGTATTCCTTGCCCTGATTGAAGATAGGCTGCTGCATTATAAGTCTATATTGCCAGTTGTCTCTGTAGTCAGGATTGTTGAGCTTGGTTACGTCAAAATCTGAAGGGGTAAAATCTGCCTGGTTGAGCTTGTTTGAAAATACCATGACAGGATTGTCCGAGTGGCTGTATCCAAGCTCCAGGTTTACCTTTGGAAGAAACGCACTTATTGCCTTATTTACCTGGGCGCTTGCCTTCTTGGTGGATGCCTCGGCCCGAAGCATCATTGGATTTTTTTTAAGGGCAGTTTCAAAGGCTGAGTGAAGGGTCAGGGGCCTTGGTGAATCACCATCTTCCCCTAAAACCTTTATGGGATGAAAAAGTATCGAAACAAAAAGGGTAAAAAGTAGAACCCTTGCCCTGCTAGGATTTATATGGCTAACCATCTATAATGATTTTCTATCCCTGGACCACGAAACCTGATAGTTTTAAAGCTATTTAAAAATGAACTACGCAAGTGTTATGCAAGATCAATTCCTTTTCCACAAAAAAAGACAATGATAAGGCTGACTTCCATCTAGGGGGCTATAATAAATGATGGAGCGATTTTGGCAATAACAAAGAAGGAAAGGGTATGAACAAAAACGTTAACAGGGAACTTGGCAGGGTGTCTTCCATGTTAGGCCAGGGAAGATACGAAGAAGCCTCAGCAATAATTGAAAAGATACTGAAAGAAGAAAACCATCCAGAGCTCCTTGGCCTCCTTGGGGCCATACGAATGGAACAGGGAAATTTTGACGAGGCGGTTGCACTTTTTGGCAGGGTGCTTGAGCAAATGCCCGGACATGTGCCCACATTGTACAATCTTGCCCGTACGCTCCACCTAGCAGACAAAAGGGAAAAGGCCAAGAAACTATACGAAGAGCTTATTGAGGTATCTCCTTCATTTTTCCATGCCTGGAACAATTTAGGGCTGCTTCTTAGTGAAATGGGCCGGCTTAATGAGGCCAAAAAGGTACTTAAAAGGGCCGTTGAACTTAAGCCAGACCACGCCCCCTCGGTTAACAACCTGGCGGTTGTCCTTGAGGGGCTTGGAAGGTTTCACGAGGCCAGGGAAATGTTCGAAAGGGCAAAAAGGCTCGATGCGAGTTACTTTTCTGCCAGATTCAACCTAGGGTGCCTCCTTTTCAGGCTAGGCAAGTACGATGAGGCGGAAAGGGAGCTTCAGTGGGTCCTTTCGGTCAAAGATGATGAGCCCACGGCAAGATTTCTCCTTCAAAGCATGGGGCAACTGGATATGCCAGAACGCGCCCCCACACAATACGTAAGAAAGACCTTTGACCACTGGGCCTTGCAGTTTGAGCAAAAACTCGTTGACCAACTAGGCTACGAAACCCCTGAAAAACTCTTTGATTTCCTACGGAAATTTCTTTTTGAAAAAATGGACATCATGGATCTTGGCTGTGGAACAGGTCTTGGTGCAGACCTTTATAGGCCCTTTGCCTCCTTTCTTGCTGGCATGGACTGCTCTGAAAAGATGCTTGAAAAGGCAAAGGCCAAGGAAATATATGACGAACTTTACCTGCACGATATTGTGGAGCCGTGGCCTACGGATAGGAAGTTTAACCTGGTATACAGCTCTGACTGTCTCTGCTACTTTGGGAACCTGGGACCTGTATTTAAAAGGGTAAGGGAATCAATGGTGCCTGGGGCCGTCTTTGGATTTTCTGTCGAAAGCCAATTGGAAAACGACGAGAGTGAAAAGGGCTACATCCTGGGAAAAAGTAGCCGGTATCGCCACTCGGCTGAGTATATAAGAAGGGTGCTTGAGAAAACAGGATTAAAGCCCTTAAAACAGCAGACCGTGACACTTAGAAAAGAGGCAGGAAAACCAGTAGAGGGACTTTTGTTTGCGGCAAAAATGCCCAAGGATTAAGCAAAAAGAAGGCTTATGCAGCCTTCCAATTCTTCCAAAATATCCTGCTTGAGGAAAAAAGGGCCGCTCCAATGGCGATGTACACACTCCAGACGAGGGACTTGTTCAGAGGACTTTTTCTCAAAATTATGCCCAGCAATATCATGCCTCCAATAAGCAGCCAACTTTTAAGGGGCATAAACCCAAATAGGCACGAGGGATCCGGCCGCTCCTTTATCCTGTGGATTATCCTGGTAGCCGTCTTCTCCAGCACCATCTTGGCCTTAAAAAGGCCTGCTACAAGGGCGATTCCCACCCAGAGAAGCTTGTATTCGTCCTGGACGTTTACGATATTTAGCAGCCCACGGGCAAAGAGGAATATCCCCACACCGGACCACATCAAGGCTGCAGTCAGCATCTGGGTTCTTAAACAGGCAAGGGGAGTAAATTTTCCTGGCGTCTTGTTCCTTTTCATTTCTCGTGCAGCTTAAGGTCTCAAGGGATTAGAGTCAACGTAAGTATGTTAAAAAATTAGGGCTGCTTGCGGAGGGGGAAGGGGGAAAAACAAGCAGCCCTAAAGGGAGGAAGGAATTGGAGGTATTATATTGAAAGGAGGAGTCTAAAATGCCTACTCAACCGGAGGACCAGAAAGGACATCTGAAAGCCATTTCTTGAGCTCCCTTGTAGGGTTATAAACACCAACACCAGGCTTTATACCGCCTTCTTCAAGGGACTTGAAAAAAAGCTTCTTATCTACAGGTATCTTCGCTAGCTCTTCAACCTCTTTTGAATCTCGTCTTAAGAGAGTTACCTGAGGAGGAGATTCCCAATCATATATAACAAAATAATATGATTCGTCGCCGCTTCTTGCAAAATCGTTTCCTCTAGTCCAACCAGCACCCCACTCTAAGTACATATCCACGGCTTTTTCCGGGGTCATTTCCCAATCAATCTTGTCAACAATGTCTCTTCTTTGCCTGAGTTCCTGAAGCCCCATAGTCATCATGTCCTGGCCTCCTTTTTATTTCTTTCTAGGGATCGTTCTTGTTGTTTTAACTTAACTAAAACAATAATCTTTGTCAAGAGTATTTAGATTTTTTTTGTCTAATTTATTCTCTAAAAAACGCAGCCTTACGCTGCGTCTTGAAAACTCTCAAATATTCTATATGGTCTAGCCTAATCCACCTCGACCTGGTCCGCCTCGACTACTTGCTCAACAAGCTCAAGGCGCCCTGCCCCGAAAAGCGTAGTCATAAGCCAGTCATAACCAAGATTAAGCAGAGCAATGTCATCTTCTTGAATCTCCTGAATCCTTCCCTCTGGTATCCTGTAAATCTTCAAGAAATTACTCTTTAAGACAAAGCGCCTGAAGGCGTCCAGATTATAACATGCCATGAAAAACATCTGGAGTGTCTTTTCAGGTATCTCCACAAAAGGACCCAGGCTCTTTCTCCTCAAGATTATCTCAACCCAGCCCTTGTTAATGTCATCATAGGGGGGGATGCCCTGGTTTTCCCGCCACTGAGCAATGGTCATCTCCTGACCAAGGTCGTGCCCAAGACAGTGCCCTTCCTTTATAAGGGCAAAAAAGCTCTCATTGTCAGAAAGATCAAAATTGTGAAAAAGACCTGCAGCTATGGGGTAATAACGGCAGGCTACGGGCCTATCTTCATATACACTGCAACCCTCATCACCAAGGAAGGGACATGCATTATTCTTTTCTTCAACAAGCCTTATCATGGGTACCGGAATATCCGATGCCTCCACCTTCCCTGGGGTGGTGTAGACCAGAAGAAACTCATCTGACGGCATGTTAAGGCGGTTTTTTAGCCTTATGATGTCGTAGGGGGTAAGAAAGGTAGAATTATTGTGGCAGCACTTGGTAAAACAGGCAAGTTCTTTATCACAGTGGAAACATATGGTGCTGTCAAGATCAAGCCTTACAGGCACTATTGGTTTCTCAACGTCTTTTGGTGCGTACATATGGATAACCCCTTCTGGTTTTTTGATTTTAACTAATCTAATATAAACCTAATTCAGTTTTTCAACAAAAGAAACTACCTTGTTTTTGCCTTCTGCAAATTGTCGATTTTTAGGGAGAAGAGATGAAGGAATACCAAGTGGCCGTGGTCACAGGAGCCATTAAAGGCATTGGCCTTGCCATTGCAAAGTGCCTTTTAAAAAGAGGGATCAGATGTTTGGTAACCTACTTTGACTGGCTTGATGACCTAGAAACCATGCATACGCGTCTTTCTGCCACAGGAACCGATTACAGGGCCATTCAAGCGGATTTAAGGACGGAAAGGGGTGCCAGGGATTCCATCAAGGCTGCCCTCGATGCCTTTGGAAGGTTGGATATCCTAATCAACAACATTGAAAGGGGCGGCTGGCCTGTTGTTCATGGTTCGTACACCCAGAAGCAATGGGACCTTGAATTCCAGACCACGGTTACTGCCAAGTGGCACCTTTTTAACAATGCGCTTCAGCATCTAAAAAAATCACCCTCTGGTTGCGTGGTAAATATCACCTCTATCTCTGGAATCACAGGAAGGCTCGGGCCTGCCGGACTCGTATTTAACGACTGTTACAGCCTTTCAAACAGGGCCATAGGGCTTTTGACAGAGCAGTGGGCAAAAATTGGGGCACCAAATGTCAGGGTAAACGAACTCATGCTTGGTTTCATGGAGACAAGACACGGGCCTGGAACAAGGGGCTGGAAAGTGCTGTCTGAAGAAGAAAAAAAGGCACTCATAGAACACACCCTTCTTAAAAGAACAGGCACACTTGAAGATGTTACAAGGGCCGTTGAATTTCTCGTATTCGATTCACCCTTTATGACTGGAACCAGGATCGTCCTTGACGGTGGCTATCTGCTTGGGGGAGAGGAGGTGCCCAAGATGCCAGAAGGGGTGGTAAAACCTGGAGAGTCTGTATTCGGTGGTTCAAGACCTCCAAATGGGTCCTGAATGCGACCTTTTTAAGCAACTTTTACAAAAGGGCATGAAAAGACGTAATAAACAAAACGTCCAGGGTCTTTTTCTTATCTTTTCTGTCTTTATCCTGACTGCTCTTTTTCTGCCTGAGACTCTGTCTGCAGCACAACAATCTGAAGTGATTAACCTGGCTTCTGCAGGTGATGAACTCTTTCTTGGCCCTCATATCCGCTACCTTGAAGATGAAAAGGGAACCCTTGACATTTCAGAAGTGGCAAGCACAACCACTGCCTGGAAGTTTAAAAGATGCGACAGGATTTCACCAGGCTTTGGGTTTACCTCTTCTGTTTTCTGGTTCAGGTTTGCCCTTTATAATCCCGGCTCCAAGACAGTAACGCGGTTTCTAGAGATAGAATATCCACTTCTTGACCAAATTGATCTCTACGCGCCAGATGGTAATGGGAACTACAAGATTTACAGACAGGGGGACAGGCAGGCCTTTTTCAAAAGGCCCATAAAATACAGAAACTTCGTTTTTATCCTGAAAGTGCCTCCCCAAAAACGTTTGGACTACTTTTTGAGGGTAAAGACATCAAGCTCCCTTAACCTTCCCGCACGGCTTTACACCCAAGCCGGATTCATGGACAAGATAGAAAACGAAGAGACTGCACTTGGCATATATTTTGGGATACTTTTTGCCATGCTGGCATACAACCTGATCCTCTTTTTTACCATAAGGGAATCAGTTTACCTCATTTACGTTCTGTTCGTTATCTTTAATTTTCTTTTTCAGCTTGATCTTACAGGCGTTGCTTTCAAGTACCTTTGGCCTTACAAAATCGCCTGGGCAAACAGAAGTCTGCCTTTTTTCATACTGGTATCCTATTCTCTTGGCACCATATTCACCAGGCAGATCATAAATTCCAGACAGTACGCCCCTATACTGGACCGAATCCTTTCTGTACTCACGGTGGTCTCCCTGCTTTTTAGCGGCCTATGCCTTGTTGTTCCCTACGATATAAGCATCAAGGCCGCCACCCTCCTTGCAATGACTGTTGTAATCCACATACTGGCAGGCTTTCTATGTCTCTATAGAGGCTACCGCCCGGCCAGGTATTATGCCCTGGCTTGGTCCATATCCATGGCTGGGGCGGCAATATATGCCCTTAAATCCTTTGGCATCCTTCCCAACAACTTCTTGACGGTTTGGGGCATCCAGATTGGTTCGGCTTGGGAGGTCATACTTCTTTCCATGGCCCTTAGTGACAGGCTTGCCCTGCTTCAAAAGGAAAAGGACCTGATTCAGACAAAGTACACGCGTAAGCTCGAGGAGGCCAACCTGCGTCTTGAGGAATTTGCAAAGACCCTGGAGGAAAAGGTCAGGCAAAGGACACTTGAACTTGAAATGTCAAACAGGCTCCTGCAAAAACAGGCAGAAGAGATGCGACTTGCAGAAGAAAAGGCTGAAAGGGCAAGTAAGGCAAAATCGGATTTTCTGGCCAACATGAGCCATGAGATACGGACCCCACTTAACGCCATCACGGGCATAACTGCACTTGCCCTTGACATGGACCTTCCTGAAAAGCTCAGGGGCTACCTCAACATCATCCAGGTTTCGGCCAACTCCCTCCTTAATCTTGTTAGCGACATACTTGACTTTTCAAAGATAGAGGCAGGAAGGATGGAGCTCGAAGAGACTGATTTCCAGTTACTTGATATCTTTGAAAATATTGCTGACATGTTTACTGAGATAGCATCTGAAAAATCCATTGATTTCATAATAGATGTTGACAGCAGTGTACCAGAGCGTCTTGTTGGTGATCCAACCAGGCTTGGGCAGCTTCTTACAAACCTGGTCTCTAACGCCATGAAATTCACAGAAAAGGGCAGCGTTATCCTTTCTTGTGGCCTTTTATCCGAGGCCCCAGGCTCTGTGCATCTCTCTTTCAAGGTCTCAGACACTGGCATAGGCATTGGTGAGGACAAGCTCGGTTACCTGTTTGACATGTTCACCCAGGCCGACTCCTCCACCACCAGACGTTTTGGGGGAACAGGCCTTGGCCTGACAATCTGCAAAAGAATAGCAACCCTCATGGGAGGAACCATAGGGGTTGAAAGCGAACCCTCAAAGGGCACAACCTTCACCTTTGACGTGGAGATGCAAAAGACAGAAGATGGGGCTGGCGAAGACCTTAATCAGCAAGAGGATTTTCTTACTGACCTGAGATTGTACTTATTTTCAAGAAACCATACACTTACCCATACCCTTGAAAACATTATTAAAAGGCTTTCAATCCAGGACTTGCGAGTATTTGCTCCTGGTGAGCTTGAGGTTATCACCAGCGAAACCGCTCCTTCAGAAAGGACGTGCTTTCTGGTTGACGTTACTCAAGAGGAGCTTGAACATGTTTGCTCCTTGGTCTCTGCCAATTGCGACAAGAGATTTCTTTTACTTGTCCCCTTTGGATTACAGGAACGGCTAGGCTCCTGCACGGACGCCCATGAGCTTTCCTTGTGCGTAAAACCCGTTACGATTTTAAGATTTAAAGAGGGCCTAAAGCGTCTTCTTGTCCGGGAAAAACTGGAAGAAGGCAAGACCAAAGATACACAGGGACTAAAATTAAGGGATACCAGGATACTGGTAGTGGAAGACAATGAAATAAACCAGATGGTTGCCAAGGAGATACTGGAAAAATTTGGGGCCTCGGTGGAATTCGCTTCAAACGGGCTTGAGGCAATAGAGAAGGCCTCTCCTGTCTTTGATTTGATATTTATGGACATACAGATGCCAGATATGGACGGATATGAGGCAACCAAAG
>JALWYS010000029.1 GCA_027003115.1 Deltaproteobacteria bacterium | reverse complement strand
TAATTGGAAAGGAGTGTCAAATGAGAAGTGACAAGATGAAAAAGGGAATTGAAAGGGCACCCCACAGGTCCCTTATGAAGGCAATGGGCTATACGGACGAGGAAATAAAAAGGCCCATCATTGGTATAGCAAACTCGTTCAATGAGATCATCCCAGGCCATATTCACCTGCGCCAGGTGGTGGATGCGGTAAAGGCAGGGGTCAGGATGGCAGGGGGTACGCCTGTCGAATTTGGAGGAATCGGCGTGTGCGACGGCATAGCCATGAACCATCTGGGCATGCGCTATTCCCTTGCAAGCCGCGAGCTCATTGCGGATTCCGTGGAGGTCATGGCCCAGGCTCATCCCTTTGACGGCCTCGTGGTGGTGCCAAGCTGCGACAAGATCACCCCGGGCATGATGATGGCAATCCTTCGCCTAAACATCCCTGCCATAGTCATTAGCGGTGGCCCCATGCTCACGGGAAACTGGCACGGCAAAAAGGTGAATCTTATTTCCGTGTTCGAAGGGATAGGAGCGGTGCGTTCAGGCAAGATGACCGAGGAGGAGCTTTGCAGCCTGGAGGACGAGGCCTGCCCAACATGCGGCTCTTGTGCAGGCATGTTTACTGCCAATTCCATGAACTGCCTCTCTGAGGCTCTTGGACTTGCGCTTCCAGGAAACGGCACCATACCAGCCATATCGGCCAAGCGTTACCGCCTTGCAAAAAAGACCGGAATGAAGATCATGGAGCTTGTGGAAAAGGACATTAAGCCCAGGGACATTGCAACAGAGGAGGCCTTTAAGAACGCCATTGCAGTGGACATGGCCCTTGGCTGCTCCACAAACACCGTCCTTCACGTTCCTGCCATAGCCCACGAGGCAAAGGTGAATCTTCCCCTGGACGTCTTCAACGAGATGAGCATGAAGACACCGCATCTTTGCAACATGATCCCTGCAGGGCCCCATAGCCTGTACGACCTCGATCTTGCAGGCGGAATACAGGCGGTCATGAACGAGCTTGACAAAACAGGCGTCATCAACGGAGATGCAATGACAGTATCTGGAAAAAGGGCAAGGGAGAACTTTTCGTCCTGCCCGGTAAGGGATCACGAGGTCATAAGGCCTATTGACAATCCGTATCACAAGGAGGGAGGCATAGCCATCCTCTACGGAAACCTTGCCCCTGAAGGCTCAGTTGTCAAACAGTCGGCAGTGGCGCAAGAGATGCTCAAGCACAAAGGGCCTGCCAGGGTCTTTGAGTCCGAGGACGAGGCCTACGAGGCCATACTCGCAGGGCGCATAAACCCTGGGGACGTGGTTGTTATACGCTATGAGGGCCCAAAGGGAGGTCCTGGCATGCCAGAGATGCTCTCTCCAACCTCTGCCATAGTTGGCATGGGGCTTGACCGCCAGGTGGCCCTTCTTACAGACGGACGCTTCAGCGGGGGCACAAAGGGCGCCGCAATTGGGCACATCTCACCAGAGGCGGCAGATGGAGGCCCCATTGGCCTTGTCCAGGAGGGGGATATCATCTCCATTGACATCCCTGCAAGGAGGCTTGACCTGGAAGTCGACGAGGCGGAGCTTGAAAAGAGGCGCGCCGCCTGGAAAGAGCCAGAGCCTAGGATCAAGGAAGGCTACCTTGCCCGTTACGCACGAATGGTTTCAAGCGGGGCAAAGGGTGCCATAGTTGAATAGTACCGAAGAATAATAATTATTTGGGGTCTGCCGCTTCATTTAGCCGGTGGCCTCATTCTTTTTTATGTGGGAGAGATTAAGCCATGGCACAGGAACTCAAACTTCTCATTCATGTGGCTCAGAAAGAAAGATGGGATATTGCCGTAAAAAACGGCCTCAACTTCCTAAAAACCAGGAAAGATGACGAAGAGCTGCAAGTAGTTCTTATAGCCAATGGGGATTCCGTGACCAGGTGCACCAAGTGCGACAGGGCGCTTTTTGACAACTTAAAGCAACTGGTCCTTGATGGAGGAAAGGTCTATCTTTGTGAAAACTCCCTGAGGAATTTTGACATTCCCAAATCAAGGCTTCCTGAGATATTCTCCACGGTTCCCGCTGCCATACGCGCCCTTGTGGACTATCAGCGTGACGGATGGATATACGTAAGACCTTGATTTTTTCCAATATGGGGGGTGTTTTCCTGTTGGTTTAGATGTGGAAACCACGTAAGGTGCCAGAATCTAAAAAATTCCGATGCGGTAATATTTGAAGGGTCCACCCCCACCTTGGTGCAGAAGCGGATAAGATTGTCCTTGTCTCCGCAGATGACGTGATAAGATTGCCTGCGCCTTGAGTGGTAATTTTCGTGAATGGCGATGTTACCCCTTTCAGCCCATGTCACTGCCTTTGGAATATCCTTAAGCTTGAAAAATTCAATATCAAACTCACGGGCAATTGGCTCGATAATATGGTCTATTTCCGGCAGTTTTTTCTTTTTTCTTCGTGCCAAGATATTGTTGCTCTCCGACTCTACTGTTAATCTTTAAACAAAATCGCCATTCAAAATATGGATCGGCCTTTTGGGTGGTGATCTTAAACTCAAATTGGAGCGAGGCTCATGAGAAACGCACATTTAAACCGCACCACAAATGAAACAGATATCAGCATCTTTCTTGGCATTGATGGCACGGGAAAGGCCTTGGTGGAGACAGGAGTCGGATTTCTGGATCACATGCTCACCTTGTGGGCCGTACACGGACTCTTTGACCTTGAGATAAAGGCAAGGGGCGATGTCCATGTGGACTATCACCACACGGTGGAGGATGTTGGAATTGGCTTAGGGATGGCCGTTTCCAAGGCCATGAAGGAACTAAAGGGCATAAATCGCTATGGGCTCCAGGTCCTTCCCATGGAGGAGGCCCTTTGCGAGGTAGCCATTGATTATTGCAACAGGCCCTATCTTGTCTTTAACTGCTCCTTTCCCACCGAAAAAATAGGTGCCTTTGATACAGAGCTTGTGGAGGAGTTTCTCAGGGCCGTGGTTGTTAACAGTGGCATCACCCTGCATGTTAATGTAAGGTACGGTAAAAACAGTCACCACATGGCAGAGGCCATTTTCAAGGCCTTTGGACGGGCCATGGATCAGGCAACCGCCTTGAATGAAAGAATTCAAGGGGTTCCTTCAAGTAAAGGGATGCTTTGAGACTAAAGGCCCTGTAACTCTTTTAAAAAGGAGAAGGCAATGTTAAACCCTAGAAAGGGAAAAATACTGGCGTTTCTTTGTTCAGCAGTCCTCCTTTTTGGGGGCTGTTTTTGGCAATCACAACGCACCCCTCCCCAGAAGCTTCCCCCTCTGCAAAAGATTGCCGTTCTTCCAATGGACAGGGCCACCACAAAGCCTGCCTCTGAGCGTCCAACCTGCAATATCGGCGGGCAGTCCCTTTATGCAAGCTCATATGTCACCCCAGAGGCTGCACAGAAGGTAACGGACATACTCTATTCCCTAATCCTCAAAGATAAAAGGTTCAAGCCCGTAACCCAGGGGGAGTGCATGGGGCTTTTAAACGATATCTTGCAAAGAAAAGTGAATCCATCGGAGCTAAAAATACTTAGATCCTTTGGGAAACAGCTTGATGCAGACGCCATCCTTTATGGAAAACTCTACCGGTTTAGGGAACGTGTTGGATCTAAGTATGCGGCCAAAAGTCCTGCTTCTGTTGCCTTCTCCCTGATTCTGGTCAGGGTCTCAGATGGACGGGTTCTATGGCGTTATAGCTTTGATGAAACCCAGCAGGCCCTCACCGAAAATCTCTTTAATTGGAAGTTCTATAAGGCAGAAGGCATGAGGTGGGTCACCGCAGAAGAGCTGGCAGCCTATGGAATAAAAAGGGCAATTGAAAACCTTGAAAAGGCACTACCATAAACAAAAAAATAAAGGGCATGGAACTAAAAGGGGGGCAAGTAGTAGAGTTTCTTGAAAACCAGAAATTTATCACCTCGGTTGTGCTTTCCAAGAAAGGCAACCGTTATCACTGTCTTACCCTCCATGGCAAGGAAGTAAATGTAGCCCCAAATCGTTTCATCCACGTATCAAGCAGGCGTATAACTACTGAGAATAGAAACGAGACCCTCAAGCAACTACGGAAAACATTTGACACCCGGAAACATCTTGCCTCGCAGATAAACCTAAAGGAGCTCTGGGAACTCACCCACGAGGAAAAGGAGATCTGGCAGCCTGGAGAACTTGCTGAACTCGCCTTTTCGGAACCAATCACCCAAGACCACGAGGCGGCGCTAATAAGGGCAGTAATAGACGACCACACCTACTTCAAGTTCAGGGACGGTACCATACATGCCATGTCTCCCCTTGTTGTGGAAAAACTCCTTGCCCAAAGAAAACAGGAGGCAGAACGCCTCCAAAGGCTCATGGCAGGAGGCAGGTGGCTTGAGGACCTGTGGAATGAAGAAAAAAGTGCCATACAGATCTCAGAGACAGAGAGGGACTATTGGATCAAGGCAATAAAGGATGTTTGCATAAAGGGGGATGAGTCCCCCTTTTATCAGGAGGTAAACATCCTTTTCAGACAAGCAGGCATTGCAGGCAAGTTTTCCCCATTTGACACCATGGTCAAGGCAGGCGTCTGGAAGGAGGATGAAAACCTTGAAATACTTCGCCACGAAATAGAAACAGAATTTCCGCCGGACGTCTTGGCCCAGGCCGAGGAGCTTGCTAGAGAATCAGAGGAAGAGGTATTCGAACCTGGAAGGCACGATCTTACTGACCTGGAGGTCTTCACAATAGACAGTAGCGAAAGCCGGGATCTGGATGATGCCATAAGCTTTGAAAAGATACCCACGGGCTTTGAGATAGGAATCCACATTACCGATATAGGCCTTAAGATCAAGCCTGGCACTCCCCTTTTCAAGGACGCCATAACGAGAGCCACCACCATCTACCTGCCCGAGCAGCAGATCCCCATGCTGCCAGAGGTGCTTTCCCATGAAGCGTGGAGTCTGCATGAGGGGAAACTTAGACGCGCCCTTTCTTTTATGGTTACGGTGGACGCCTCTGGCAACATCCAGGCAACCCAGATCATTCCAAGTGTAATCAGGGTCACCAAGCGCCTTAGTTACCAGGACGTGGACATTGCCATTGAACTTAGGGAAAAGTGGTCGGACATGTTCAAGATATGCAAGGCGCGCCAGGCAATAAGGATATCCCACGGCGCCCTGCCCCTTCCCATACCAGAGCTAAACATCTCTGTTGACGAGGAGGGAAACGTTTCAGTGAACCTTGTCACCCCAGGGCCTGCAAGGTTTCTTGTTGCAGAGGCCATGATCCTTGCCAACCAGGTGGCTGCTGAGTTTCTAAAGGAAAACAAGATACCAGGCCTCTTCAGGAGCCAGCCTCCACCCAGAGACAGTATAATCTCCGGCCATGAGACGGCACTTCTTCCAAACATCAGGCAAAGGCGGCTCATAAGCCGCGGCCTTTTGAGTACAGAGCCTGAGCCCCATGCAGGCCTCGGCCTTCCCATGTATACAACGGTAACCTCGCCACTTAGGCGTGCCTTGGACCTTATCGTCCAGCAACAGATATCCTCCTATCTTCTAACGGGTAAACCTCTTCACACAAAAAGCGATATAGAGGAGCTTCTTCCCTGGCTGAAACAGGGCCTTTCAAGCGCTGCCCAGGTGAACCAGGGAACGGTGCGCTACTGGCTGATCAAGTACTTTCAGTCAAAAAAGTCCGAGGTCTTTAAGGCCTGGGTCATAGAGGTAAGTGGAAGGCGACTCACAGCTGTTCTCCAGGATACCCTCACCACCTTCGACCTTCCTATCCCTCAAGGTATGGAGGTACGCCAGGACCAGGAGATACTGGTAAAGGTCAGGGAGGCAAAACCAAGAGAGAACATCCTGCGCTTTGGCTGGGCTGAACACTGATTTGCTCTTTATGTATTATCCAACAAGCTCTGTTCGCGTTAAAATTTCATTTGTTCAGTAGTTTCAACGCACTTTCATAGTCTTTAGGGGTATCCATGTCAAAAAAGGCCCATCTGTCTTTGACTTTTACGTTCAAGGGCATGTGATCGCCATTACGAAAAAGCTCTCTCAGACTACCTACACGGAGGACCTGAGCAAAAAGACAGCTGGGAATGACTATAGGATGGCCTCCCCTCTTTCCAGAGTAGGGGCGTATGATCCTTTCTGGAAAACGTCTGTGTAGTATCAAAAGGGCCTCTACGGTTTCTACACTTACCAGGGCGCAGTCAACTGGAAGAACCAGGCAGCCGCTTGCAGATAGTGAAAGCCTTTTAAGGCCAAGTCTTACCGAGTCTATCATTTGGGAGTTGGAACACGGGTTTAACACGCATTTTACAGGATAATCTTCAAGCTCTTTTTCAACCTCCTTTCGGAAATGACCTGTAACAACAACTACTTCTTTAAGGCCAGCAGATAGAAAAACCTCTACTGCCAAGGCAACCAGGCTTTTCCCGAAAATTCTCAAAAGCTGCTTAGGCCTTCCCATGCGTGTTGAGGCCCCGGCGGCAAGTATCAATGCTGAAACACGATGCGCACACTCAGTGGATTTGGTCATAGGGAATTCATACCAGTTTAAATTTTAAAGTTCCTAAGGGAGAACAAAGTCTAAAGAGCAGGCCCAAGGGGGCAGCAAAAGCTGCCCCTTTCTCGTTCGGTTCTCACTTACCTCAACCTCCTAGTCCATTTCGCATATGGAGTGATAGGACCTTTAATAAAGTGATGGAACCTATGCTTTGCCTTTCTTTCTGTCTCAAGACGATTATATACGAAGACCTTTACAGCATCTGTTACAAAGGACGATGCAATGGAATACGCCCAGATAAGGCCTATCTCAGGCCATGTAATTGGAGTGATAAGACCGAATCCGTAAGCTGCAATCAGGGTACCGGCCACCTTTGTAATAACTGCAGACCAGATCATTACAGGGGCAGGATAGGGTTTTTCCCAAAAATGTCCCTTTGTTCGTGCGACAAAGAGTATAAGATGACCAGCAACCGCCATCTTCAGGAAAACGTAGGTCTGTACCTGAGCCACATCAAGATGGAGCCAGTCAAGACCAATTAAAAGCATTCCAAAGCTTCCCACTATTCCAACAGCCCCCATTGCAGTTGCCACAGTTATAACCTGCCGCATGTTCCACCGAGCAGGCTCCCTGTTGAGTTTTGTGTGATCATAGGCAATAGTCATTATTGGTACGTCGTTCAAAAAGGCGAGAAGTATGATCATTATGGCCGTTATAGGATAGAAGTTAAAAAAGATCATGGCCAAAACCACAAATACCATGATTCTTATAGTCTCTGATATTCTGTAGATGGCATAGGAGTTCATGCGTTCAAAAATTCGTCTTGCTTCTTCCACTGCTCTCACTATCACGGAAAGCCCAGGTGCAGTCAAAACAAGATCTGCTGCAGCCCTTGCCGCATCTGTAGCTCCAGAAACTGCAATGCCCACGTCTGCCTGCTTTAGGGCCGGTGCGTCATTTACTCCGTCTCCTGTCATTCCTACTATATGCCCCTTACTTTGTAGGGCCTTTACTATTGCAAACTTGTGTTCTGGAAAGACTTCGGCAAATCCATCTGCCTCCTCAACAAGCTCGGGTGCCGCTGCAATAAGTGTGGCATCTGACACACCATCCCTCAGAAAGCTAGAAACGGGCCTGATGTTCGTACCAAGACCGAGTTTAGAAGCGATCTGCCTTGCAATGGCTAGGTTATCCCCTGTAACCATCTTCACGGTAATTCCATACTTCTTGGCGTGCTTTATGGTCTCAGCAGAATCCTCCCGTGGAGGATCGTATAATGGTAATATCCCAAGAAAATGCCATTTTTTGCCATCTTTTGACATGGCAACACCCAAGGTGCGGTAGCCTTTTTCTGCAAAATGTTCTACCTCTTGTCTCACCGTTAACGCTGTCTTTTCATCAGGGCTGCAAAGGGCGAGAATCACTTGTGGGGCTCCCTTTGTAACAATAATCCTTTCACCTCTCTCGTCCTCTATTTCTGCCTCAGTTCTTTTTCTTACAGGGTCAAAAGGCACAAAGTGAAGCTGTTTAAATTTATTAAGCACATCTTTGTTTTGGAGAGCACTGAGGATGGCCTGATCAATGGGGTAGTGTAAAATATTTTGTGTGAATTTTAAAAGGTAGAAAAAAGGCACTTTTCCTTGTAAGGGTTTTGATAGCCAAAAATC
>JALWYS010000028.1 GCA_027003115.1 Deltaproteobacteria bacterium | reverse complement strand
TAGCTAAAGCTGCATTGGCAGATGATTTTGTAATACTTTGCCCTCCGCCGGGCAAACCAGCAGATAATTCCGTCGGTGCTGCCTTATTGCAGCTGGTGGCATGACACTTTTTAGGAAACTTCAGTTTAAAAGATAGCGTGGGTTTTTCTTTATTTTGGGAATCACCTCTTTTTTTAGTATGCCAGGGGGGACCACCCAGTATGGGTTTACCACAATGTATTCCATGGTGGCCCTGAATATGGGGGTCTTCCAAAAGGGCTTCCCAACCATTACCTTGCATGACCATCTTTTCTTTCCGTTTTCAAAATAAAAGAGGCGAAAACCTGCAATGTTCACCAGAAGAAAACGCTCGGGGAGATCGTGAAGTACCCACCTTGCCCTTTCGAGGTTCACCCTTATCTTGTTCAACTTAAAGGATGGGGACAGATTCAGCACCCTGAGTGTATTTTTCCCCACTATGCCATCGGGTTCCAGGCCGTGATGAAGCTGAAAATCCTTTACCGCACTTTCAAGTTGCTGGTCAAAGAGGCCAGGATTTTGTGAGAAGGCCCCATCCTTGAGAAATTCTTCTGCAATAAGCCTTGATCTTAAAAGTGCCACATCCTGCCCCTCCATGCCGGGCCTGAGGGTCCTTTTAAGGGTAAGGTTCGGCCAAGGATTTTGGGTGAAGTGGCGGTATTTTTTAAGCCAGGTGCGAAGAACCATGTAGTAGGGCTGATGCGGCCAAAGCCTGTCCAGCTCCATGGTGATGTTTCCAGACGAGATGACCCTTTCAAGATAAAGGGCCGGGTCCTTCTCCAGTATCTTCCTCTTGAAATTCCAGTCAGGATCGAGACTTTCTGGTGAAACCTTGCCGTAATAAAGATGAAAACTCAGCCTGAGCAGGGCATCTGTCAGAAGTACGTCCATATCCGCCCTGTCAGAGGCAAGGCCCAGCCCCTCTTTTGTCTTTTTCAGCAAGTTTGTAATTTCAGAAAGGTGATAATCTTGGGGATTGAGCCCGTGTTCAAGGGAGCCCCTTATGGCCTTTATCATTTCATCAATGAGGCCCTGGTCTGTCCAGGCAGGCTCGTAATTCCTGTTGATGTAAAATCTTGGAATTGTTACCCCGGATGCCACGCATGTAGAGCATACGGGCATTTTCTTGAATTGTTCCAGGTACTGGCAACGTTTAAGTATGTATTCGGATACGCTTTTTCCTGGTTTCTGGGCCAGAAGGGCCTGGCTGTTTAGAAATACGAAGCATAGGGCAAGGGCCAGAATTAGTGGAAAAATGTCGGTCTTTTCAGATTCCTGCCTTTTCAAAGTAATGAAGGGCTCCTTTTGCGTTTATTATACGGGATTTTTGGAGGTAACATCTGTCTTGCCCAAAGATAAAAAGGCAGCTTCCATCCTTTATGGTCCTGATTATGGGTGCGGCCAGGTTTTGGGGAAGGGCCGGGCAACCAAGGCTTCTGCCTGCTCTGCCATACTTTTTGATGAACTGCCTTGATACATAGTCTGCTCCGTGGATGACTATTTTCCTTTTAACGGCATTGTCGTTTATGCCTGGTTCCACCCCCTGAATGAGGAGGGAATAGCCATGTTTTCCCTTGTAGGTACGACCTGTAACGAAAAATCCAAGGCAGCTTTTAAAGGATCCAGGCCTGTTTGAGAAACCACAGGCAAACTTGTCCCCTGAATTTTTTCCGTGGGCCACAAGGCTTTTGTATAGAAGGCGTCCCTTTTTAACATCCATTACAAAAAAACGTTCCCTGTCAGACGGCTGGCTGTAATCAATAAGCACAAGCAGGCCATCCTTCTTGATCTGCCCATGTCTTTTCAGGTTAAGGTAGCCAATGAGGCATGTCTTAAAGGTTTCGAGGCTTGTCAGCCTGGAGAGGCCAATTTTTCTGTAGAGATTTCTGGCATATCTGTCAAATTTTTTTGCAGTAAAATTTTGTCTTTTAATGTAGTAGGCAGCCTGGGGTTTTGGATTCAAGGAGGCAAAGGAGATAACAACAGGAAAAAGGCAAAAGGCCACAGAAAGCACTATACAAAGGCTTTTCCTTGGTTTTGACATGCTTATCCCTCCCCTGAAGGATTCGACAGTTTAAAAAATCAACGAGGCCCAGTCTCAGAAAAACAGTAATTGAAGCTGTGGCCCTGTTTAACATGGAAATCCTTGCATGTTAAGTGCCGAAAGGCCATTCAGCTGAAAAATTCTGGTTTTTTTTAAAAAGGCCACATGAATTTATTTAAAGCTTTAAAAAAACAAGGTGTGGCAGGTGGGTCGTGAGATCTGGTTTGTTCCCATGTTAAAGTGACTTAATTAAACGCAACTTATTGAAACAAAAATTAAACAAACATAAAGAATGCTATGATGAAACAAAATGAGAGTTTCTATATTAGTTGTGAAATTAATAACAAATAAAAATGGGAATTTATTTACTTGACTAAAAAAAGAAATACATA
>JALWYS010000027.1 GCA_027003115.1 Deltaproteobacteria bacterium | reverse complement strand
ACGAAAAGGGAACCCTTTTCCGCTATGTAGCCATTAAACACGATGTTACAGAACACATCCGTCTTTTTACAGAAAAAGAGCACCTCAAGGAACAGCTCCAGCAGGCCCAAAAACTTGAATCCATTGGAAGACTGGCAGGTGGTGTCGCCCATGATTTGAACAATATGTTGACCCCTATTTTCGGTTATGCTGAACTTATTCTAGATACATTTGACGAAAAAGATAGCCGCAAGGCAGCCCTTGAACAGATTATCTCTGCTGCCAACCGAGCCCGAAAAATAGTAAGGCAACTTCTTACCTTTAGTCGGCGTCAAACAGTGATGATGGAGAAGGTGGATCTAAACAAGACATTGTCAGATCTTGAAAAGCTCCTTCGCCGGACACTAAGGGAGGATATTGAGATCAAATTGCTACTAGATGCTTCCCTCCCTCCAATCATAGCCGATGCAGGTCAGATTGAACAAGTTGTAATGAACTTGGCAGTTAACGCCCAAGATGCCATGCCCAATGGCGGTGTATTAATAATTGAAACCAAGGTTACCAAACTGGATGATAATTACGCCAGAAGGCATCCAGATGTAAAACAAGGGCCTTATGTGTTACTAAGCGTTAGTGATACAGGTTGTGGAATGGATGCAGAAACCTGCAATAAGATTTTTGAACCTTTTTTTACCACCAAGGATAAGGATAAGGGTACCGGTCTCGGGCTTTCTACTGTTTATGGCATAGTAAAGAAACACAATGGTCACATAAGAGTCTATAGTTGCATCGGTAAAGGAACAACCTTTAAAATATTTTTACCCATCTTGAATTCTTCGAACAATAATGTAATACAAGAAATTGATTCATCCCCAAATGTCTTAATGAAACAAGGTCATGAGACTATTTTACTTGTGGAAGACGATAAATATGTTAGGAAACTAGTCAGTACGATTTTAGAAAAGTATGGTTATAAGATCATTGAGGCATCAGATGGAGAAGAAGCTATTAATCTATTAAATAGTTATAAAAAGGAAATAAATTTACTTCTTACAGATGTAATTATGCCTGGAATGAATGGAAAAGAGCTATTTGAGATATTGATCCAGGAATATAAAAAACTGAAGGTAATCTATATGTCAGGGTACTCAGAATATATTGTGGCTCATCATGGAATACTTGAAAAAGGCATTGTATTCATTCAGAAACCATTTACCACAGCTGATTTGCTGACCAAGATTCGAGAAGTCTTGGATAATTAACAAGTTGTTCATATCAAAGACTTACAAAATTTTGGAGCTGTTGCAGCCTGTCAGTTTACGAAAAAAGTATCTCCAGATCCTTTTTTGTAAGATTTGTGAGCAGGTTTCGGCTTCCGCTTAAAATGGAGCCCACGATCTCCTGCTTTTTCTTTTGAAGGCTCAGCACCTTTTCCTCAACGGAGTCCTTTGATATCAACCTGTAGGTTACCACCTTCCTGGTCTGGCCAATCCTGTGGGTGCGGTCTATGGCCTGAAGCTCGACAGCCGGGTTCCACCACGGATCCACTATGAAGACATAGTCTGCCGCAGTGAGGTTGAGGCCAAAGCCTCCTGCCTTGAGGCTTATTAGAAAGGCCCGTATGTCAGGGTTTTCCTGGAAGTTTCTCACCCTCTCCTTGCGTTTCGTCTGGGGGGTTCGTCCGTCCAGGTATTCAAAGGGAATTGCCCTGGCAAGAAGCTCGTCCTTTATAAGCTTTAACATCTTGGTGAACTGGGAAAAGATGAGGACCTTGTGACCTCCGTCTATGGATTTTGAAAGGAGCTCCAGAAGCTGTTGGAATTTTCCAGAAGGACAGTCTGCTGCCCCAAGAAGGGCGGGATGGTTGGCCGCTTGCCTGAGCCGTAAAAGCCCCTCGAGGACCATTATCTTGGAGCGTCCAACGCCTTTTTTCTCCACTGTCTCAAGTATGCTCGACTTGTAGTGGTCGCGTATCTGCCTGTAAAATTCCATCTGTTCCCTTGTCATGGTGCAGCGGATGATGGATTCCATCTTGTCTGGAAGCTCTTTGGCTACCTCCTCCTTTGTGCGCCTGAGGATAAAGGGGGCAACGATCTTTTTTAGGGTCTTTAGCACCTCCTTATTTCCATTTGCAGCAGGCTTTGCAAATCGTTCCATGTAGTGGTCCTTTCTGCCGAGGATGCCAGGGTTCAGAAACTCCATCTGGGACCACAGCTCCCCAAGGTGGTTTTCTATGGGAGTCCCTGTAAGGCACAGCCTGTGTCTTGCCGGAATTAGCCTGCATGCCTTGGCAGTGAGGGAGTCGGGATTTTTTATGTACTGGCTCTCATCCAGTATGCAGTAGTCAAAGGTGAAGTCCCTGAGTTTTTTGATGTCTCTTCTCACTATTCCGTAGGTGGTAAGTATGATGTCCACGCCCTCTGTTTTCTCAAGGTGTCTGCTCCGGTCCGTACCAACATAGACGGCAATTCGAAGGTCTGGCGTAAACCTCTCCGCCTCTGCCTGCCAGTTGAACACAAGGGAGGTAGGTGCAACGATGAGGCTCGTGGAATGCTTGCCAGCCGCCTTTTGCCTCTTAAGCCAGGCAAGGACCTGCACGGTCTTTCCAAGGCCCATGTCATCAGCCAGTATGCCACCGAGGCCAAGTTCGTAAAGGAAATGAAACCATCCAAGGGCCTCTTCCTGGTAGGGGCGGAGCCTGCCCTTAAAACCCTTTGGCGCCTTAATGGGCTTTATGCCGGTGAAATTCCGAAGTTTTTTTCGTATCTGGTCAAAGTGCTGATCGGTTTCCGCCTCTTGCGCCTCCTGAATGAGGTGTTCTATCATGAGGACGTGGGAAGAGGGAAAGCGGAGCACGCTGCTTCCGTCTTCTGCCTTTTCACTCCTTGCAAGTTCAAGGATGCGCCTGTGTTTTTCGAGCCACCTTGAAGGAAGTACACCCTTACCCCCGGAGTCCAGCCTCACGGTTCTTTTTCCCTTAAGGAATGCGGCAACTACTCTTGGAAGGGGTACCGATTCTGTTCCAAAATCTATCTCTGCATCCATGTCGAACCAGTCAATGCCGGAGGAGACAAATATGCGGCGTACGTTTCCTGCTTTAAAGGGTTTTCCGTTTTCTGCTTCAAGCCTGAGCCCTGCCTTTTCGAGCTTGCTGAGGGCGTAAGGGGCGGATTCAAAGTCCAGGCTAAGACCTTTTCCAGCTTCTTCCCTGAATCCGCTTTCCTTGATGGTGGACAAGATGCGGCATTCCTTCTCCAGGTCCCTTTTAATGAATATCCACTTACCTTCGTCAAATACAAGGTCATTATCTGTTTCAGGGTCAACCCTCATATCATCGTAAACAAAAAAGGCTCTTCCAACAATTTCACTCTCGGCAACCCTGAGCACCAAAAGCCCAATGGGTTTGATGTCACTTACGGTCTTTGGAAGGATGTCCTCAGGCATTTCAAGGTGGTCAACCCTTGAAACCTTGATGGCCTGTCTTACAAGTTCAGCCATTTTCTTCTTTGGGGCCTTTTTTATGCCGCCTTTTACCATCTTTCGAGCCAGGTCAAAGCTTGGGCCTGAAACCTCGTACAAAAGGCCCTGGTAGATCACCATCAAGGGGGAGGAGTTGACAAGAAGCACGTCTTTTGCCTTTACCTTTTTCTCTTCCAGGGCTATCTCTGGCTCCATTTCTACTTCGGCATCAAGGGCGGGTCTGGCATTTATGGTAAATTTGGCTTTTTTACCGGCAGCGAAGCTCAGGGGATCGGCGAAAATTTCTCCTTCAGGCCCTATTACGGCGCACCTTCCGGTTTCAGCTAAAAGGGGCAGCAAGGTGGCCGCATCTTGCGGGGATAGGGCTACGCTTTTAAAGTTGTCCATAAAGGAATCGAAACCGTATCCGTAAGAGAATCGGGAATAACTTGAAAGAGAAGCCAGGAAGGGGAGTATGAGTCTGTCCGTACGGGGCAGTTCAGGCCTTGAAAGCACCTTTGAATGCACCTTCCTTATTCTTCCAGGCTCTCCGTTCTTTTTTATGTACTGTTCAAAAGCTGAGACCTGTATGATGTTGTCATTAATCAGTGCCTCGTACCTTAGTACAAAGTCCTGGACCGGCCGCCACGGCTCAAGAGCCTGACTGTTCCACGCCTTTGGGTCAAAAATCTCGTTTATTTCCAGGACGGAACGAGAAGACTCCTTGACTTCTTCCTTGTGCTGTCTGAAATACCTTTCCGCCTCAACTATGGATGCCCAGATGTGCTTGCATGGGATTCCCTGTTTGAAAAAGGGGCAGGTGCAGCCGATTCGCACTATACCTTTTTCCTTTTCCTTTAGGTCAACAGAGACCCTGTAAAAGACGTTGCCCCTTACCTTGGCCTTTATGGCCCTGCCGTTTATCTTCTCAAGGTTCACCCGCCCTTCCTTGGCGTACCTGTTACCCCTGTGCCTTATAATGGGGAGAAAAAGCGTGGAAAGGTCCTTTTTGAGATTCAAAAGATTAATGACCTTGGTCTCTGTTTGTGAAGACATTTACCCTGTTCTTGTTGCGCCGAATTGATGAAGAAGAGCCATTAAGTATAAATCAAATAAAAATTTAATGCACATTTTTTATGAAATCGAATTTGGCCTTGGTTTGCCCTCCCTGCCACCCTGCCAAACAATTAAACGGACGTATTATAACCGCCGTAGGTTAGGTGTAGGGATATGCAATTTAAAAAGTTGAGAGATTTCCCCTCTTCCCACCCATGTCCCAATAATTCAGGCCTCCAAAAAATTTTCCTTTAAAGGGGATGTTTTTAATACACGGCCGTATAACTAGGTAAAACATTTTTGGGTTTTGCGAAAGGAGAATGAACATGCTGAACCTGCCCACTTTTGAGATTTCCCACAGGCCTTGGTCTCTAAAAGCATTACACATCATTAAAATACTTTGCCTGTCCCTTTGCATCTCATTTTTTTGTCATTTCAGCAGGGTTTCGTTTGCAAACGAAGATGCGTTGTCAGTAAAGACGGGTAACGGGTTGTATCTTGCTCTAAGCAGTGACGGGCAGTTGATGGGCCTTGAAGTTAGCGGTCACAAGATGCCAGTGGTCCAGGGGCCCCTTCTTATGATACGGGACATGAGCCTTGCAGGAAGGGTAAGTTCTCCGAATCTCCTTTTTAATCCAGGTTTTGAACATGAAAGTAAGGGATGGAACCCTTTGATGATAAAAGATACGGCAGTCTTTGTTGATAATACAATCAAAAGAAGCGGCCAGCTTTCCTTAAGGTTTCATGGCCTTAATAGTGAGGAAATGGGAGCAGGTGCGGTCTATTCAAGGCCGGTTTCTGTAACACCAGGAAAACTTTACAGGATCTCAGGCTATTTTCTTAGTAGCCGAGGGTACCTTCAGGGCGTTTCAGGAACGCCCACCTTTTATCAAGACAGAATGTGGAGGGAGTCCCTTAAGGCAAATGGCCTTTATGTAAGGTGGTTTGATAAGAACGGGAAGGACATTTACGAAAGCCCTGTGCTTGTAGCCCCGGTTCACTGGAATGCCAGGAACTGGAGAAGGGTCAGTGGCGAGGTCCATGCCCCGCCCAATGCCTCAAAAATGGAGATCCTTGTGGTGGCAAGGCTCCAGGATGAATTCATGTGGGTGGATGACATCTCCTTGGTAGAAAGCCCTGAAAAGGATGAGCCGGTTTTTGGAAGCGTGACAAAGAAGAACGGAAGCCTTGTCCAGACAGGTGCAACGAGTGACGGCCTGACCCTTAAGGCCACATATACCCCAATGGATGACCATGTAAGGATCCATATAGAAGTAAAAGATAGCTCAGGAAAGGAGCGGGCCCTTGAGCTTTCCTGGGGGCTTCCCCTTTTGATTACTGGAAATGAGTCTGGGGATTCAGATGCCTGGAGGTGGTGGGATGACGCACATCACAGCCGCCTCATTCAAAATGTGCCAGTTGCTCCCTTTCCCGAGTATCCTTTCCCCTCATGCCTTTCCTGGAAGTATGAGCATGTTGTAAGCGGGGTCTGGGACGGATGGCTTCCTGTGTCCCTTTACCCATACGGGGTGATAGAAAACGGCAAAGAGGGCCTTGCCCTTGCAGCATCCCTTGAGTCCCCAAGGCTAGTAAAGATTTCATACGACCAGACAAACTCCCGTTATGAGGTAAGGGCATATCTTGGGATTTCTCCAAGGGCCGAAAGGTTAAAAAATAGCTCTGACATCGTCCTTGAGCTTTACCTAACCGACCCCAAATGGGGCTTTAGATCGGCAGTAGCTCTTTATGCAAAACGCCATAGGGGCTGGTTTACAAGCAAAAGAGACGCCTCCACCTTTAGCGGCTATGAACGCGGGTATTACAACTCCAAAGAGGGGGCAATGCATGTCCTTGAGCTTGATGAGGAAAATTTTTTTGCAGCCGAGTACACTGTTGCCGATGCCCTGGTGGATATGGGGCCGTCCTCCACACCCCTTCCAGGATATGATGACCTTTTAAGAGCCGTCTTGGAGCTTCCGGATGCACAGAGCAAGGCCATTGTTTCAAGTGTTGCCTATGGCGGAAACGGTGACTGGCAGCTAAAAAGCGTCGGGGACTTTAAATGGGCAGCAGGCAAATGGCTTGCCAACTGGTTTACAAGCGTTGACCCTGACATTGACGGCGGCTGGGGGCAGTATCTATGGAATGAAAATATCGAGCCCTCAATTTACGCCACCGAGGCACTAGGAGCCGTCCTTGACGGCATACTTATGGATAACTTTATGTCTGTCCCTGGAATTGATCTAAGGGACGAACACCTGGCACTAGCCGATACCCCGCTTTCATACGATATAGCAACCTACAGGCCCGGCATCCACAATATGGCAAATATCCATGAATACTTTTCCTGGCTACGGGAAAAGTTGCTCCAAAGGGACCGGGATGACATGGCTATAGTTATAAATTTCTGGGGGCTGGCAACACCCAATGCGCTGGCACCCTTTATAGATGTCTTTGGAGGCGAAGGTCAGAGCAAGACAGATACGGGCTTTAACTGGACCACCAGGATACTTGATTACCGAAGGGCCATTTCATATCAAAGGACCATGGCCTGGTCCAATGAAGAAAGTCATCTTAGCCTTGAGGATGTCAGGGCCTATATTTCAAGGGCGCTTTTTTACGGCATATTCCCAGGGAGAAAGAAAGAGGCCGTTGACTGGGAGGCCGGCTCTGACGAGATATTGAAAAACGCCCAGGGGCTTTTTCAAAAATATGCGCCTTCTGCCTGGGAGCCTGTCACCTATGCAAGCTCGGAAAGTGATAATGTCTGGGTGGAAAGATTTGGTAGCCTTTCGGACAGCAATGAAGAAAAGGGCCTTTTTTTCACCATATACAATAATGGCCATGAGTCCCTTGAGGCATCCATTAGGATAAATATCAGTCCTCTTGGTATAAAGGCGCCAGAATCAGCCACCATAACGGACGTTTCAACAGGCGAAAATATCGGTTTTACCCTTTCTGAAAAGGATATGGTCCTTACCCTGGAGCTAGGACCCATGGAGACCAGGATCATACAGGTTAAAGACGGAACGTCCCCAGGCCTTAGCGAGATTGACTCGGTTTTTGAGGTATTGGTGAATGCAGATCCATCTGAAGGCCCCGGCCCCCTATCACCCCTATGGCGACCAGGCATAGTCTGGGAAGGAGGAGGTGGCGGTGGAACAAGCGTAAACCCCCGTCTTGTGGACTACTGGGAAGGTCTAGGAGGATTTGATCGAATAGGCCTTGTAAGGATAGTCCCTGAGCTTGACAGCCTTTCAAAGGGGGCATACAGCCTTTCAAGCTTTTCATCCCTGGTAAAAGATGTAAGGGATCATGGCGGACGCCTCTTGGTAAAGATACTTACAACGCCCTTTAGATATACAAGATTTACCGATAACTCAAGCCCTTCGAAGTATTGCCCTCCAAATGACCCTTCTGACTACCGTTATTCGAACCGCTACAACAAGTACGGTGTAAAACCCTCTGAGGAGGAGGCCTATAAGGCGCTAATAAAGGATTTTATAAGGTATTTTTCCGGAAAGGAAGGCTATGTGGTGAACCCTGAGCTATTTGGAGACAATGACAAACACCCTGTCCTCTCCATGCCTCAAGTATTGTACGAGCTTTGGGATGAGCCGAATTACGACATGAAGTGGTGTGACACAGAGGAGAATTTTTTCCGCCTATACCAATTGATTGTTGAGGCAGCGGATGAGGTCCGGAGAGAGGATCTTCTTCCATTTAAGATTGGAGGGCCAGGCTGGCGAAAAGAGACACTTAGAAATGATGGCCTTGGAACGGGGTTTGGGGCATCTGGATGCCCTGAGGCAGATGAGCCTTCGTGCGGGGCAGTCCGCCGTTTCTATGATTTTTTGGCAAGTAAGGGTTTTCTTGAAAATGGGCATATAAGCTGGTGGAGCTATTCCTACTCGCCAACCGAGGTATCTAGAGG
>JALWYS010000026.1 GCA_027003115.1 Deltaproteobacteria bacterium | reverse complement strand
CTTCAAGCACAATAAAGAAACGGGTTGTGGCTGCACGAAGGATACAGCAGGAGCGCTTTGCCAAATTGCCCCTGTTTTCAAATGCCCAGATGTCTGTTAAAGAAATCGATAAATTCTGTGTTCTTGGAAAAGGGTGCAAGGGCTTTCTGGAAAAGATATGCTCAAAATTAAGCCTTAGCGCAAGGGCGTATCACCGCATCTTGAAAATAGCAAGGACTATTGCAGACCTTGAAGGCAAAGCCACCATAGAAACAGGCCATGTCGCAGAGGCGGTCCAGTACAGAAGCCTTGACAGAAAACTCCCCTTTTGACCAGCACTCCCCTCTGCCTATTTCCCGGCCTCTTTTCATGATTGGCACCATTCACCTGGACATCTGTGCAGGAAAAGTCCTTTTTGACCTTCTAAAACAACTTGAGCCTGATTGTATTGCAGTTGAGATCAGCAGTTTTTCCGTAAGATACAGACAGAAACACCAGGCTTTCTGGCTTAGAAAGCTTAGCTCCATATTAAAAGAACTTCCTCCATCAAAAAGGAAACACCTTCGCATCCGCCTTCTAAAAAGGCAGCTAATAATGCCCTTTGAATGGCAACTGGCAAAAAAGTACGGCAACCTTAGCTCAATTCCGGTGGTTCCGGTGGACTCAGGCGAAATATCCAAAAGGGAGCTTCCTTCCTGGAAAGACGAGCTCCTAAACACCGATAACATACTTCTTGCCGTATCCGAGCAGGATGTAAGCCTTGATGAATACTTTTCAAGGCACTACAACCAAGCCGCATCACATCTTTTGGAAAGAAACGAATCCATCAATCAATTTATTGAATTGGTTTTTGATGAGCAGTGGTGTAAAAGGGAGAAGACCCTGGCTGAACGCATTTTTGGGCTTTGCTCCACCTATAAACGGGTGGTTTACATTGGAGGCTGGATGCATCTTTTGCTCCATGAGGATCTTCCAAGCCTTGCCAGGCTCACCAGGGCCGTTACCAGGGAAAGATTCTTGATTACCGGAAATAAAGTCCGAAAAATTTAAAGGAGTCCTTGAAATGCTAGATCTGAAATTTGTAAGGGAACACCTGGACCAGGTAAAGAGCGCTCTTGAAAAACGTGGCAGCCAGCTGTCTCTGGACCAATTTCTTGAACTTGATGAGAAAAGAAGGAGGCTCATTCAACAGATAGAGGAGCTGCGGAACAAGAGAAACACGGTTTCCCAGCAAATTGGCAAGATAAAAAAGGAAGGGGGCGATGCCTCTTCCCTCATAAGTGAAATGAAACAGGTAGGAGAGGAGATAAAGGGCCTTGAGGCACAACTTGATACTGTCGAAGATGAAATCCAAAAGATCATGCTCTCCATACCCAACATTCCCCACGAATCCGTCCCGGTGGGCAAGGACGAGGAAGACAACGTTGTGGTTAAGAGGTGGGGCGACATACCTGAGTTTTCCTTTAAGCCCCTGCCACACTGGGAGATAGGCGAAAAGACCGGAATCCTTGACTTTAAGAGGGCTGCAAAGATCACAGGCTCAAGATTCGTTGTGTACATGGGTCTGGGGGCCATGCTTGAACGCGCCCTTATAAACTTCATGCTTGATCTTCACAGGAAAAGACACGGCTACACCGAGGTAATGCCCCCTGTGATAGTAAACAGCGCATCTCTTTTCGGCACAGGTCAGCTACCAAAGTTCGAGGAAGACCTCTTCAGGCTTAACTTCAAGGACTATTTTCTCATACCAACGGCTGAGGTGCCAGTAACCAATCTCCACAGGGATGAAATACTAAGTGAGGACGAGCTCCCCAAGTATTACGCATCCTATACTCCATGTTTTCGCTCAGAGGCAGGCTCCTACGGCCGCGACGTAAAGGGAATCGTTCGTCAGCACCAGTTCAACAAGGTGGAGCTCGTAAAATTCGTAAGGCCGGAAACCTCCTATGATGAGCTGGAAGCACTTTTGATGGATGCCGAGGAGGTGCTGCAGTTCCTGGAGATACCTTATAGGGTGGTTACCCTTTGCACAGGGGACCTTGGATTCAGCGCTGCAAAGACCTATGACATAGAGGTTTGGCTCCCAGGTCAGGACCGCTTCTGCGAGATATCTTCATGCAGCAACTTTGAGGACTTTCAGGCAAGACGCGCAAACATCCGCTACAGGCCCAAGGGCAAGAAAAAGTCGCGCTTTGTGCATACCCTAAACGGCTCAGGCCTTGCCGTTGGGAGAACGGTTGTGGCAGTTCTTGAAAACTACCAGATGGAAGATGGAAGCGTGCGGATTCCAAAGGCCCTTATGCCATATATGGATAACACAGAGATCATTCCAACCCGCTAAGAAAGTTGGAGATTGGGAAATAAAAAAGGAGGCCAGAGCCTCCATAAGTGTTTGTGCCGAGGGGCGGAATCGAACCACCGACACGGGGATTTTCAGTCCCCTGCTCTACCGACTGAGCTACCTCGGCAGTTATTTGCAAGGTGTGGCAATTATTATTGTCAAATCCCTTTTTGTCAA
>JALWYS010000025.1 GCA_027003115.1 Deltaproteobacteria bacterium | reverse complement strand
TTAAGTTTTCCCAAAAGGCAAAGAAGCTCATAGCTGATGGTTGAGGCCTTCTGAGCCAGTTCAACAGCGCTTACCATTTCTTGGCCCTGTTCCCCCATGAGAACCACCTCGTCCCCAACCGTGCAATCAGGGACCTTTGTTACGTCAACCACAATGGTCTTCATACAAACGTTACCAAGGACCGGACATCTCCTGCCTTTTACTAAGACCTCAGCATTATTTGAAAGCTTCCTCATGTAGCCGTTGTCGTAGCCCACGGGGACAAGCGCCCCCCTGATGGGGCCTTTTGCCCTGAAGGTATGACCATAACTTATGCAGGCACCCTTTGGCAAATCCTTGATGTGCACGATTTGGCTTAAAAAGGACATTGCCTGCATGAGCCCGGAATAGGGCCTTGCCTCTCTGTTTCCGGAAAGGGCACCGTAGATTGCGATTCCAGGCCTTACAAGGTTAAAGTGGCTCTCCTTGTTGAACATTATGGCAGCAGAGTTTGCCATGTGGAAGAATTTTGGGTGCCAGCCGGAAAGTTTCACTTGGTCGATTACATCTTTGAAAAGCCGAAGCTGCCTTTCATTGGCAGCATGATCCGGTTCATCTGCACACGCAAAATGGGAGTAGATGCCCTCAAACTCTAGGTGGCTGAAACGCTCGCGGTTTTTCGCAGCCCAGAAAATCTCATCTGGCATCATGCCAAACCTTGACATGCCTGTATCCACCTTTAGATGCACCTTGACCCTCTTTCCGTGTGTTCTGGCTCTGCTTTCAAGTTCTTCAAGTTCATCTACGGATACGGCTCCTAATGTCAGGTCAAATTCCAGTACCTTTCCAGCCCCTTCCCCAAGAAGGCCAGAAAGCATGAAAAGGGTGGCTTCTATGCCGCTGCGTCTCAAAATGGCCGCCTCTTCCATTTCATATATGCCAAAACCCCATATGGACATGCTTTCAAAAAGGCGGGCCGTTTCAAGGATGCCGTGTCCGTAGGCGTCAGATTTTATAACAGGCATAATCATACATCCCTCACCCACCTTTTCCTTAATGAGGTTCAGGTTGTGGGTAAGGGCGCTTCCGCTTACCTGGATCACACTCTTTTCGCTTTCAAAAAAGGACATGTTTACCCTGTAAAAAAGATTTAGACTCCTGTTCCAATAGACAAAGGTAGCACTTTTATGTAAGTTTTTTAAAAGTTTTTTTCCAGGTTACAAGGAACAGGTGAACTCCATGTCTTCTTTACCCTGTTGGTCTTTTAAAGATAGTCCTTCAAACAGGCATGTAGCAAGGATCATTGCGCTTTTTTTACTCTTTTTGGCCCCTTTTGCGGGAATCTCCTTTTTGTCCGGATGCGCTCAGGTTCCGGTGACAGGCAGGAGCCAGCTCAACCTTGTTCCAGACTCCCAGCTCCTTGCCATGAGCGAACAGGAGTACAGGAAATTTCTCAGAAAACACAGGCTCTGCCAGGACCCGGCCAAGGTTTCGATGGTAAAGAGGGTTGGGCGGCGCATAAGCCAGGCAGTGGAACGATTTCTTTACGAAAACGGGCAGATCAACAGGATTCGTGGTTACAAGTGGGAGTTCAACCTGGTTTGCGGAAAGGAGATAAACGCCTTTTGCATGCCAGGGGGAAAGGTGGTTGTCTATTCCGGGCTTTTGCCTATAGCCAGGGACGAAAATGGCCTTGCAGTGGTTCTTGGCCATGAGATAGCACATGCGGTTGCAAATCACGCTGCAGAAAGGCTCAGCCAGGCACTTTTGCTTCAGCTTGGAGGCGATGCCCTTTCCATGCTCACAGGGAGCTACAGCCCGGCAACAAGGCATCTTTTGATGCAGCTTTACGGTCTTGGTGCAAACGTGGGGGTGCTTCTTCCCTACAGCAGAACCCAGGAATACGAGGCAGACCACCTGGGGTTAATTTTTATGGCTATTGCAGGCTATGATCCAAGGGGGGCCCTGGACTTCTGGAAGAGGATGATGGCTGCTGCCAGAAACAAGCCTAGGCCGCCTGAGCTTTTGAGCACCCATCCTTCAGACAGGGCAAGGCTTGAAAGGATTGTCCAGTATCTGCCAGAGGCCTTGAGTTACTACAGGCGCTATCTACAGGAACATGGTATGAAGAAAAGGCCAGTAAGAAGATTTTGAAAGGAGCAAGGATTAAATGTCAATACAAGGAAGGAAATTAACGATTGTTGGCGCAGGGGCCGTGGGAACATCTGCTGCCCACTGGGCAGTGGCAAGAAACGTTGCACAGGAAATCGTACTGGTTGACGTAGTAGAAGGAATTCCCCAGGGCAAGGCCCTTGATATGAGCCAGAGTGCCCCACTTTGCGGCTTTAACGGAAAAATTGTGGGCACATGTGACTATGAAGATACCAGGGATTCAGACGTTGTGATAATAACGGCTGGGCTTGCCAGAAAGCCAGGCATGAGCCGCGAGGACCTTCTTTCAAAGAATGTCCAGATCGTCAAGCAGGTAACAGAAAACATTGTTGCCCAAAGCCCCAATG
>JALWYS010000024.1 GCA_027003115.1 Deltaproteobacteria bacterium | reverse complement strand
AATCAAGTCTAACTTATTGATATTATTAGTTTTTTGTGTAAAACAACGGCTCGCAGTCAATCCTCTATCAATCACTAAAAAACGGGAAACTTCAGTTTTAAAGAACAACATGGAAATAGTGGATGCCAAGGGCCGCTGGATAAATCCGAGGTCCATCAACTGGAGGCGGATAAATCCTGCCAGGTTCCCTTACATAATCAGGCAGAAACCAGGACCCAAAAACGCCCTTGGCAGGATAAAGTTCATTTTCCCTAACAAACACTTTGTCTTCCTTCATGACACCCCTGCCAAGGCACTTTTTTCAAAAAATATGCGGGCATTCAGCCACGGGTGCATCAGGGTAGAAAAACCCCTGGAACTTGCCAGGATCCTCTTTGAAGGGTCAAAGAAATGGAGCATTGAAAAGATAAAGGAGGCCATTGCCTCTGGAAAAAACAGGATAATCCACTTGGAAAAACGTATGCCCATACTCATTCTCTACTGGACCGTTGTCAGAAACCATGACAATACCATCACCTTCCTTCCCGATATCTACAACAGGGACAAAAAGATACTCCTTGGCCTTGACACCCCCCTTAAATTAGCATTTGGAAGACCCCTTGAGATGGAAGGCTAAGTTTAGAACAGCCAGCGCCAACTTCTGCCTGCCAAGTAAAGCTCCCTCAGCGTGGTTATTCCTCCTCTTTTAAGTTTTCTTACCAGGAACAGGAAGAGATAAGCAGTTTGAAAGGCATCTTCCAGGGCATCGTGCTCCTGAAACTCTGGAAGGCCATACTCGGCTGCCAAGTCAGAGAGGTTATAGGATACATTATAGTTGAACCTATCATAATAGTTGCCCCACTCCTCTTCCTTGTAGAGCTGAGCGAGCCTCAGGGTATCAATACAAGGATTTGCAAGGGGACCTCCAAGGTAACGCTTGGTAACCTTGTTTATAAAAGCCATGTCAAGGTCAATGTAGTGTCCGACAATTAAAGCGCCGTTACAAAAATTAACAAAATCCTTAAGAACTTCTGTTATGGGAGGGGCATTTTTAATTTGTTCAGGGGTGATCCTGTGAATAAGGGTGCTGTCCTTTGGAAGTTGGCGCTGGGGTTTAACAAAACAATAAAAATTTTCCTGGGGAATAATTCTTAGGTTCCTGATTCGCACCGCCCCCAAGGAGACAATTTCGTCCTTTCTGGGGTTAAGCCCTGTAAGTTCAGAATCAAACACTACGAACTCGTATTCATTTAAGGGTCTGTCCTGGTCAAAATCCTGAAAATAGAGGTAGTTGTCCTGGAGGACAGGGTGCCTCTGCTTTCTGAACCGGGGAAACAGGTCAAGAAGACCCATGAATTACCCTACCTTGACCCTAAATCAGCGGAAACAAATCCTTGATTATGGCCTGGAGCCTGGAGATCACAGCAAAGGCCTCCTTTAGGGTCTGTTTTTCAAGGTCCGTCAGATCAGAGGGGTTGATATAGTTATCTGGCTGAAGCCCCTCCTCCATCATCTGGAGCTGGTGCACAAAACGTATCTGCATCTGGAATTCGTAGGCCTCGACTGTTTCCGTATACAGCTCCTTTGAAATGTGGTCCCCTTCGTAGAGGAGCCTTAACCGCTCGATGGTGTTTGTCTCCTTTATCCCAAATTTCAAGGACATAAAACGGGCAAAGTCAACAAAGGGTACAAGCCCTCTCTTTTTGATGTCTAGCCTGTTTTTGTGCTCTCCGTCCTTTTCTACAATGAAATTCCTGAAAAAGGTAAGGGGCGGCTTGCTTTCCAGGCAGTTTTTGGCAAGATGCAACAGGAAAATCTCCTGCCTCTTGGCAAGCTCTGTCAGGTGGTCCCTCAACCTTACTCCAAGATCCAGCTTGCCGAAACCGGGTCTGAAATCGAAAAAGATGGAGGCATGCATCACCTGCTTTGGCTCTGGTCGCAGTATCCAGTCCTCAAAGTAAGATTCCCAGACCGAGTAGGGCTGGCACCACTTGGGATTTGAGGCCATGATATCGCCTGGGCAGCGAGGATAACCGCATTTTACCAGGTGTTCTATGGCCTCTTTGCCAAAGGCTGAAAAGTATTCCTGGGCCTCCTTCTTTTTTTGGGGATTATCAACATCTTCATAAAGAAGGGCATTATCCTGATCTGTGCGAAAGGTCTGTTCCTTCCGCCCCTCGCTTCCCATGAGAAGCCAGCAGAAGGGGACCGGGGGGGCTCCGTACTTTTCCACCATGAGGCTCAGAAGCTTATCCAGGATGTGGTCGTTTAAAATGGTTATCATCCTGGTTATGTTGTTTGGCTTTGCGCCCTCTTCTATGAGTGTACGCACAATAAGAGGTACCTTCTGGGACAACGGATAAAGCCCCTCTATGGACCTTTGGCTCACTATTTCCCTGAAAAGATAGAGTGGCGAGCTTCCCTGGAGCACCATTATGTCGTGAGAGGTTATGACGCCTATGATTTTACCCTGTTTCTCCACGGCAAGATGATGGATTTGCTTGCTCATCATGGCAAGGAGTGCATCAAAGCAGACCTTGTGGCTGCTTATCTTTTCCACAGGACTCGTCATTATGTTTGCAACAGGCTCAGAAACGGGTCTTCCTTGGGACACCACCTTTGTTCTAAGGTCCTTGTCAGTAACTATACCAACGACCTGACCCTTTTCGTCTGTAACCAAAAGGGAGCCAATGTGATACTCAGCCATTCTCGATGCTGCCACTTGGATGGACTCAGTTGCAGCAATGGTCTTGGGCTCTGTTTTCACCAGGTCTCCCACGTGGACGCTGAACATGTAGAGGGTTCCTTCTGTCCGTGGAGCTACCCGATGTTGTCTAAGTTCCTGGTAGGCTGTTCTTAGGAATTTTTCAGAAAAACTCTTGAGATAGTACTGTGCAAACTTGGGATTATCCTCGATAAGTTCCAGAAATACCTCCTTCTTTAGCAAAAAACAGAAGGTATCCTCAACAGTTTCCACGTTGAGATTGGCCTTGGTTCCCTGGATAATGGGAAGTGCGCCAATGTAAGAACCCTCGCCGCGAAAGTCCTTGAGGGTGATCACCCCTTCTTCATCCTTGAGATAAATTTTAACCCCGCCTTTCTGAATGATGTAAAGGTAATTTACCTCTGTCTCATCTTGCTTGAATATCATGGTGCCCTTTGGGAAAAAGTCTATGATACAGTTATTGGCAACCTTCAAAAGGGCCTTTTCATCAAGCTCGTTAAAGGGGATGGTGCTTTTCAAAAAATCGATTATGACCTCAGGTGTTACTGAATGAACGTCTTTCTTGTCTTGTTTTGTCATGGAAAACCAGCCTTTTGATGCTAATAGATAGAAAAACGAAGGCCCCGCATAAAACTATGGGGGCCTATTGCTCTGTTTACTCTGTCAAGTATAACTATTCATTAATCCTTCGTCATGGCCTTTCGCGCCTTGATGAGGTCGTCAACCACAGAGGGATCCGCCAGGGTGGATGTATCGCCAAAGTCCTTGTAATCGCCGGCAGCGATCTTTCTAAGAATCCTTCTCATGATCTTTCCGCTGCGGGTCTTTGGAAGACCTGGTGCAAACTGTATCACCTCAGGTGTGGCAATTGGGCCAATCTCCTTTCTGACCCAGGTCCGAAGCTCTTTGACCAGCTTTTCGCTTTCCTTCTGGCCTGCCTTCAGTGTCACATATGCGTATATCGCCTGGCCCTTTACAGGATGGGGCATGCCTACAACCGCTGCCTCTGCCACTGCTGGATGAGCAACAAGAGCCGACTCTATCTCAGCCGTACCCATGCGGTGTCCAGAAACATTTATTACGTCATCAAGACGGCCCATAATCCAGAAGTAACCATCTTCGTCCCTTCTGGCGCCGTCTCCGGCGTCGTAAACTCCTGGGAATCTTTCGAAATAGGTCTTCTTGAACCGCTCTGGGTCTCCGAACACGCCCCTTAGCATACCAGGCCAAGCCCTTCTTATGACAAGATGTCCACCCTCATTTACAGCTGCTCGGCTTCCATCCTCCCTTAATATGTCTGCGTCGACCCCGGGAAGGGGCAGCGTAGCCGAACCTGGTTTCAATGGGGTTGCAAATGGCAGGGGTGAGATGAGGATTCCACCCGTCTCTGTCTGCCACCATGTATCCACAATGGGAAGCTTGCCCTTGCCAATATGCTGGTGGTACCACATCCATGCCTCTGGATTGATGGGCTCACCCACGGTGCCAAGGAGTTTGAGACTTGAAAGGTCATGCTTTTCCGTCCATTCTGTACCTTCCCTCATGAGGGCACGTATAACAGTTGGAGCCGTGTAAAAGGTGTTGACCTTGAACTTCTCCACGATCTGCCAGAAACGATCCGGTGCAGGATAGGTTGGTACACCTTCAAACATCAGGGATGTTGCACCAAGGGCCAGGGGACCATATACAATGTATGTATGACCGGTTATCCAGCCTATATCAGCAGTACACCAGTAGACGTCTTCGTCCTTCATGTCAAAAACCCACTGGGTGGTATGTGCTGCATAGGTAAGATAGCCGCCTGTGGTGTGGATAACCCCCTTTGGCTTTCCAGTGCTGCCACTTGTGTAGAGAATGAAAAGGATATCCTCAGCACCCATGGAGACGGGATCGCACTTATCGTCTATCTCATCGGCTGCCATCTCCTCATGCCACCATGAATCCCTACCCTTTTTCATCTGCACCTTGTTACCTGCACGCTTTACCACAATACATTTTTCAACAGTGGGGCAGGATTTTAAGGCCTCATCGGCATTGGGCTTAAGGGGAATGGTTTTTCCAGCCCGCAACACCGCATCAGAGGTGATAAGTATCTTTGCCTCGCAATCTTGTATACGGTTCTGAAGGCTGAGAGCGCTAAAGCCGGCAAATACAACGCTGTGCATGGCCCCTATTCTGGCACATGCAAGCATGGCAATGGGCAACTCAGGAATCATAGGAAGATAAATGGAGACCCTGTCCCCCTTCTTTACGCCGTGTTTTTTGAGGACATTGGCAAAACGGCACACCTCTGTGTGAAGCATCTGGTAGGTGTAAACCTTTACATCCTCATCTGGCTCACCCTGCCAGATTATGGCTGCTTTATTGCGCTTACCATCGGTCAGATGACGGTCAAGGCAATTGTAGGATGCATTAAGCTTTCCTCCAATAAACCACTCTATCTTGGGCTTATGAAAATCGGCCCTTACTACTGTTCTCCATTTCCTGTCCCATGAAATAAGTTCCCCTGACCTGCTGCCCCAAAAGGATGCAGGGTCCTCCTGTGCCCTCTTGTAATGTTCCCTGTACTCCTTCATGCTCTTGACATGGGCTGTCATCTGGGCCTTTCTGGAAGGCCTAAAAACACGCTTTTCCTTCAAAAGACTCTGGATGGTTTTTTCACTGTCGCTCATGGTCTCACTCTCCCTTCATGAATTTTATACAGCCCCAGGCTGCATTTTAAACTGAATGATTATTCACTTATTTAACGATTATGTCAAGAGCTTAGTTTTTTAAATTTATCGATTGATTTTAGATAATTACAGAAAAGTTTACAAATATATATGACTGATACTTTGGACGACCTATACGCCCGTTCCTGAAAGCAAAAATTTTTTTAATGAATATGGGGAATTAGGAATCTTAACTCCCCTTGCTTTGGACGTAAAAAGAACTTTTTCCATGAAGCAGCAATGGCAACAGTATCTGCTCCATTTTTCATGCAGGGAGAATCAGGCACTAGGCTCTAGTAAAAGTTCAACCCTTCTGTTGAATCCTTTCTGGGTCTTACCATTGAGCTTCCTTGGGTACATATCCCCAAGCCCCTGTATCCAGATCCTTTCTGGATCCATGCCCTGTGCTATTAATTCATTGGCAACCGCTGTTGCCCTGGCAAGGGAAAGCTCCACATTGGAACGAAATCTGCCACTTTTATCAACTGACACGGAGTCCGTGTGGCCAAGGACCTTCAGCCTGTAGTGAGTTGATCCCTTAAGGACCCTTGCAATTCTTGAGATGATCTTCTTCCCATCAGAAGACAGCCTGTCAGATCCCTGGGAAAATGTCACCTCCTGATCCAGCACAATCATTATGCCTCCTCTTTTGACCTCAACAGGTGAAAACTCAAAGAGCATCCCCTTGATCTTTGACATGTTTTTAAGATGCATATGAGGTGTTGCAGGCTGCCTAACGTTTACCTCCTTTTTAAGCTGTACGATCTTGATGGTGGTCCACACCAGAAAAAAGATGAGTAGAAGAGACATGAGATCACTGAGGCTCAGAACCCAGGAGGAATCATCGGCCACGGCCTCATCAAAGGGGCTTTCGCTTTTTAACGGGTAAAGCTTTAGTCCTTGATTCGTGTTCATACAGGTGTTCCTTTTTTTCCTAAGCGGCCCTTTTTTCAAATTCTACCATTTGGACCCTGGCTTTTTCCTTTTCCTTGAGTTCACAATAAAGCTCGTAGGAATTTAGCCTTTCTGCAATCCTTAGGGGATGCTCAGCCCTTTGGATACCAAGAAGAACGTCCATGACCATCCTTCTGACATCTGCCCTTTTGGAAAAGTACTGCTGGAGCTTTATGCTTGCAGGAAGAAAGAGCAGGTTGGCAAGGAGGATTCCGTACAGCGTGGAGCTTAGGGCAAGCCCTAGGGAGGCCCCTATGGTACCCTGTGTACCAAGATGCTGCATGACCTGCATAAGGCTAATGACAGTGCCTGCCATTCCAAGGGCCGGTGCAAGCCTAGCAAGGGTTCTTAGGAGCTGGATCTGCGACATGGCCAGGTCGTTTCTCTTCAGGTTTTCCCTTTGAAGAGCACCCATGAGGGAGATCTCATTGTAGCCCTCAGCCACAAGTATTGCACCATAGCGAAGGTAATCGTCCTCCACCTTTGACGCTGCCCTTTGAAGGGCTAAGGGGCCCTTGAGCCTGTATATCCTTGCCAGGCCTAGGGCCTGGGCAAGAAGCCTCTTTTCTGCATCTGCTTCCTCCATTTCCTTCCTGAAAGCCCCTTTGAGATTTTTAAAGGTGGCAGATACCCTTTCAGAAGGAAAACTTAGCCATATTGCCAGAAACAGCCCTCCAAACACAATGACAAGGGACTGAAAGTTAAAAATCTGCGTAACATCCACTCCCCATAAAAAACCAATGCCCAAAAAGGTGCATATCACAAGGGCAGTTACTAGATGCTTAATCATTAAGGGCCTCCTGTTTTTTCTTTCTGAATGGATAAGCAAAAACGAGACCGGGTATTTTTTCTTTTAACTGCCTGATATTCAAATATTTTTATGTGAAGGGTTGCGGGCTTCCCTGCAAATTTGACTGGGTAGGGAATTATTTTCTCACCAGGAAAAAATATTAATCAAAAGTCAGACAGAGCCCAAAAATTACCCGGGGAGGGTTGACCTAAAGGGATGCAGCAACCACCCTTTCAATCCCAGACAGATCACTGAATGTTTCCACGCTCTTATAAAGGCCAAGATCTTTTACGTAGCCACAAACCACCTGGGCCTGCCCTATTCCAACCTCGCAAAGGATGACTCCTTCTTTTTCAAGATGAAAAGCTGCCTGGGAAAAAAGGGTCTTTATCTCGGAAAGTCCTGTTTCATCCCGTGAAAAAAGGGCAATTTCTGGCTCAAACCTCTTTACCTCTTCTTGAAGAAGGAACTGGTCTTTCCTGGATACGTAGGGTGGATTTACTGTGATGATATCCGCCTTAAAATCCTTCCCGAAGGGCTCGAACCAGTCCCCGCAAAGGAGAAAGACCCTGTGGGAGCTTCCAATAATCCTTTTCATGTTTTTCCTTGCAAGAAAAAGGGCATCAAGGCTGACATCAGTGAGGACGACCTGGGCCTCTTTCCAGATGGTTGCCAGGGTTATGCCAACAGCTCCAGTGCCAGTACCAAGATCCAGAATGACTTGTGGACTCCTGCCCTTGAATCTCTCAATGGCCTTTTCCACAAGGAGCTCGGTCTCAGGCCGCGGAATGAGCGCAGAAGGACTGCAGTAAAACCTGTACTTCCAGAACTCCTTTTCTCCCACTACATAGGCAAGGGGCTCGCCCCTAGCCAGCCTGTCCACAAGGTATGAAAAATCCTTGCGCATTTCCCCTGAAACCTCGTACTCGGGATGGCTTATGAGAAATTCCTTTGGTTTTCCAACAACCCTTGAAAGCAGGAGAAGAGAGCAGAGAAAGGGGGATTCTATTTCATTGGCGATAAGATAGGCGGTCTTTTTTTTTAAAAGTTCTTTGACCGTATTCTTTGACCTAGGCAACTGACCTTTTTTCTTCCTGGGGGGCCTTGGTACTTTGGGCTAGGGCCTTTGCCTGATAGTAGGTCCCAAGGGCCTCGATGATCTCATCCAGGTCACCTTGCATTATGTCCTCGAGTTTGTAAAGGGTAAGCCCTATACGATGGTCTGTTACCCGGCCCTGGGGAAAATTGTACGTCCTTATGCGCTCACTCCTGTCCCCAGTTCCCACCATGGAACGACGCTCCTCGGAAAGCTGCTTTTGCTGTTCTCTCTGTTTGAGCTCATAGAGCCGTGCAGCAAGCACCTTCATGGCCTTTGCCTTGTTCTTGTGCTGGCTCCTTTCGTCCTGGCACTGCACCACAAGACCTGTGGGAATGTGGGTTATCCTTACAGCAGACTCCGTCTTGTTAACATGTTGGCCACCTGCGCCTGAGGCACGGTAAACGTCTATTCTGAGGTCCTGGGGATTGATTTGTACATCCACCTCGTCTGCCTCTGGAAGAACGGCAACTGTGACAGCAGAGGTGTGTATTCGGCCCTGTGTCTCAGTTTCTGGGACCCTCTGCACCCTGTGGGTCCCGCTTTCATATTTGAGCCTGCTATAGACCTTGTCTCCAGAGATGAGGGCTATTATCTCCTTGAAACCACCTATGCCTGTTTCATGGGCGGAGAGTATCTCCACCTTCCAGCCCTTCTTTTCCGCATACCGGCTGTACATGCGGAAAAGATCCGCTGCAAAAAGGGCCGCCTCGTCTCCACCGGTTCCTGCCCTTATCTCAAGAAGGATGTTCTTTTCGTCGTTTGGGTCCTTAGGAAGAAGCAGTATCTTGAGCCTTTCCTCCAGCTCATGTGCTTCCTTCTCAAGGCCATCCAGCTCATCCTTTGCAAGCTGTCTGATCTCAGGATCAGAATCGTTGAGCATCTGCCTGTTTTCCTCGATCTCTTTCTGGACCTGCAGGTACCTGTCGTAGGTCCTGACTATCTCAGCAAGATCCGAATGCTCCTTGGCAAGCTTCCTGTAGGTATTCTGATCCTTGATGGTCTCAGGATCACTGAGCCTTTTCTCAAGCTCCTTGTAACGTTCTTTTATGTCGTCTAATCGTTCAAACATGATGGGGGCTGAAACGGATGCCCTTACAGATTACTGCTCCTTGGACTCCGCATTCTTGCCATACTTTTTCATGAATTTTTCCACGCGGCCGGCAGTGTCAACGAGTTTCTGCTTGCCCGTGTAAAAGGGATGGCACTGGGAACAAATTTCCACCTTGATCTCTTTAAGGGTGGAACCAACCTGAAACTCGTTTCCACATGCGCATCTGACCTTTGCCAGATGATACTCTGGATGGATATCCTTTTTCATGGCATCTTCTCCTGTAAAAATTAAAAAGAATTTTAAACGGTCTCCTTTTATAAAAAACCGGTTGTTTAAGTCAAGTAGTTATTTTGACGCCCTTTCCTGGCTATTTGTTCATGGATGCTAAAAACTCAGCGTTACTTTCCGTATCCCTCATCTTATCGAGCAGAAATTCCATGCTGTCGATGGGATTTAGAGGGGAAAGAAGCTTTCTAAGTATCCACACCCTGTTGAGGACATCAGGGGGAAGAAGAAGCTCTTCCTTCCTGGTACCGGACTTGTTGATGTCCACTGAGGGAAATATCCTCTTTTCAGTAAGCTTCCTGTCCAAGTGGATTTCCATGTTGCCAGTACCCTTGAACTCTTCAAAGATCACTTCATCCATTCTGCTTCCCGTATCAATAAGGGCTGTGGCTATGATGGTGAGGCTTCCACCCTCCTCGATGTTCCTTGCAGCACCAAAGAACCTCTTGGGCCTGTGAAGAGCGTTTGAATCCACACCTCCTGAAAGGATCTTGCCGCTGGGAGGGACAACCGTATTGTAGGCCCTGGCAAGGCGGGTGATGCTGTCAAGAAGGATAACAACATCCTTTTTGTGCTCAACGAGGCGCTTTGCCTTCTCTATTACCATCTCGGATACCTGTACGTGCCTCTGAGCAGGCTCGTCAAAGGTGGAGCTTATGACTTCTGCATCCACGGAACGCTGCATGTCAGTCACCTCTTCAGGCCTTTCATCAATGAGGAGAACGATGAGGTAGACCTCCGGATGGTTGTAGGATATGGAATTTGCAATGCTCTGAAGGAGCATAGTTTTTCCTGTCCGTGGCGGCGCAACTATCAGCCCCCTCTGTCCCTTGCCAATGGGGGTCATGAGATCCATGATGCGCCCTCCAAGGTTATCCGGGGTTGTCTCAAGCTTTAGCTGCTCCTGAGGATAGAGAGGGGTGAGGTTATCAAAATGTACCCTTTCAAAGGCCTTATCAGGCGGATCAAAGTTTAAGGTTTCCACCTTAAGCAGGGCAAAATAACGTTCCCCTTCCTTTGGAGGTCTTATCTGTCCCGATATGGTATCCCCAGTGGTTAGGTTAAATCTTCTTATCTGTGAAGGCGAAACATAGATGTCGTCAGGACCAGGAAGGTAGTTGTAGTCTGGGCTTCTTAAAAATCCAAAACCGTCTTGCAAGATTTCCAATACCCCGTTTCCGTAAACTGTTCCATTTTTGGCTGCCTGTGCCTTAAGGATGTTAAAGATAATATCCTGTTTTTTTCTGCTATGGGTTACATCTATTCCAAGGTCATGGGCAATCTTGAAAAGCTCGCTCACACTCTTTTTCTTAAGCTCATCCAGATGCAGAGTAGGCGGCACATCGCCCTTGGTGACACGGTTTGAATCTTCTTGGTCCTTCCTGGAAGTGGAATTGGTGTTTTCGCTCCGGTCCTTGAATGATTTTTTTTCTACAGACTGATCCTTGTTGTTCGCCTTTATACGCCTAGCCATAAATACCTCTGGTTCCTTATGATTTAGTTTTATCCTCAGGGAATTTTTTCTGATTTTTTAGAAATAAAATTACATCCTTAACGATTACGTTACTTACACTGCCCTGAATCCTATACAGACCTGTATGACTCTGGGACCTTTGTTGAATAAATCCACCACCTGAATTTTTTTGATGTGGAGGTAAATGCAGTCTTTCGGTTGGGTAAGCCGTTTAGAAACTTAAGCTTGACGATATTCATATAGCCATTAAGTGGGTCATCGTCAATAGGTTTTTGGTGGAAAATTTGTTGAAAATGCCCGCCCTAAAGTGCAAGACGTGATTCCACCGTTTTTTAATGTAAACCAAAATTCCATCCTGTGCTGGTAAAGTATTTCACCAGAAGGCAGAGTGTCTCGTTCACAGGGGCATCGGTACCTGCTTCAAGGGCAAATCGCACAACCGCACCGTTAATAAAGTCAATCTCGGTCTGATTCCCTTTTATTCTGTCCTGGAGCATGGAAGAGACATTTTCTGCTGTGTCCTTACAAACTTTACGGACAAGTGCCAAAACTTCTTTAAAATCCATGCCAATATCCATGCCGCTGGCCTTCATAACGGTAAAGGCCTCTGAAACAGCCTTTTCCTGAATACTTACAAGCTCAGGATGTTCAAGGATTTCACCGTTTCTAAGTCCGCTTAATGCAGTAAGCGGATTTATACCAACGTTTACCATGAGCTTTTTCCAAAGGACTGGATATATATCCTGGACCAAGTAAGTGATAAAGCCGCTCTTTTCAAGGAGCCTTACAAAGCCCTCGAGCCTGTTTATATCGCTTGAACCCGGATGGAACATCCCCAAGATGGTATCCCCAGAGCCGGCATGGACAACGGTCCTCTCATCCCTCCTGTTTGCGCCATGCATGGTAACGCCAAGAACAAGATTTTCCCCTGGAACAACCCTGGCCAATATATCGCCTGCACCCATGCCATTTTGAAGCGTTACTACCAGGGTTTCAGGCCCACAAAGGACCTTCAAATCCTGTAGGACCTGGCTTGTTTGAAAGGCCTTTACCAAGACCATGACCAGTTCCTGTCTTCCGATTTCCTTGGCATTTGCAGTGATTTTTGGAAAGGCCTTGAGAACAGTGCCATTTCCCTCTTCAACAACCATTACGCCACTGGTTTCCATACGTCTCGCCTTTTCCTTGTCGTAATGAAGGAGGCTGACATGGGGAAAAACCTGCCAGATCCTGGTTGCAAAGAGGATTCCCAGGGCACCTGGGCCAATAATTGTCAGATTCGCCAGTGTCACGTCTTCACACTGTTTCCAATTAGCTTCATTTTATGACTTAACCTTGACATAGCCCCGCCGGCCTATTACAGAAAAAAACTCGTACCGCGTGATTTCAGGATTTTTGTTTCGGATCCGGTTTTCGCCACCTGGCAAGGGCCACTTCAACAAGGTTATAAATTAAAAAAAGGCAGGAGGCAATCCATGCTAGTTAAGGAATGGATGGCAAAGGACCCCATCGTCATAGATGAAAACACCTCAATAATGAAGGCCACCCAAATGATGAAGGAACACGGGATCAGGCGTATTCCCGTTGTCCGGGATGGCAAGCTCATAGGCATTATAAGCGACAGAGACATCAAGGAGGCAGCCCCTTCAAAGGCAACCTCCCTGGATGTTCACGAGCTCTACTATCTTTTATCTGAAATCAAGGTCAAGGACATAATGACCCCTGATCCCATTACGCTCAAGGAAAACGACTCGGTGGAAAAGGCAGCAGTTATCATGCTTGAAAACCGCATCAGTGGTATACCCGTGGTTGATGACGAGGACCATGTGATAGGTGTCATAACCCAAACGGATGTATTCAAGGTCATGATAAGCATAACCGGGGCCTACCAAAGCCCCATACAGATTGCCTTTGAGATGGAAGACAGCCCTGGCTCTCTGAACAAACTCCTCAACCAGATAAGGGAACAGGGTGGGCGTGTTGTTAGCGTATTGACTTCCCACGAGAACATGCCAGAGGGAAAAAGGGAAGTTTATGTCAGATTGAAAGATATGACGGATGAGGAACTCAACAAGCTTGTTAACAACCTCAAAAGGGAATTCAAGATTCTGTTTGTCATAAAGGAAGACCTCAGAAACATACCCAGAAAAAGATAGGCATTCGAAACCAAATAAAAGGCGCCCGAACATGGTCCAGGCTAAGGCACCTGTCGTTTAAGGCGGCAACAGAACAAAGATTGCCTCTTGTCTTCAGGATTCTTAAGAACCTGATATAATTTCATTCTTGACTCTCAAGGATTTTTCTTTTAGTTATAAAGGGTTACATAAGTTGTTAAAAATTTCCTGAAATCTTGAATGAGAGCAAACAGATGACTTTGACCAAGGCAGATCTCATAAATAAGTTGTATGAATCTGAAGTCCTCTCCAAGGCTGAGGCCGTTCGGGCAGTTGAGACAGTAATAGAAATCATTAAGGAGACCTTGGAGGACGGAGAAAACGTCCTCATAAGCGGCTTTGGTAAATTTACCATAAAAGACAAGAAGGCCAGAAGGGGAAGAAACCCCCATACTGGTGAAGATCTCATCCTGGCCCCTAGAAGGGTGGTAACATTTAAGCCATCAGGAGTCCTTAGAAACAAGATCAATCAAGGCCAGTAATTGGCTCAAGCTCATCCCTTACGATATTGCTCCAGAGCTGTCCGCAGGCGGCCTCTATATCCCTTCCCCTGCTCTTTCTGATTATGGCTGTAAAGCCCTTATCCATAAGATGTTTTTGAAATCTAAGAACATCCTCGCTGCTTGGAGCCTTAAATGGCAGGCCAGGCACTGGATTATAGGCGATAAGGTTTATCTTACTAGGTATACCCTGAAGAAGCCTTGCAAGTCTTTTTACGTCCTGTCTTGAATGGTTAAGCCCACCAAGAACTATGTACTCAAAGGTTATTCTTCGCCTCTTGGGCAACGGAAATCGCCTGCATGCCTCCATCAGCTCCTTAAGGGGGTATCGCCTGTTTATGGGCATTATCCTGCTTCTAAGCTCATCTGTTGTTGCATGAAGAGAAATGGCAAGGCCGATTTCCACCTCCTCTCCAAGCCTTATTATCTGAGGTACAAGACCGCAGGTGGACACGGTTATACGCCTTTTTGAAAAGTTAAGACCAAGCTCGTTTGTGAGGATTCGAATAGATGTAACCACATTTTCAAGGTTTGCCAAAGGCTCACCCATTCCCATGAAAACTATGTTTCTCGGCCATCTTTCAGGTTCCGTCTGCTCCAGCACCCCAAGGACCTGGCCAGCAATCTCTGATGGAAACAGATTTCTTTGAAAGCCCATGGTGCCTGTGCGACAAAATCGGCAACCCATGGCGCACCCAACCTGGCTTGATAGGCACAAGGTGGTATGACTGGTTCCTGGTATGAGGACCGTCTCTATTATGGCCCCATCTGAAAGCCTGAAGGCCCACTTAACCGTTTCGTCAAGACGGGAGGCCATGACCCTTTCGGTCTTTAGATCATAAACAAAGCCCTCAAGGGCAAGGCGCGCCCTGAGGGCCTTTGGAATATCCGTTATTTCAGTAATGCCTGGAAATCCTGGCCTCCATAACCACTTGAAAAGCTGCCTTGCCCTGAAGGCGGCCTCTCCCCATGACTCCATAAGCCCTTCGAGCTCGGCCAGGGTTTTTGATCTGTAATCAATCACTAAAGTTCTTTGAGCAGCCTTTCAGCCTTTTCCTTCTCAGGAAAATCCTGCCCGGATTGCAGGGCCTTTTCTAGATACTCCTTTGCCTCTTTCTTTTTCCCCAGGCCCTTCAGTACGTAGGCCATGTGATAATTGATGGATGGATGGTCAGGGACCTTTTTAAGGGCCTCTGACAGATCTGCAACGGCAAGGTCAAAGTTGCCCTTTTTGGCCTGTATCCAAGCGAAGGTATCAAGTATGAAGGGCTGACCAGGTGCTGCCTCCTTTGCCCTCTGGGCGTAGATGGCCGCCTGCTCCAGATCCCCCTTCTCTGCAAGAAGCCAGGCCAGGTTATTGGCGGCAGGGGCAAACTTTGGATTGATTTCAAGGGCCTTCTTGTACGCGTCCATGGCCTTTTGAATATGTCCCAGTCTTTGCTCTATTGAGGCAATGGCCATGTAGGCGGTCAGGAATTTGGGCTTTTTCTCAAGAAGTTTCTGATACTCCTTTAGTGCCTCTTCTGCCTTGTCGAGCTTGACATATATCTTTCCCAGGGAAAGGTACGGTTCTGGCAGATTTGGATTTATTGAAATTGCCTTCTTGTATGCCTTTTCTGCCTCATTGTATTTCCCCAAGGACATGAGAAGCCTTCCTTTCATGGCGGCTAACGCCGCATTCTTTGGCGCCTTCTTTTGGAATTCATCAAGCAAGGAGATGGCCTTATCCGCCTCCTTGTTGGAAACATAGTAGGCCACAAGGGAATAAACAGCAGGTAAATAACCGGGCTTCTCTTGGACGATTTGATTCAGTATTTCCAGACCCTGGTCCCTTTGCCCAAGCCCAAAGTAGGTCCTTGCAAGCATGTATCTTGCTGAAACATCTTTTGGGTTTTTCTTTAGGATCTTCTCAAGATCCGCCTTTGCCTCCTGGTACTTGCGCTTTTGAAGGAGAGCAGAGGCATGAAGGCTCAAGGCAACAGGCTCATCCCCTACCCTCTTTAACACGTAGTTTGACTGGAAAAGAGAGTCGTCAAGCTTTTTTTCCTTGAGGTACACCTCAGCAAGAAGAAGCCTTGCCTTGAGGAAATTTGGCGCGGAAACAGTACAGTTTACAAGGTCGTCTTCTGCATCTTTTATTTTGCCTAAGCCCATATTGGCAACCGCCCTGAAGTAGAGCGTCTGGGGCTCCCTTGGATTCGCCTTTATCACATCATTTAAGTCCTTGAGAGCAGTCTTGAAATCCCTGTTCATCAGGGCCAAACGCCCCCTTACTAGCAATGCCACAGGGTGTTTGGGATTTTTCTTTAGAACCTCGTCTGCAAGCGACTTGGCAACCTCGACCTTGTTCATGTTCAGGTTCATGAGAGCAAGCTTTGCAGTTATGTTCAGGTTCTTTGGAGCAAGCTTATGGGCCTTTTCTAGATAGGTAGCCGCCTCCTTGGGCCTGTTTTGAAGAACAAGAATGTCAGCCTTTAGGAGGTATGCAGGAACATATTTGGGGTTTTTCTTTATGATCTCATCAAGCTTATTTATGCCATCATCCTTTTTGCCGTGCCGCAGGTAAAACTTCACAAGGGCGAGGCTAATGTTGGGCTCGCCTCCACTTTCCTTTTCAACCTTTTTGAAAAGATCCTCTGCCTCCTGGATCCTCTTTTGTGCCTCAAGAATGCCAACAAGCATCAAGGTTACACGCTCCTTCTGCTTGGGGTTTTTGGAAAGGGAAAGGGCCTGTCTCAAGGCATGTTCCGCCTGCTTGAAATCTTTTTTGAGGCTGTATGCATTGGCAAGGCTCATGTAGACCCTGCTGTCCTTGGGGTCTATCTTTCTTGCGTGTTCAAGAACCTTTATGGCGTCATCATACTTTTTCTGGTTAAGAAGAAGAGCAGACTTTAGAAGAAGGGCCTCCTTGTCTGACGGATTCTTGCCCAAAAGGTATTTAATGTGTTTTCCTGCCTCATCATACTGCTTTGCAAGAAGGAGAAACTGGATGAGCCGTACCCGGGCATCCCTGTTGGTGGGGTCCACGTCCACCGTCTGTCTGAGTTCTGAAAGGACGTTTCTAAAGTCTCCAAGCTTGGAGTAGGCAAGGGCTAGCTGGTAGTGGGCAGGCCCATATTTTGGATCAATCTGGGTAACATTCTTGAACTCGATTATTGCTGCCTTAAGGTCGTTTTTCTTAACGTATTCCAGTCCCCTTTGATAATGCTTCGCCTTTTTCTCTTCTGGAGAGGAACATGCGGATACCGCCACAAGCAAAAAGGACAGTGCCGCCAGCAGTGCAAAAAGCTTTTGAATACATGAATATTTCATCATTCCCCCTTTAGTGGTTTTTTTTGCATCTATTTGTTCTTAAGGGCAGGTTGACCCGTGGATTCCAGCACGCTCATCCAGAACATGCTCTTCAGATTAACCTGCTTTCTATGCATAGTGGCGCTTTCAAGCGGGATGTGGACATATCTGTCGTTCCAAAGGCTTACCATCATGTCTGTCTTACCTGCCATTGCTGCATGAACGGCATTCTGACCAAGGTTTCCGCAGTAAAGGCTATCATCCACGTTGGCAGGAACACTTCTTATTATGTAGCTGGGGTCGATGTACTTTATGGTAAGCTCCTTGCCAATGGAGACAAAATATTCCTGAATCTTTTCCTTAAGAAACTTGCCGATATCCCCAAGTTTTACATTTCCAGAGGCGTCGGTCTCCTTTGGCTGATCTGCAAAGAATTTCTGCCCGGCCCCTTCTGCCGCAACGATAACCGCATGCCCCCTCCGCTCAAGCCTCTTTTCAAGCTCCCTTAGAAGACCCTTTTCACCATCAAGGTCAAAGTCACTTTCAGGAATCAGGCAGTAGTTCACTTCTCTCAAGGCAACGCTGGCTGCCGCAGCAATAAAGCCAGAATACCTTCCCATGAGCTTTACAAGACCAACGCCGTTCGGTGCTCCAATCGCCTCCGTATGGGCACTCTTTATGGCCTCACAGGCCATCTCCACGGCAGTATCAAAACCAAAGGTCTTTTCAACCAGGAAAATGTCGTTGTCTATGGTCTTTGGCACGGCGATTACCGATATCTTAAGCCCCCTTTTTTTTATCTCTTCCACTATCTTCCTGCTGGCACGGAATGTGCCGTCCCCGCCGATGGCGAAAAGGACAGATACGTTCATGCGCTCAAGGGCGTTAACGATCTCCTCTGCAGGCTGGGGGCCTCTTGACGAGCCCAGGATGGTCCCGCCATACTCGTGTATCCTGGCAACACTTTCAGGGGTAAGCTCCATGACATCCAGGCCATAGGAAGGAATAAATCCCCTTAATCCAAATTTTATTCCCAGGATCGTCTTTACCTCGTAACCGTGGAAAAGGGCCATCACAATGGCACGTATGACGTCGTTTATCCCTGGACACAGGCCTCCGCAAGTGACTATTGCGCACTTTGTCTTTGAAGGGTCGAAATAGATATTTTCCCTGGGGCCTGCAAGCTCAAAGGCAGGAAGTGAGCCCTTTTTACAAGAGGCAGCCACCCGCTGGGACGAGGCAAGGAGAAGGACCTTGTCCTCATCGCTAACAAAGCAGGGATAGGACCTTTTCTGAAGGGGGGATGGAACAGTTGGTTTTCCAAGGCTTGGAACCTCGGTTATGATTTCATCAATATTTTCAAGCTCGTCAACAAGACTTGCTGTCATACACTGGTTTTCCAATTGTGCCTCCTGTTGCCTTTTTTTTTGTTTAATACTACAAGAAAGCAAATCTTCAACTTGCGCCTGCAAGGAGGAAAGGCAAGATAGATTCTCATAGTGTAAAAATTGGGGTTTTCGACTCTGGTGTTGGTGGTTTTACCGTAGTAAGGCAGCTCTTGTCAATCCTGCCAAACGTTCCCATTGTCTATTTTGGAGACACGGCCAGGACCCCGTATGGGCCAAAAAGCCCTGAAATTCTACGTAGATACGCCACAGAGGATGCCCATTTTCTCATGGAAAAAGGGGCAAAGATAATCGTCATCGCATGTCACAGTGCGGCAAGCTGTGCAACAAATACACTCAGAGGCGACCTGGAGATACCGGTCTTTGAGGTGGTGACTCCATCGGTAGAAAGGGCATGCAAGCTTTCAAAAAAAGGCAAAATAGGAATAATAGGCACAAGGGCCACGGTTTCAAGCAACGTTTATCCACGGCTCATACCTGAAACACGACCAGATGCCCAGGTCTTTCAGCAGGCTTGTCCCCTCCTTGTACCCCTTGTTGAAGAAGGCTGGCTTAAGGCAAGGGAAACCAGGATGATAGTAAAAAAGTATCTTCGCCCCTTAAAGGACAAGCAGATAGATACCCTGGTCCTTGGATGCACCCACTACCCTCTTTTGAAACCAGTCATACAGGAAAAGGCTGGGAAAAGGATAAGGATTGTTGACCCATCCAGAGAGGTGGCAGAAAAGGTTGCCGCCTACGTCTTTGAAAATTTCGGCCCTCCCCTTGAGGAAAAAAAGGGAGAGAGCCGGTTTTACCTTTCAGATCTTACAGAGCACACAAAAAAGATCGTGGAAAGATTTCTTGGGCAAAAGGTCAAGCTTCAAAAGGCCTAGGGGGACTCCTTTTTAAAAAGCCTCCTTACCCTTTCAAGGTCTTCTTGGGTATCCACCTCGGCAGGGGCACTATCCACTATGGCCACACCAATCTTTAGACCCTTTTCTAAAACCCGTAATTGCTCAAGCCTTTCAATGGACTCAAGCCTTCCCTCTTTCCATTCAACAAACCGTTTAAGAAACTCAACACGGTAGCAGTAAAGGCCAAGGTGCCTGAGATAAGGGGATCTTTCGCCATTAAGAATACCGTCTCTATCAAAGGGAATAAGGGCCCTGGAAAAGTAGAGGGCGCATCCGTTTTCATCGACCACCACCTTTACCCGGTTCGGGTCCATGGCCTCATTCCTGTCCATGGGGCAGGCTGCAGTCGTCATTACAAAACCGCTGTCAGAGATAAGTAGGTCGAGCATCTTCTCTACGGCATTAGTGTCAAGAAGTGGCTGATCCCCCTGAACGTTGATTACGATGTCTTCAGGAAAAAGGCCAAGGATTTGGGTTGCCTCTGCTATGCGGTCGGTTCCAGACGGATGTGAAGAAGAGGTCATGACAGCAGTAAAACCGCCTGCCTCCACCGCCTCTAAAATCCTTGCATCATCCGTGGCCACTGCCACAGTATCTGCCCCTTTTATAAGGCCTGCACGCTTGGCAACCCTTACCACCATGGGAAGCCCGCAAATATCTGCAAGGGGCTTCCCAGGAAGCCTGGTAGAGCCAAATCTTGCAGGTATTATCACAACTATGCGCCCCATACTCATGCGCCCCCTTTCCTCTTGTTGATCTCAAGGGCCGTTTTGTAGATCTTTGCCTTTTTCACCCCGGTAAGCCTTGATAACAAGGTGGATGCCTCCTTGACCCCCATCCTTTTCCCTGAAAGAAGGGCGCTTAGGGCATCTTCCATCTCTTTTGTTATGACCCTTTCCCGCCTTCCCTTTCTGGCACTTCCTTCCACTACGACGGTGATCTCACCTCTCACCCGTTTGGACTTTCTTAGCTCATCAAGAATGTAAGAAAGACTTCCAAAAAGGTAGGTTTCGTGGACCTTTGTCATCTCCCTGGCCAGAAAACCGTTCCTGTCTCCAAGGACCTCTATCATGTCCTTAAGTGCATCCACTATCCTGTGGGGTGCTTCAAAGAAGACCAGGGGCACCGAAAGACCTACCAGTTTGAGAAGGGCCTTTTTCCGTTCCCCTTGAGCACTTGGAAGAAAACCGGCAAAATGGTAGGCGTCAGCCTTCATGCCGCAAACGCTCAAGGCGGATGAGACCGCACTTGGACCAGGCACAGGCAAGACCACAAATCCCCTTTCCCTTACTTCCCTGACAAGCCTTGCACCAGGGTCAGACACGCCAGGGGTTCCTGCATCCGTTACAAGGGCAGCGTCCTTTCCTTTCTCAAGCACTTCTACGACGTCCCTAACCCTCTTCTCTTCGTTGTGCTCGTTACAACTTAGAAGTCTTGCGCCTATTCCTAGGCTGCTAAGGAGTTTTCTTGTCCTTCGGGTATCTTCAGAGGCAACAAGATCCACATCCCTTAGCACCCTTATGGCCCTTAGGGTTATGTCTTCAAGGTTCCCAAGAGGGGTGGCAACCACGAACAGGCGCCCCCTATTCTCCTCCATCTTTTCTTGCCTGCCTGGAAACTACAGCCATTCGCTGAAAGGTGGTTACAAAGGACAAGACGGCAATAACTGTAAGCAGTAAGTTAAGCCAACCTGTAACTATTGCAATTATGAAAAGGACTATGCGTTCAAACCTGGTGAGTATTCCAACGCTGCATTCAAAGCCAAGGGCCTCTGCCTTTGCCCGGGTATAACTCACAAAAAAAGAGCCTGAAAGGGCACTGATGACAAGAAGGGCGGAGAAAGGGCCCTCCTTTAGGCTCGAAAGCATGTAATAGAGAAGGCCGGCGTAGATGAAAAACTCCTCGTACCTGTCAAGGGTGGCATCCAGGAAAGCACCATAATCACTGTCCTGCCCAGTGTCCCTGGCTAATGTCCCGTCAAGCACGTCCAGAGGACCAAAAACAACCAGCAAGGCGGCGCATGCGTAGGGATGGCCAGATGCAAGGACAAGGGCCGCCACCACGTATGCGGCCATTCCAATAAAGGAAAGCATGTTTGGGGTAAGCCCCATCCTGCCAAGGGCTCTTGCTACAGGCAAAAGAAGAGGGTGGGTGAGTTTTCTCAACCTGTCGCTGAAACTGGTGTTATCCACTTAACATCTTCCTCTCATAAAGCCCAATTAATGATCCTGTGGAGCAACGCCCATCTGTCTGAGTACGTCTGCACACCTTTCACACACATCTGGAAAGTCTTTGTCCCTTCCAACATATTCGCTCCATGTCCAACATCTTGCGCACTTTTCCCCCTTGGCTGGAAGTACGAGGCAGGAAAGCCCCTTAATCTCCTCGCTCTCCCATATATCCGCTTGGTGGGAAGCCTGCTCTTTGTCAAAACTCTCCACGATCTCAAGTTGTGAGACTATGGTCACCATTTTGAGACACTCTTCAAGCCCTTTTTCCGGCTCAAAGGCAAAATCTTTTGGCAACCTAACAAGGACCCTGGCATCCAAGGCAAGCCCTATACGTTTCTCTCTTCTTGCAAGCTCAAGGGCCTTTGTTATCTCACCCCTCAAATCAAACACCAGCGCCCAGAAATCCTCTTCCTCTTCGGACAAAAGACCTGCTGGAGGATCAGACATCTGCTGGAAAAACACGGAATCCCCATCACTTCCTGTAAGATGCACCCATGCCTCATCTGCAGTAAAGGAGAGCACAGGGGCCATGCTGGTGATAAGGTGCCTTGCAATGTGAAAAAGGGCGGTCTGGGCAGAACGCCTTTTTTTTCCATCTCTTAACTCACAGTAAAGCCTGTCCTTGATTATGTCCAGATAAAGGGCGCTCAAATCCACAGTGCAAAGTCTGTGTATCTGGTGAAACACAACGTGGAACTTGTGATCCTCGTACCCCCTTTTGACCTTGGAAAGGACCTTTGAGACCCTTTCCAGTGCCCACCTGTCAAGGGCCTCAAGCTCTTTAAGGGAAAGTGCGTTTTCTTCAGGGTCAAAGTCACTAAGATTGCTCAAAAGGTACCTTATGGTGTTTCTTATCTTACGATAGGCCTCTGTGAGCCTCTGAAGAATCTCATTTGATATCTTTATGTCATCCCTGTAATCCTCTGCACTGACCCACAGTCTTAATATCTCTGCGCCAAAGCGCTTGATGAGCTTTTCAGGAGGAATCACATTTCCAACGGACTTTGACATCTTCTTGCCCTTGCCATCCACCACGAAACCATGGGTGAGCACAGATCTGTAGGGCGCCTTGTCCCTTGTAGCAACAGATGTCAAAAGAGAGCTTTGAAACCATCCCCTGTGCTGATCGCTTCCTTCAAGATACATGTCTGCCGGCCAGGAAAGCTCACTTCTTCTTTCAAGGACGGCAGCATGGCTTACACCAGAATCAAACCAGACGTCCAGTATGTCCTCCTCCTTGGAAAAATCGCTTCCTCCGCAGGAGGAGCAGACAAAGCCCTTCGGCATAAAGTCGGACACAGGCCTTGCAAACCAGGAATCTGCACCTTCCTTTTCAAAAAAGGAGACTATTTTTTCTGCCATCTCCCTTGTAAGGACAGGCTCCCCACAGTTTCTGCAGATAAAGACTGTTATTGGAACACCCCATGCCCTCTGCCTGGAAATACACCAGTCTGGACGGGCCTCAACCATGCCATAGATCCTGTCCCTGCCCCATGAAGGTATCCACTTGACCTTGTCGATGTTTTCTAACGCCCGCTTCCTAAGATCGTTCCTGTCCATGGAGATGAACCACTGGGCTGTGGCCCTGAAGATTACCGGCCTCTTGCACCTCCAGCAGTGGGGATAGCTGTGGGTGAGCTCCTCGGTATGTATGAGCATGCCCCTTTCCTTTAAAAGCTCGATTATCTGTGGATTTGCCTTAAATATGTTCTGGCCTGAAAATCCCTCTACCTCACTTGTAAAAAGGCCCCTGTCATCCACAGGGGAATAGACCTCAAGGTCGTACTTCCTGCTGCTTTCATAGTCTTCGCTTCCATGTCCAGGGGCTATGTGCACAACTCCTGTACCGCTTTCAAGGGTTACATAATCTGCGGTTATGACCGGCCCCTGCCTTTCAATGAAGGGGTGACGCACGCTCAGGCCCTCAAGCTCATCCCCTTTAAACTCGCCAAGTATCTCAACGTCTGTCTGCTCAAGCCCAAGAGACAACAAGATGGCCTGGAGCCTGCCCTCAGCCACTATCCATATCTCATCCTTTGCCTCGCCTTCGAGAGAAAGGGCCTTTTGGGCCTTCTGTGCCGGGACCCTCACTGCCAGGTAGTCAAGATCAGGATGTACTGCCACGGCACGGTTTGCTGGAAGGGTCCATGGGGTTGTGGTCCAGATGAGAACATAGCACCTTTCATAATCACCAAGGCCGGAAACCCTCTCCCTTAGCCAGGACCTCATGTCATCGCCACAGGGAAACCTGACGGTAATGGAGGGAGAGGTATGGGGGGCGTATTCCACCTCTGCCTCTGCAAGGGCAGTCACACAGGTTGGACACCAGTAAACGGGCTTTGTGCTCTTGACCACGTAACCGCTTAGATAGATATTGCAAAACTCCCTGGCTATTGTTGCCTCATAGTCATAGTTCATGGTGAGGTAGGGATTTTCCCAGTCCCCAAGCACACCAAGACGCTCAAATTCTGCCCTTTGTATGTCAACGAAGCGCTCTGCGTACTTTCTGCACTGTTTTCTTATATCAAGCTTGTCCATCTTGTGCCTTTTTGAGCCAAGCTTCTTTTCAACATTGTGCTCAATGGGAAGACCGTGACAGTCCCAACCAGGCACAAAGGGGGCCACATGCCCTGTCATCATCTGGTACTTGACTATTATATCCTTAAGGACCTTGTTAACCGTATGTCCGAGGTGTAGATGGCCGTTGGCATAGGGAGGGCCGTCATGGAGGATGAACCTGGGTCTGCCTTCACCCTTTTCAAGAAGTCTTTTGTAAAGGGCCATATCATGCCATTTCTTGAGCATCTGTGGCTCTTTCTGGCTGAGATTGGCCTTCATGGGAAACTTTGTCTTGGGAAGGTTGAGCGTATCTTTATAGTCCATAGGTCAGCACCTGTTCGTTCCTAATTTTTCTTATGCTGCCATGTCTTAGCCCATTTTCCGTAAGCTCTCAAGGATGTTTTCCAAGTTTTGTAGCCATTAATCATTTGAGTCTGTGGAAATCTTTATCACTTGAAGGTATGCCCAAGGCCTTTTGAGATTTGTTGCAAATTTTACTTAATGGTTTGCACGAAATTTTCGATAAAAAAATTGAATAGACATTCCAAACTAACACACTACAGAGGTCATTCTATGAAGGCACTAGTGGTCGATGACTCTAAATCCATGCGTAATATCGTGAAAGCGGGCTTAAAACAGATGAACGCCTTTGGTGAGATAAAGGAGGCAGTAAACGGAGTGGATGCCCTTGAAAAAATAAAAAGCGACGGACCCTTTGATCTCGTATTGCTTGATTGGTACATGCCAGAGATGGAGGGATATGACTGCCTGGTTGAGATAAGGAAAAAGCCCGAGTGGAACAATACCAAGGTGATGATGGTGACCACGGAGAATCAGCAGGAAAACGTGATAAAGGCAGTTATGGCTGGTGCCAATGAATACCTCATGAAACCTTTTACACCTGAGATGCTAGAGGAAAAGGTGAGGATGGTGCTTGATTTATGATTCGAGTCCTGGTGGTTGACGACTCATTGGTCTTCAGAAAGATCCTTCAGGAGGCCCTCAGCAAAAACCCCAGAATAAGGGTTATTGGCACAGCCTCTAATGGGCGGGAGGCAGTTCAGAAGATACGAATGTTAAAACCGGACGTGACCGTCCTGGATGTTGAGATGCCTGAAATGGATGGTCTTGCCACGCTGGAAGTCATAAAAAGACAGCACCTTAAGACAGTGGTCATCATGTTTTCAAGTCTGACCAGTCAGGGAGCAAAGACCACACTAGATGCCCTTACACGGGGTGCAGTGGACTTCGTTCCCAAACCCAAAGGTACTGGTGCCTTCTCTGAAAGCGTTAAGACCATAGAAACCCTCCTTATACCAAAGATAGAGGCCTTTGGACCTGGTCCTAACGGGAGAAAGCCACAGAAAATGCCTGTAAGAAGGCAAATTAAGGCCCCTCAACGGCCACAGCCTTGCAATAAAAGAGGACGCACTGCTCCCTGCGAAAAGGCACCACCCAAAGGCAGATTTTTAAGACCTTCGAAGATAGATGCAGTGGGCATAGGTGTTTCCACAGGCGGACCAAACTCCCTTAATGAGGTGATTCCACGTTTTCCAGCAAATTTTCGGCTTCCAATCTTTCTTGTACAACATATGCCGCCTGTTTTTACGGCTCAACTTGCCCAGAGGTTAGACCAGAAGTCCAAACTGAAGGTGGTTGAGGCCAAGGACAACATGGTTGTAAGGGGCGGAACGGTCTATGTAGCCCCTGGGGACTATCATATGGAGGTCAAAAGGAAGGATAAGTCTTTGATAGTCGCCCTTAACCAGGCCCCTCCTGAAAACAGTTGCAGACCTGCAGTGGACCCTCTATTCAGGTCTCTTGCCGAAACATACGGAGGAAAGGTCATAGCTACCATCATGACGGGAATGGGGCGAGATGGTGTAAATGGAGCCAGGATTTTGAAACAAAAGGGGGCAATAATCCTGGCCCAGGATAAGGAAACTAGTGTGGTATGGGGCATGCCCAAGTTTGTAGCCGAAGCTGGCATAGCAGACAGGATCGTGCCCCTTGGAAATATTGCGTCAACAATACTGGAACTATCAGGACATAGATATTGAAAAGGGGACTAGTAAACCATGATTAATCCGGAACAGTTCCGGTTCTTTTCAACGCTGGTTAAAGAATCAAGCGGAATAGCCCTATCAAAGGGAAAGGAGTACCTGCTTGAAAGCAGACTCAACGAGCTTGCAAGGGTGCTAGGACTCAAGGACCTGAATGACCTTTACCGAAAGGCCAAGTTCAAACCAACCCCAAAACTGAAGGAGCAGATCATTGAGGCCATGACCACCAATGAGACCTACTTCTTCAGGGATCAACATCCGTTCGAGGTCCTAAAGAAAGACATAATACCCGAACTGATAGAGGCCAGAAAAAGCAAGAAGGCCCTGAAGTTCTGGAGTGCGGCCTGTTCAACAGGTCAGGAGCCCTACAGCATCGCAATAATACTTGAGGAAAACTTCCCTCAACTCAAGACGTGGCGCAAGGAAATCATCGCCTCTGACATATCCCAGCAGGCCGTTGACAAGGGACGGGCGGGTCGCTTCACCCAGGTGGAAGTCAACCGTGGTCTGCCAATCCAGCTGCTCATCAAATACTTCAAGCAACAAGGTGCGTTCTGGATGGTGGATCAGAGGCTCAAGAAGCTCATACGCTTCAAGAAACTCAACCTCATGGGCCCCCTTATCGGAATCAACAACATAGACGTTGTCATGTGCAGATACGTTCTCATTTATTTCGATCAGAAGACCAAGCAAAACATACTCGAAAAGATCGTAAAGGTAATCAATCCAGGTGGCTATCTCTTTCTTGGAGCCACGGAGACCCCAGTTGGTCTTCCTTCGTGCATGAAAAGAAGGACGTTTGGAAGGACTACGTGCTGGCAGAAACAGTAACAAGGAACTGACCAGAAAAAATACTGGAAAAAATTTTAGGAGACAGGTCATGGGAATGGAAGACGACATTTTGAAAGATTTTCTTGCAGAATCCAAGGAGAATCTGGAACTCCTGGATCAGCAGTTTGTTGAGCTTGAACAGGATCCTGAAAACGAGGAGCTCATCAAAAGCATTTTCAGGACCATTCATACCATTAAGGGGACCTCTGGCTTCTTCGGTTTTACCACACTCGAAGGAATAGCACATTTTGCCGAGGACATTTTATCTAAGCTCAGAGATGGCGTCATTAAGGTCAACGAAGATATTACCAATATGTTGCTCCAGTCAGTGGATTACATAAAGGCCATCCTTGCAGAACTTGAGGCTAGCGGCAAAGAGCCAGTAGATACAGACTATCTCGACTTCATAGTGGATCTTAGAAACTTTTCAGAAAAGATAGCCAAGGCCGCAGGCTCCTACCCGCAAAAGCAGGAAGACGCGACCACAGAGAAAGAACAGGAGGTTGCGCAGGAGGCCAAAATGGAGCAGCAACCTACCGAGGCCGAAACAAAATCAGAAGACAAGGAGCAGACAGAATCCCAGGCCTCCGAGGATGCCACAGAAAAAAAGGAACCCGAAAAGACGGCTGAGGCAAAGAAGGAGCCAGCAGCCAAACCCAAACCCAAGAAGCCTGCCAGAAAGCTTGCCCCTTCATCGGCGCATCTTACGGAAAGCCATGTAAGGATTGATGTCCATCTCCTTGACCAGCTCATGACCCTTGCCGGCGAGCTGGTCCTTTCCAGG
>JALWYS010000023.1 GCA_027003115.1 Deltaproteobacteria bacterium | reverse complement strand
TTTCGAAAACTGTATGAACCTTAGCCTTATGCTAAGATAAATGCCCGTTCCAACCAAGAGAGCCAGCATATATGGCCCCCATACAAAGGAGTTTATGGTTGCTATGATTTTGGATATGTCCATGTCTCTCTCTTTTTAGGGAATTAGGACTGCCGCTCCCTTAATCTTTCCTCTCCTCAACGCATCAAGTGCCTCATTTGCCTCTTCAAGGGCAAAGGTCGTGGTGCGAAGGTCAATGGATACCTCAGAGGCAACCTTCATGAATCCCCTTCCGTCCTCCCTCGTAAGGTTTGCAACAGACCTTATCTTTCTCTCTTCCCACAAGAGGGAGTAGGGAAAGGAGGGGATGTCGCTCATGTAGATGCCTGCGCACACGACCGTTCCCCCTTTGTCAAGCGCCTTTAGGGACTGGGGCACAAGGCCTCCAACAGGTGCAAAGATTATGGCAGCATCAAGCTGTTCAGGAGGAAGGGTGCTTGAGCCTCCTGCCCAATGAGCGCCAAGGCCTCTTGCAAACTCCTGTTTCTCATTGTCTCCATCCCTTGTAAAGGCAAAGACCTTTACTCCATCATGAAGGGCCACCTGGCAGATTATGTGGGCAGAGGCCCCAAAGCCGTAAAGGCCAAGTCTTTGGGCGTTTTCTGCCATCTTGTAGGACCTGTAACCAATAAGCCCTGCGCAAAGAAGCGGGGCAGCCTTTTCGCTGGTGTATCCGCCTGGGATCTCAAAGATGAAATCTTCAAAGGCCACACAGTATTCCGCATACCCCCCGTCCACGGTATATCCGGTAAAAAGTCCATTTTCGCAAAGATTTTCCAGGCCATTTTTGCAGTACCTGCACTTTCCGCAGACATAGGCAAGCCACGGAACCCCAACTCTTGTGCCAATGGGGAAGCGTTTGGCCTCAGGGCCTGCCTTTTCCACCTTGCCAACTATTTCATGGCCAAGGATAAGGGGGAGTTTAGGTTTTTCAAGTTCTCCGTCAAAAATGTGAAGGTCTGTCCTGCATACCCCGCAGGCCTCAATCTTTATGAGCACCTGGCCCTTTCCTGGCTCAGGCCTTGGGACCTGCTTGAGCCTAAGTCGTTCTCTTTGTCTTTCAAGAACCATTGCACGCATGGCTGACTCCTGGTGATGGTGATATTTAAGTTTAAAAAGACCCTTCTTTGTATGAAATGGTATTGTTTTCAGGGGATAAAAGCTGCTGTACAGTCCTTTGAAGCCTTTTAAATTCCTCCCCGTTTTTCAAAAAGCCCCTCTTTACAGCAACTGTTCTTGTGCACAAAAGCGCCTCTGCGGAGACGTGGCAGCCCTCGCTCCACGAAAATGGGCCGATAACGCCTGATGACCCGGCTGGAACCTTTTCAGGGATAAGCCAGGCTGGTAGGGCTATTCTTACCTTTACAGTCTCCTTTATCGTCCTTCTTATGAAGACATCGCTTTTTCTTTTTGGGGGAAGGCCAAAGAAGGTGCCAATAAGGCCAGGCGCCTGAATGGGAAAGAAGAACAGACTGTTATTTCGAAGGCTAAAGCCCTTGACCTTGTATCTGGTATTTATAGTAACAGCCGGGGACTCCGGTGAAACGCCAGTTATCTCTAAGGGGGAAAGGGGCCTTGCCAGAGGGTGCAGAGAGTGAAAAAAAATGGACTTCCTGACCTTGAACTCCCCAGGGGTAAGGTCCCTAAATGTCTTTTTGAGGGAAACGGCCTTAAGCCCGTAAAAGCCTCCGTGGTAATTGACTGTAAAGGAAGAGGGGGTTGAGAGCCTTGTGTCAAATTCCTGTATAGCCTCTTGGTCGGATGTATCCTTTACTGTATCAAAGGAGCCGTCTTTAATATTCAGGGCCAACTGTCCGTCAAGTCCTGTAATTCCAGGTGGTGCCTCCTTAATATCAAAGGAGTAGTATTTCCCGTTTGCCCTTACAAGAAAGGTGTTAAAAAAGGCTGGATCATAGCAGTCTTTGAGCCCCTTAAGCCAAATGCCGCCGGAGTTTGCCGCAAGGATTTGGTATTTTATTCCGTTTAAGTCAAGGAGTTTGCAAAATAGTAACACACCATCCATCTGGCTTCCGTAGCCCCTTTTAAGGGTCACATCTGGGGGAGAAAAGGTCATGTTTGATCGGAAAAGGGCTATTGGAAATATCTCAAGCCTCTTTTTGAGCTCAAGGTAGATTTCATCAGAGGTCTTGCCCTTAAAGTCCTTTGCCAGGGCCGAAAATCTTCCTCCCTTTTCCGCTGTAGAAGCAAGCAAAAGGCTTTTTAGAAGGCCGGATACCTCCTTCCATGAGCCGAGGGTTGAAAAGATCAAGGTGTCTGCCCTGTTTGCTACAGGGGGCATCATTGGGTCTGGAATTAGCCTTGGAATGTCCTTTCCTTCCCAGGAATAAATTGTCCTTCCATTTTTGGTTTTTTTAGTGCTCTTAATGGAATTTGATGCAAGGTGTACGGAAAGTGCTAGGTCTTTGGGAAGGGAGACGGTTACCTTCTTGACTCTAACCGGGTTTATGAGTGTAAAGGGCTCAACGGCCCAAAGTCCTAGCCTGGATGTCTTTTTTAGCACAAGCTCCACTGTGCATCCCTCCTCCACAGAGGGGAAATTTATAACCTTCAACCTTGAGGCAGAAAAGAGGGATGCAGACTGGGTTGAAGGGTCTGTGATATCGTGGATCTCCTTTTTTGTGACCGGGACGATTTTGCCATCTGGTGTGATGGTTTTTGCCTCAATGATTTTTATGCTTTCAAATCTGCTGTTGTAGGAGGTTTTGAAATCTGCCCAGCTCTTTCGACCCTGGTATGTGTTTATGAGGGTCTTTACATGAAGGGTTAGCGTATAGTTTCCACTTGGTGAGACCTGGTAATTTTTTTCAACCAAAAGGATGACGGCATCTGGCCTTTCCTTTGGAGTAGGAGACGTCCCCATGGCGAAAAGGGAAGTTGGCAAGATAGTAAAAAGAACCCCTAAGAAAAACAGGCACAAAAGGCGGGAAGCTTCTGTGTTTTTGATGCTCATTTCTCCCTCCTTGCCTCTTTTTTAATAAGCATTGGCAAGTACTCTTGCCGTAGGAGTTCTGCCTGAAGTCTAAGAAGGTTAGGGTAGGCCTTGGGAGGGATCTCAAGGGCCCTGTTCACAAACTCCCTTACAACCAGGAGTTTTTTGGAGGCAACGGAAAAGTTTGTGGTAAAGGTAAAATGGGGTGTCAAAATGTCGTTGGTATTTGGCAGGGAAAATTCCACGTCTCTTTTTTGTATTTCCATTTCTTCTTTGATCACCGTCCTTACCGCATAGCCAAGCCTTAATGGATATCTCCTTTTGGTCATGGACGCCTTTGAAATTATCCAGCTATCCAAAAGCCCCATCTGCCTTGAAAGGGAAAAAGGGTAAAGCCTGCCGCCATAAAGGGCGTCTTTTATTTCAAAAGAGGAGCCAAAAAAGAAGGGCGTTTTCGTATTGCCAGGATCGGTCCATGAAAGGTCTCTTAACTTAACTCCTGGACGCCTTTTTCTTATCAGGCCCTCAAGGAATCTTTTTTGTTCATCCCTTGTCTTTGACATGAGTATGCTCCTGAATGCAGTATCTATAAAACCCCCCGTTTTTACAGAAATCGTTCCAGATATGCTTCCGTCTTCATTTAAGGTGTCCCTTACGGACATGACAAAGAGGTTTTTTGAGGGTGGATTTACAGGCGTTAGAACTAGGTCTGAGCCATTCTTGGTTGCAGGCAGACACGAGGAATCCTGTTCGTAGTCGGGCAGGAACTGTTTGCTGGTTTCTGAGGTCGGGTCCATGAAGACCTTTGGTTGTCCTGACTTGTCAATTATTGCGCAGATGGCGTGGTTGAAATAGGGAACTGGTATCTCCGGGTCAAGCTTTCCTCCAGCCTTGATAATGACGGGCACGGCATTAAAACCCGCTATCCTCAGCATTGAGACGAGGAGTGCGGCCTTGTCCCGGCACACGCCGTACCTGCTCTTAAAGGTAAGGCCTACCTGGTGGGGTTCAAATCCAGGCCTTTTTGCCTCCTCTATGAGTCCCATGTACCTAATCTTCCTTGAAACAAAGAAGAATAGTGCACTGGCCTTTTCCATTGGATCCTTCTTGTCCTTTGTAAGCTCTTTTACCTTGGCGATTATATCTTCAGTAGGCTCGAGCTTGGGCTCAGAAAGATTGTAATACCAGCGAGATACCTCCTTCCACGTCTTCATGGTGGAAAAGAGAAGGCGCATTGCAACCCTTGAGGTCTCAGGCATGTTAGGCTCAGGTACAAGCTCTGCCAAGTTTTCAAATTTCCACTGATATGTCCTGCTCTTCCCATTTACGCGCTTGGTGAAAGAGACCCTTGCATCAGGGCTCTTGTCCTTCAGTAGGTGATAAAGGGGCTTTTTTGCAGGAAGAGTTATTTTTAGAAGTATTTTTTTTGCAGGAAAAGTGTGCTGCAAGAGGGCGTTCCCGAAAAATTCCCCCTCAATCATGGGCTTAAAGTTTTCAACCACCACCTTGTAGTGGATGGTATCTCCTATCGAAAGGCCTGGAATAAAGACCTTTATAACCTTCTGGTTTGGGTCGTATATGTTCATCCGGGTGGTCTGGGCAGGATTGGTAACCCTTGAGTTGGCCTTCCAGTCTACTGTGGTCCTTTTACCGTTTGGGTGTATGAGTTCAAATGCCGTTATCCTGAGCCTTGAATAGTTCTTGTTCAGGAAAAAACTCTGTACCTGCTGCTGTCTCTTCCCCTTTTCGTCAAGAACCTTAAGAAATACCTCATCGATATCACTGTATGTGCCGTCTGCATTGACCTTTATCTCTTCCACTTCCCTTTCAAGGATGCAGTGGGCCTTGTTAGTAGAGGCAGACAGGGAGAAGGGTAAAATGACCTGAACTAACCAAGCCGAGAAAATGAGAAGGGGCAGGTGCCCAAGGAAAAGTTTTTTGAGAAGATCCATTTTAATGCTCCTTAGTATCTATCAGAGACAAGACTATCCCAAAAAGTTTTGGCAAACCACGATTTTTAGCAAACCGAGGTATACGTTGAAAAAAGGTCGGGCTCGCTTTATGGTTAGTCCATGGATTTCGTACCGGGCTTTTTAAGAGATTTTCTGGACTGGTTGATGTACGGGGTGCTGACACCTCTTTTTTCCTCCATTTCCCATTTCCTGCAGGTGATCATCATAACGCCCCTTGAGGCCATTGGTGCTCCCCTATGGCTTCAGGTGGTCCTTGTGGCCCTAATGACAGCGGGAATATCAATTTTTATTAGGAAGCTTCTTCGGGTTGATGAAAAGGAAGCCGCATTTCAAAAGGCCTTCATGGAGCGAAAAAAGGCCCAGGAACTCATTAAGGAGATAGATGACTGGAAAAAGCAGTCAGTCCTGTACGATGCCAGTGACAAGGAGCTTGATGAGAAATTCAACGAGTACCTTGCCCAGAGGTTTGCAAGGTATGGTCTTACCTATCTCATGCCCGTCTTTTTTGCACTTTTTTGGCTGGATCATATACCCTCTGTGGTCAGGCTTAAGGAGGAAACCGGGGCTGAGTTTGTCATTGCCTTTCCCAGTGCCGTAAAGGGAGTAAGCGGTATCTCTTTGCCCCTTCTTTTTATGACAGTGTATCTTTTGGTGATCTTCATCTATTTCAAGTTTCGTCCGAAAGTAAACATGGAAGGAATAGATGCGGGTGCCTCCCAAAGCTGAAGCAAGTCCTTCATGATCTTATCCCGAAGTATGCAACTTTTTTGTTGCAGTTTGATTAGGAAAAAAAATACAAGGTCTTTTCCATTTCTTTGATCTTTATTTATTTCTAATTTCCTGAAAAGACATGTAAAAAGTTTCTCTTTGGAATGTTTTCCCTGGCAATTTCGCGAATATTAAATAGTGAAATTAGGTTCAAATTTTCTAAGAGTGCAACCTTTAGGTTGCAATTTAAGAGGTGATAGGGCCTTTTTCATGAATCAAATTAAAAGTGATTTTCATAACAAGCTGAAATTGCAGCGATTTCTCCTGCAGGCATACTTATTGCTTTTCAGGATTTTAATCAAATTTAAGGGGAGGTAAAGATGAGAAAAGAGAAAATCCCAGCTGCTACAATTATCCGATTATCGGTGTACCAGCGATATCTTAAGAGACTTTTGGCAAAGGGTGTAAAGGTTGTTTCATCGAGCGAACTTGCTTATGAGGCAAGCGTAAACCCGGCCCAGCTAAGAAAAGACCTTTCCTATTTCGGCAGATTTGGTGTCAGGGGTGTTGGATACGACGTTGCCTCCTTGCTAAATACCATCTCTGGCATCCTGGGCCTTCTGGATGAGTGGCGGGTGGTCCTTGTGGGTGCTGGACCCATAGGTCAGGCCCTATTAAGGCATCCCCAGTTCTCCAAGCAGGGCTATGTCTTTGAGGCGGTTTTTGATTACGATTCCAATAACATTGGAAGGGAGATGGAAGGCGACCTTGTTGTTCAGGATATCAAGGATCTTCCAAGGGTAATTGAGGAAAAGGACATCCAGTTGGCGGTGCTGGCTGTTCCTTCTGAAAGGGCCCAGGAAATGGCAGATATCCTTGTGGAGTGCGGAATAAAGGGAATATTGAATTTCTGTACCACAAGGATTCGTGTACCAAGGGGTGTGAGCGTCCAGTATGTTGACTTTACCATTCTTTTGGATACTCTTACCTATAAGATATCTCAAAACAATGCCAAGGGCTCGGAAGAGTCGGCAAATTCCTCAAAGCAAAAATGGGCCAGGGAACACAGCTGGCCCGTTGTGCAGTCAAATATTCAGAGGCAGGGTGTCAGTTTAACCAGTTAGTGCAACAAAAAAGTTGCACAAAAACAAAAGAGAGAGGAGAGCATTATGAAGAAGAGGATTTTTGGTCAGGTCTTTACGGTCTTTTTGATGTTGATTTTTGCAGCATCATCCGCGTGGGCAGTCGAGGCAACCTTGACCTCGGACAGTGTCAAGGCTGGGAAGCCCATTACCGTTAAGGGCAAGATCGATCCGGGACAGGACATCTACATAGTTGTCTGCACTGAACAGATGTTCAAACCGGCGGATGCCCCTGGGAGTAAGGAGAGGTCAAAGCTTACCAAGAAATTCGGTGATACTGCCATCCCGCCTACCTACTATGTGATTACAAACAGGCCCGAGGATCTGGCAACACCAAAGAGCGTTGCCAAGGGTCAGACAAGTGGGCCTTTTGCATGGCCACCATTCAAGTTCATGGTTCGGGTCAACAAGATAAAGAAGTGGTCCGAAATTCCAGACAACGTCAAGACGGTCCTGGGTCCTGTAAGCACCGAAAAACAGTGGAAGTTCCTTATCTTCACTCACGAGAAGAAATTCGGTATCAACACCGTATCCAAGGAAAGGCCCATTGGTGGTGGTAATGCCAGGATGGTTATGACCGATTACGCTACTCAGAAGGAGGACTGGAATAAGGGCGTCAGCCTCAAGCTTAACAAGGAAACAGGCGAGTTTGAGATGACCATGACTCCATACAAAAACCTCGCTCCCCATACCAAGATGGCGGTTTACGTAAACGGCCAGAAGACAGGCGGATTCGCTATTATTCCTTCCACCTTCTACTTCACCACAGCGTGCTGCTACATGAACCCCCTGGTAGTTCTTTTTGGTGCGTTCATAATTGGTGTGCTTTTCGTTATCATGGGAGCTGCCGGTGGTCTTTTCACTGCTGCATACCAGATTACAGTTATTGGAACAAAGGGCCCAATTGGTATCAATGCAGCTAACACCATTAAGCCTACAAACCTGTTCCTCACCCTTTGTTCACCAGTTACAGGCCTTATCTCATACTTTAAGGCCAAACGTTTTGCATGGCCGGTGGCCATATTCTTTGCCATTGGTATTTTGATTGGTGCTTTCTTCATTGGACCAACGTTTTCTGCAAAGTATCTGCCACTTAAGGCCTACAAGTTCTACCTGGGCATCATCTGTTTACTCATAGGCTTCAAGCTCTTCCACGAGTCCCTGCCAAGCACCATTGAAAAGAAAAAGGCCCTAAAAGCTATAGTTCAGAAGTTCAACAAGGCAGTTGAAGAGGCCAAGAAGACAGGTAAGGCCGCAGAGCTTGGAAAGGTCGAATTTGACAAATTCAACCTTATCAAGTTTGACATGAGGTTCTGGGGTGAAACATTCGTTGCCCGTCCACTCACCATGCTCATCGGCGGTATTGTCATGGGTATGATCGCATCCTCCTTTGGTGTTGGTGGTGGATTCATGTTCATGCCCTTCATGACCACCTTTATGGGTTATCCAATGTATCTGGCTGTTCCAATTGCCTTGGCAGGTACCTTTGCAACCTCATGTGGCGGTATTGCAAAGTATATCCTAATGGGATACCAGCCAGATTGGATCATGGCTGCTTGTATTGCCGGTGGTGCCATTGGCGGTGGTATGGTTGGCCCAAGGATACAGAAGAAGTTGCCTGAGATCTTCCTGAAGAGGATGCTCGCACTGGCACTCATCATCGTCTTCATGAAGTACACCAAGCTGCTGCCCTTCATGAGATAAAGGGAAGACATCAGCCAAATGATAAAAGGCCGCCTCAAAAGGCGGCCT
>JALWYS010000022.1 GCA_027003115.1 Deltaproteobacteria bacterium | reverse complement strand
GAAATGCACAGTCTGAAGAGGTAGCAAAGTGCGCCTCTGATATGGGTGAACAGATGTCCAGTATTGCCGCAGCCATGGAGGAAATGACGGCAACAGTGGCTGAAATCGCACAAAATACTGCTGTTACCGGTCAGAAATCGTCAGAGGTTGCCCAAAAGACAAGGCAGGCCCGCGAATTGGTGGATGCCCTGGCCAACTCTTCTATCAGCATCAACGAGATGAGCAGCCTCATTGGCAACATTGCAGAACAAACCAACCTCCTTGCCCTCAATGCCACAATTGAGGCGGCAAGAGCCGGAGAGGCAGGCAAAGGCTTTGCTGTGGTTGCAGGAGAAGTAAAGGAACTCGCAAAGCAGACAAGCGAGGCGGTTCAAAAGATAGACCATACCGTCGAAGAGTTACAGGAACATATAACAAGGGTGAAAACCGTCACAGACGATATCAGTGAATCAATAGAGGAGGTGAGCGAACTGGCCAACAGTGTCGCCGCCGCAGTGGAAGAACAAACCGCAACCACCAACGAAATCAGCGAGAACACCCAAGCGGTTTCAAGCAGCACCAGCCTATTGGTAAGCCAGAGCGAAGGAATCAAGGAAGCAAGCACACAGACGGCTTCAGGCTCTGAACAGGCGAGGCTCTCCGCAGGTGAGATGGCCCTTACTGCAGAAAACCTGGAAAACACGCTGAAGGCCTTTAAGGTATAAAGACACCTGACACAACGAAAAAGGGCCTGTTTTACAGGCCCTTTACACTCCCTGAATTTATTTCATATCTACTTCCTCACCCATTTCCCTGGTTTTTTCTCAATAAATGCTCCCTTTGGCGCCGTCTTCTGCCACTGCTGAGCGAAAATGGCCTGGACCCTGGAAATCTGGGAGGCTGGGATATTAAGCGCCTGTGCCACTGCCTTATAAAGGGCCATCCTGTCCTTGTTCTCCGCTTCAACCAGCTTCTTTAATGCCGCCTTTTCCCTAAGTCCAAGCCCTGCAAGGCTCCTTATGGACAAAAGACCGTTTAAGCCTTCACCCACCAGTCCCCTTTTCATATATGGGGCCAGGGACGAAAAGCGCTTCTTCATGCGGTCCTTCAGCTGGCGGATGGTGGCATTTGAAACCGTGAGTTCACTTGCCGCATGGGCCTCACTCACGGAGAAGAGCCATGAGGTGGGCGACGTTGTGGATTCCTGCCCATTTTCCTGCCCCTGCTGCTGCCTTACGTCCTTGACTATGTCTTCTGCGGCCTTTCTCACCTCTGCTGCCGGAAAGTAGATGTTTACGGTAACGCACGCCGTTACAAGAAAAAGTACCGCAGTGATAAAAAAACTGTAATTCCTCTTACCATTCATTTAACGCACCTCCACTTTACTTTGGCTGGATTCGCCAATTCTCTTGAGTCTGTCCAGCATATCTCTAAAGCTTATTCTACCCTTTGGATTCATATTAATCACATTGACTCCCCCGAAAAAGCCCCTTTTTACCAGATATTCCCTATCACCCTTCCTGTACAGGCCGTGGAGTTCAAAGACATCGTTCTTTAGCCTGCAAGAGATGCCAATCTTGCTGTAGGAAAATTCCTTGAAAAGCTGGCCTAGAAAGGAGACAGAACCTCCTCCCCCTCCCAAAATGGACAGGTTCTCAATGGCCTTTATGCTTATCTTCTTGGAACGGCTTGCCTTCTCATCGGTTTTTACCAGAAGATCAAACGCCTCGGGCTGGGACCCACTCATGACAAGCCCCTTTACCCAGCCTTCTACTGCCCCTGTAACCAGTCCAAAGGAGGTATTTTCCGTGATGGCCTTTAAGTTGATGTGTTTAAAAAAAATATCCGCACCCCATCTGAAAATCGCCGCATATGGCTCAACCCAGATGTTTTTTATCTGAACCATTCCACCGGCTACCTTTACATTGAGGCTGCCCTTAAAGACCAGCCTGTCTCCCTGGAACCTTGCCTCGGGCAGGCTTCCGTCAACATTGATCTCAAGGGGTATATCCCTGAGAAGCCTGTGCACCTTGAGACCAGCTATCCTTATTTGCCGAAGCACAAGGGTTCCACGTGAAAACAGGAAAGTAGCCTGGCCAAAAGATATGGTTCCGTTTCCAAGGTCCAGAGATAAGGGGCCAAAGCTTCCCCTGTCATGACAGAGGGTCACTGGCAATTTCTTTCCAGATATGCCTATGTTTTCAGGTGTTCGAAATATGCCCTTTGGGATTATGGGGCCAAGAAAGATGTCATGCCAGCTCACAAAGCCTTTTTCACACATCTCCCCTAGGAGGGGATAGTAGACAGCCGCCTTGAGCCCTTCTATAAATTTTTTTGACTTGTAAAGAACCTGGCCAAGTAAGGTCAGGGATATCTTCTTGCCCAGACCCTTTGCCACAAAACTTCCCTCTGGCCCAAAATCCTTTACAAAAGGATGTGAGTCAGAAAAGGCTTCCTTCACAAAAAGGTTATAGGTACGTTTAATGTCAGCCCTAAGCTCCCAACCGGCACCAAGAAGCACATCAAGATAGTTTGACGAGTTGCCTCTTTCTTTAAAAGGGAGGCGAACACCCCGTGCCTCAAGGGAAAAGGGGCCGTAAAGGCGCAAATCATCTATGTAGATGTTGCCACGTCTGACCCTTCCCTCTGCCTTAAGACTTCCCTTTATCTGAGAAAGATCAAGAAACCATGGGAAAAAAAGTAATTGTCCCTTGGGCCAGGCAGCCTTAAACCTCCAGGAAAAGTCCTGGGCCTGTGAAAAAAAGGCCCCATCTGCCTTTAGATTTAAAAATAGGTCCAGGTCCTCAAAGGCATGATCCTCATCCCTTGAGCCTGCCAGACCCTTTATCAAAAGCCTCAATTTAACGTGTAGCCCCTGGCCGTCCTTTTTCGTCTCAAGTTCATTATTGGGATCGTTTCTGAGAATCTCCCACAAAGCCTTGCCACTTTGTGCATGAAGTTGGGGCCCTTCGGCCCTTAAAAGGGAGGCGTCTAAAGATGAACAACATAGAAACCACAGGGCCAGAATCATGAAGATAGCAAGGAAAAGGCCCTTCACACCGCTTAGCCTTGCCTTTCCTTCCATCTTTCCGGGAAAACAAGGCGAACCCTGGTCCCTTTGCCAGGGCTGCTATCTATCTCTACCTCTCCCTGATGTTCCTTCATTATATGGTGCACCATTATAAGCCCCACTCCGGTTCCAGATGGCTTTGTGGTTACAAGCTCCTTAAAAAGCCTTGCCTTTACTTCACTGCTTATGCCAGGTCCGTGATCCACGATTTCCAAAACGGGCCTTCCATCCCTCCTGTCAACATTTATTTCCAGTTCCGAGCCTGCGGGGGAGGCATCCACTGCATTCTTGAGAATGTGAAGTATGGCAACCTTAAGGGTCCTTGGATTGGCACGGATTAGAATGGGTTCCCTGGCCGCATGAAATCTGAGGTTTATGCCTTTTTTCTCAAAGTTTGGTTGCCATGCATCAAGGATCTCCTTTACAAGCTCCTGGAGGCCAACCTGGGTCAGGAAACGCTCCTGTTGCCTTGCCAGCCCCTCAAAATCCTTGACTATGGCCTCGAGCTTCTGGGCCTCTAAGAATATTGCCTTTATCTTGTCCTTGTCTGGAAAATCATCAGAAAGCTTCTTTAAAAGTAACCTGGAAAGCCCTCCTATTACCGTTGCCGGGTTACGGATCTTATCAGCTATACCTAGGGCAAATTCCACCACAGTGCGCTCATGGACCAGTGATTCCATATCCTTACTAAGCTCAAGAAGCTCTGCATTGACCTTGTCAAGTTCCTTGTTTTTTAGTGACAATGTTTTTAAAAGAGAAAGCACCTCTTCATGTTTTGCCCTTAGATTTTCCACATAGGATTCTTCAACGTCCTTGAAAAGCTGCTGTCTTATTCTCTCATGCCCCTTGAGAAGCTCGTCACAACTTGCCTGCCCGCCAAGCATAACCACCTTGAGCTCAAATCCGTCCTCTTTTCCGTAGGGGTTTACACGGAAATCATCTGCCATCGATTTTATGGGGCCAAATATCTGGCTGAAGTCTTCCCCCTTCCCTTTTGTGGGCTTTTCAAGGAGGTAGGCCTTCTTTCCCAGAAAATGCATCATGAGCCCAGATGGACCCCGACTGTTCAATGATGCCTCACTGGCACAAACGAGGTTAAAAACCGTCCTTCCGCCTCCGGTGTTTTTTATCATAAACCTGGCCATTTCAGAGGCCATAAGGGCGATCTGTATACGTTTTGTGCCTGAAAAACCGCATATCCCCCCTAAAAGCTTTGCCTTTGACCTTACCAGGGGTATGTCCCGCTGGCGTTTGACAACAAGGGTGAGAACGTGAATCTGGTGGCTCAAGTTTTCCATTTCCACACCACCAAGGTTGCGTCATCCTGACCCATTTCCTCCTGACCACAAAGAGAAAAGAGATAGTTTGTCCATATTATGGCCGGGATCTCCATAAGTGCCTGATTGAAACGGAGTTTTGGGACCCGGCCCAAACCGTCGGTATAAAAAATGCCCATTACCTCTGAAAAGGCGGTTATTTCTGTCATCTCTATCACCCGTTTGGTATTCACTGGTCCTACTGGACCGCTGCGTCCAGAGACGAAGCGCTCCTTGCCATTGATGAAGAGTATGTGTTCAACGTCCCCAGCCGCTCCAATGAGTATCTCAGGGTCCTCCACATTCACCCTCACTGCCTGAGCCATGATTCCCCGGGAGCCAACAATCTCTTTTCCAAGGGCCAGAAGAAGCTCTTGAGGGTGCGTACTAGAAGGAACAAAGGCGAGAAACCGTTTTGCCAAAGCCAGTATTTGTGCCGCCTCATACCCCTTACCCAAGGCGTCCATCACTACCATTTGAAAAAAGGGATATTCAAAGGAAAAGGAAAAGCCGTCTCCGCACAGGGATGACTCCCCTGCAGGCCTTATGAGAAACGAGAAATCCATGGGGATGTCCATGAACCGCTCCCGGGGTTCAACAAAGGATGCGGCAATAAGGGTCTCAAATTCCCTGCTTCCAAGAAGCAGGTCAGGGCATGGGAAATCCCCAAGCTTTCCAGAACAAAGTCCAAAACCGTCTGCAAGCCTTTTGACGCTGTCCAGGCCTGCGCCAAGGCCACGCCTGCCCAAAAAACCTGCGTCTTGCCTTTTTTTTATTTTCATGCCTGGGCCCATATCTAGGCTCGACATGACAAGAACTGCCTCCTTTTCACCTGTCCTTTGCCCAAAAAGGCGTATGAGGCCCTGCACAGTTTTATGGTCCAGGTGGTTCTGGGCAAGCTCTGTTACGCATAGGGAAACATCTGCAACCCTCTTTTCAGAAAACCCGAGCCTCTTGGCAAAATCCTTTGCAGCCCGCCTTGCGAGAAGAACATGGGCCTCCATGGAGACCCCTTTTTCATACCATAGCGGCTGAAGGCCTTCTAAATCCATTTCCACACTTCCACGTAGGCGCCACCTCCAAGCAGACTGGCAATCCGAAGGTCGTCACAAATGGACTTGAGGAGATTTAGTCCCATTCCCATTCCTCTGTCCTCTGAATAACCCGGGCTTAGCGCCTTATTAAGGTCGTCTATGCCAGCTCCCCTGTCTTCTGCCACCATCCTTATGCCCACTTTTGAATCCTTTTTGTACGCTGAAATACATATCAACCCCTTTCTGCCGTGGCGAAGGATGTTGTTTCCAAGCTCATCAAGGATGGTAAGTAGCTCTGCCACCTTTATCTCGTTATTAACGTTGACTTCTGAAAGGAGCTCTCTTAAGGCCTTCCGTGCCTGTGAAAGGCCTACCTTTTTGGACACGGTGGCACAAATTCTAAGGATTTCAACCTGCGACTCCTCTTTATGAACCAACTTCTATTATCCTGCAGCCAAGTTTTGATAGGGCTTGCTCAGCATCCAGCGCAAAGTGCAGATCACTTCCAAAACTCATGTCAAAGGCCTTAAGGGCCGAAATGGCATGTGCCCCTAGGCCTGCAACCACAACCTCTGCCCTGAAGAGGCTCATGGTAGTGGCAAGCCTCTGTATATTTTCTGCAAGGTATGTGTCCATGACCTCAACGTCTGAAAGATCAACTATTACCGCCCTTGCCCTGGAGGTGCGAACCTTGCGGGAAAGCTCTCTTAGCAGCTCCACCACCTGCTCATCATCTATCTCCTCTTGAAGGTAAACAAGGAGGATTCGCCCAAGACGAAAGATTAAGAAGGCCTTCATCTGAGAATCTATCCGCCTGTCTGATCCTCAAGGGCGTGTATGGCCTTTGCTTGGCGCTCTTTCATCTTCATTATCTGCTGCATGGCGTAGTGAAGTCCGTCTGCCATACGACTTCTTACATTTATGGTTCCAAGGTCCACCCCAAGGTGGGCCATGGTAAGGGCAATGCGGGAAGATATCCCGGTGAGCACTGCCTCGCTGCCCATTAATCTTACTGCATCCACTGTCTGGAGCAGATAGTTTGCCACTGCCGTATCCACATTGGGCACACCTGTGATGTCAATTATCACAAAAGGCGAACGGGTGGATTCTATGGTTACAAGCAGCCTTTCCATGGCAGACTGGGCACGGTGACTGTCCAAAGTGCCCACAAGGGGCAGGGCAAGGACCCCGTCCCACACCTCGATAACCGGGGTTGAAAGCTCAAGTATCTCCTCCTGGAGATGACGAATGTCCTCGTCGCGTTTCTTTAGCAGCTCCTCCTGCTGTTTCAGTATGAGCCTTTCCTTTTCAAGCCTGTCTGAGATGTCAATGAAATGCTCCACGCATCCAATCACTTCGCCCTTGTGATTCTTTATGGGGCGACTGGCAAACTCTATGGGTATTTCCTTATCCCCTACCTTCAAGGTGGTCTGGCCCTGGTTAACGGTGTTGTTCTTTGTGGCAACCCTGCACGTGCAGTGCTCTGTCTGGCACATGGGAGTATGAAAAATCTCATAACATTTCCGATCGAAACAGTCTCCTGGAGTGCGCCCAACCATCTCCGCACCGGCCCTGTTGATAATGAGTATGTTGTTTTCAAGGTCCGTTACGAAAATCCCAGACGGCACTGCATTTATTATTTCAAACAGAAAGCCTTCGTCCCCTTGGTAATCCTTAAGCTCGGTCATGGTCTTTCTCCTTTTGGTCACATGATTAAAAATTGTAGCAAAAAGCAGCGCCTTCGTCTAATGGACCTGAAATGCCCATCATCAAGCGCCATTCTTTCCTAGATTATAAGGCATAAGGAGAGGGGAATTAAAAAATTTTAAAGACGGTCCTCTCTTTTTTTTTAAAGAAAAATATCAATGAATCCGATGCATTTATTGACAGAAACAAAAAAAGTGGAGGTATTTTATGCCATGGGAAAATTTTTTTATAGACCATCATCCACCCCATTGAACCGGACTAAAACGGCCGGCTTTACCCTTATTGAAATGGCCATAGTCCTTGTGATAATAGGCATCATTATAGGTGCGGTAATGAAGGGCAGGGATCTGATAAAGTCCGCACAGATCAAAAATGCATACGAAACGTTTTTTGCCGCCCACTACAAACTCATTGGTTCTTACTACGACAAGACCGGAAGGATTCTCGGAGACGGGGCCATAAACGGAGGAAATGGCAATCCGAACGGCTGGATGGACCAGCTCGCCCTTTCTAATGGCACGTACAGGTCCCAGATAATAAGCAGCCTAAGCGCAGTAGGCATTGATGTCTGCTCCCTTGTAAAGAGCAACCTTACGTCAAACGAATGCGGACCAAACAGCCTTAACATCGGACAGATTTCCCTTGACGGAGAATATGCCAGGCAGACTGTCTGGGTGGGTTACTATTATGCAAATTTTAATGGTAGGTACAGAAACTATTTAAGGATTCAGAATCTGCCAACAGACTTTGCAATAGCCCTGGACAGGATGATCGACGGGGTCGCAAACTGTGCCTCGGGCTCCTTTGTGGCAGTTCCTGGGACAACGTGCAACAACGGCCAGTGGCCTGATGCCAGCACCACTCCGTACACCCACGCCGCCTGGATAGTAGAATTCTAACCCTCAACCACCTCCTCATTGGGACCAGGCCCGTCTATTTTTGGCGGGTCTGGCGTTTCGCTTTCCATTAGGAAGGGGCAAACAAAGGCCTTCAGGTTAGGAGACTATGGAAGGAAAAAGGAAACCATTAGGTGCCCTTTTAAAGGAACAGGGTCTTCTTACAGAGCAAGAACTCCAGTTCGCCCTTACCGAGCAAAAGGCCACTGGAGAAAAACTGGGCGAATGTCTTTTGCGCCTTGGTATCATAACCGATGCGGAACTTGCCTTTGCCCTAGCCAAACAGACAGACGTTCCTTTCATAGATCTCAAGTCCTTTTCCCCAGACAAGGAAGCAATTAGAAAAATTCCTGCCCACATCGCCCGGACCCAGAAGATTCTTCCTCTTCGAATGAATGGCAACCAGATGGAGGTGGCAACTGCCGACCCTTACGACATAAACGTAAGCCAGATCATACTCAGGGCGACCGGACTCGTAGCTAGACTTTTTGTAGGGGCCAAAGGCGAGATCGAAAAACTCGTTGAAAGACATTATTATCTCATAGAACATCCCATTGATGAAGACATCTCAAAGGC
>JALWYS010000021.1 GCA_027003115.1 Deltaproteobacteria bacterium | reverse complement strand
GGGCTTGTCTGATCTCAGCCGATGTTTTTACCCTCTCACCGTGTCTTAATGCCCTTATCCGTTCTGCCCGTACTTCCGAGGCAATCTGGGGTGTATATCCCTCTGACTCCCATCCAATTTTTTCCCACTTCTTTTTGTTATCAATTTTAAATGAAATAATAAAGCACCTGTCTAGGTGGCTGTTAATCTTGGGCCTGGAGTGTGACTCGTAATAATAGATGCCTGTTAAAAAGCCTCCTCCCCTCTTCTTGACTCGCTTGTATTTTGTGGCCATTGGCTCCCTCGTTTTTAGCAGGCCAAGGGTTGGATTTTCCTACCCTATTCCTACCCTTTTTGTTCAAAAACATTAAAATTGATAGGTTTTATAGGAGTGATTAAAGCACATTAAAGATACGTAGTCAACTGTAATTAAAGAATATTTAACTCAATTAAGGTGAGTAGCAAGAATGCGACATATGGCCTCCGGAGCCAAAGGTCGTGGGTTCGAATCCCGCATCGCCCGCCAGCATTTTCAATTATCCCACAGAAGCTCACTAAGGCCTGAAAATCTCATTGTCGGCCTTTTTACACAGCCTTTCAGGGCATCTATTGTTCCATAAATAATCAACTCCTTCTTGGCACGGGTTATTGCAGTATAAAGAAGTTCCCTTCCAAGAAGTGGCGAGTCATCGTGGGGCAAAATGAGCAGGACCCTTTCATATTCAGAGCCCTGGCTTCGATGAACTGTTATTGCCCAGGCAGGTTCGAAACTGGGAAGACGAGATGGTAGAAAGGCGCGTATTTCTCCGCCTTGGCCCTTGAAAAAAACCTTCAAGCGCCCCTTGTCATCAGGCCAGCAAATCCCGGTGTCTCCATTGAAAAGGCCCAAAAAATAATCGTTTTTGTTTATTATTATTGGAAGCCCTTTGAAAAGACTGTGGACATCAAAAGAATCTTCTTTGAAGATTGCGCTAGACAAGAGTGCGTTGATAGCCTGAACTCCCCGGATACCCCTTCTCGTACCACAAAGGATTTTGAAACCGTTGGATCTAGTAAGTGCCTCAGAGGCTGAGTCAGAAGAGCAAATCATCTCCATATCAGTCAGGGCCACGTCTTTTAAAAAACTGACAATATCCTTATCCCTGGAATTCTGAAATCGCACATGCCTGAAATCAGGGGATGCCAAGATATCGAACACCTTTTCAAAGCGACCTTTGTTCACTTCAGAAGAAAGCTCGTCTATTCCACTTCCCTGCCTGAACCTGAAGTTGTGCTCAAGCACCACAATACAGTCTTTCAATTCATGACACGGCTTTTCAATGCCATTGATCTTACCGATATCTTCCCCCACTTGTTTGGCAAGTGAAACAAATCTTCCCGAATAGGTAAACCGGTCAAACCCAAAACAGACATCCCTCAAAACACTTCCGGTCTCTACCGAGGCCAGTTGGTTTTTATCTCCGACAAGAATAAGGATGCTATCTTCCCTAAGAGCATCGACCAGATGAATCATTGTTGGAAGATCAACCATGGATGCCTCATCAACTACTACAACGTGAAAATCAAGGTGGTTTTCCGAATGATAACGAAAAGTTCCGGCACTTCTTCCAGCACCGAGAAGCCGGTGTATGGTAAGGGCCTCGGCGGGAATCTTCTTCTTCAAAATAGATGGCACTTCGAGCCTTGCCATGGCATCCAGTACAGACTCACTCAGTCTCGAAGCTGCCTTTCCGGTTGGTGCGCAAAGGGCTATTTCAAGCGGGGTGTCTGCTGCCTCAAGCATTACAGCCATCATAGCGGCTATCGTCCTTGTCTTTCCTGTCCCTGGTCCCCCTGAAAGCACGAAAAATTGTTTTTCAAGGGAGCTTGCTACTGCAATCTTTTGCCAGTCGGGCACAGGCCCTTTGCCTGGCGGAAAAAACTTTTCCAGCAACTGGAAGCCAGCCTTTTTGTTTTTGAAAAAAAGAGACGGAGTTCTTGCTCTCTTCGAAAGCTCCTTTGCAAGGCGCCTTTCGTAACTCCAATATCTATGAAGATAAAGTCTGTTTCCAACGAGCATAAAAATCTTTTCAGTTTCTGGAGAGCCTACGAAAGTGGAATCCTTTATCTTTCCGCATAGATGACCTGAAAGCTCCTGAAACACGTTTCCGTCATGAGCTTTATCTGACTTTGTAATTGCTGAGACATTTGGAAAGCTATCCAGTAAAGGGGCAAAGTCCATATCAAGAAGAATGGAGCTTAATCCATCCGGAGTCATCTCAAGGCAAGTATGTCCTGCATCAAGACCAAGGCCAAGAAGAAATCCGGCAAAAGCCACCCACTCCACATCCAGCAAAGTGGTATCTCCATGGGTATTGAAAAAACCATGGGAAGGCCCAATCGATCTTTTAACAAACCTGAAAATTTCTACTGCAAGTGGCGAAACATCTCCTGCCACTGTCTGCTCATGTAGCCGGCTTTCGATTTTATCGAGGCTGAAACCCATTCTGAAGCTCTCCGTTTCCTGATCAACTGGCTTCAAGCCCTGAAAAGCCACGGATATCTTAGCGAAAGCTCATCAGGGGAAACGAAAATGACCCCAGTTCGGCCACGAGAAGCCCCTCCACCTGTCATGCCCCGGACAAATAGATAAAAGACACCACCAAGGTCCCGGTCCCTATCATAATTTTTGTTGAATCGTGAAAGGTAGCCATCAAGGGCAGCAAGGTAAATGGCAGCCTGCAACCAGTAGTCGTGTTCGTCCATGGCCCTGCTCAAGTGTTTCTCGCCGTAGTCTTCAGGAGATGTGCCAAGCCAGTTGGTTTTATAGTCCAGGAGAAAAAAGCGCTCGTGGTGACGAAAGACCAGATCAATATATCCCTTTAAAACACCCTTTTCCCAGTCAACACCTTGTCCCTGAAATTCTCTCCAGAACTCCGCTTCACAGGCCAAGTGAAAATCCATCTCCTTGATTATCCAGCGAGGATCGAGTTCCTTCAATTTGAGCCCGGGATAAATCTCGGATGAAACAACCTTGCGCACCATATCCGCAAGAACTTCAGCCCAGGAAGTATCGAGATTGTATTCTTTAAGGCTTTCCAAGGCCTTGGCGCGAAAGTTTTCCAGGCTGCCAGCAAAATCTATCTCCTCGAAAATCTTGTGAACACAGTTTCCTGGGCGCGGTCCTCTTGGGAAACCGGCCATGTCCATGGACTGTGACAAATTATCAAGGCCTTCCTTGAAGAGGACATCGACATCACCCTGGTGTCCCGATGCAACAAGCCCTGAAAAACTAGTCTTTCCCCATGTCTGTTTTACCAATGGGCCTTGACCAAGCTTCGGTAGAACGATTTTTCCAAAGTCCTTGTGTAAGGACCTGATTCTCTTACCACTTTCGACTATGGACCTTAAATCTTCCCTGAATAGCATCCTTACACAGGTGCCAGGAGGAAACATCTCTTTCAAAGGCGTCAGGATCTCACACTCAACGCCTTCTTCATCAAATTTTCGGCCACTGCACCAATGGGTAAGCCCCTCGATATCTTGGGAATACCCGGCCAGGGCATTTTTCAATATTTCAGGAACATCTTCTTGAAAAAGGCCGGATAGGATTTCCTTATATTCCATGCCTTTTTTCAGCGTTCTACTTACGGGCAATTCATCTTTGACAAGCTCCTCGATATCAGGGAACATCAGTTGCCAAACAACAGAGCGCCAGTAAAACTTTTCAAAAAAGCCAAGGTACATCTTGTATTTTGCCCTTGTAAGGGCAACGTATATGAGGCGAACATCCTCTGCCACCAGCTGATCCATGGCAAAATCCCATTCAGAATCAGCCATTAGGAATTCAGCGTGCCCCCCCTCTCCTTCTTGATGGAAAACAAAGGCCGAGTTGGATATGGGCAAAACATATGAGTCCTGTTCCTTGCTATAAAATTTATTTATCGCATAACCCTTGACACCAAGGGAGTCGATATAAGGCAAAAAAACAATTGGGAACTCCAGGCCCTTGCTGGTATGGTAGGTCATCACCTTCACAAGATTTTCATCCGTTTCAAGCCTAAGCCTTTTTTCATCCTTGTCGAGACCAGGCTCGTCGATAGCCTTTTTCAACCACAACAGGACCCTTGACGGCCCTGGATTTTCCCTTTCTGCCTCAGAAAGGAGCTCTGAAAGCTGACGAAAATTGGTAAGCCTTCTTTGTCCGTCTGACAACGAAAGAAGCCTCCTAGGAACATCGAACCTGTTAAAAAGACTTCTTAACATTGACATGACACCCTTTGTGTTCCAGACCTGCTTTAATTCCAGGAAAGAGTCCACAAGGGCATCCCACTGTTCCTCGTCGTTCTGGACACGAAGTAGTGCTTCAGCATCATGGCCAAGTGCAGTGGTGCAAAGTGCTGTCGATACTGCATGCCGGCTGAATGGAACCAGAACTGCATTCAGGATATAAAGAAGCTCTCTTGCCTCCAGGGATGTAAATATATTGGTGGGGCCGTGGTAGATGGAGGGTATCCCCAGCTCATAAAGTGCATCCCTTATCAGGCCAGCCTGCTTGTGAGAACGTACCAAAACGGCAATATCACCAGGAGTAACCTCTCTCCTTTGACCTCCAGGGCCTGCAAACACCAGATGACCCTTTCGAGAAAGCTCGATTATCCTTGAAATTTTGCAGGCAGTAACCTTGGAAGGTTCCAGGCTTGGAGCGTTTTCATCCTTATCTTTGTTTTCAGCACTTTCTTCTGATTCACTTGTGAAATTGGCCATCCATATTTCAATGCCACTTTCCCAGCCCATATTATCCTTGGAGCCAATATCTTTCACAGCAAGCTCAAGTTTCCAGTCGTTTTCCTCTCTTGCTGCAACAGGGAAAAAATCAATCCCTTCGAGGACAAAAGGCCTTTGAGCCTGGGAGAAAATTGTATTTACCCCCTCGACTAAGTCAGGAGCAGAACGCCAATTGGTTTCAAGATCCCAGCGTGCACTTTCCCTAGTCTCGCTCTTTGCCTTGAGATAGGTAAAGATATCAGCACTTCTGAAGCTATAAATGGCCTGCTTTGGATCTCCAATGAGAAAAAGCCGAGATTTTTGAGGATCATTGTAGATATTCCTGAAGATCTCCCACTGAATGGCGTCAGTATCCTGAAACTCATCTATTAAGGCAACCCTGAAACGGCTCCTTAAAATGGCCGAAAGCCTCTGGCCCTTGGGCCCCAAGAGGGCAGCATGAACCTGCTTCACCATGTCATCATAAGATATGGCGTCCATTTCCCTCTTCTTCTTGGCCATGTATCCCTTTGAAAACTCCCTGAGCTTGTGAAGGAGAAAGGCCAAAAATCTCTCTCTAATGCCGCAATGGTTCAACAGTGGAAAAATCCGGGATGAAAAATCTGTTATCCTTTTTCTGGCCTCTGTAACGGCGCCAGCATGCTCTTTCAGGGAAAACCATTTGCAGCATACACGCTCCAAGCGCCTATATGAAAAATCATCCAGTACCAGCTTTCCCCAGGAAGATTCTCCTTTTTTTACCGATGACTCACTGGTTATCTTTTCAAAAAGATTTCTCAATAACCAAAGCTTTCCCAGCCGTGGGTCCTCAGGCAACAAGGTGAAAAAGGCAGAGTGACAGGCCCTTTCAAATTGATGGTATGATGGAAGTTGGTCTGAAAAAAGGGCGTTGAAGGAATCTTTTTCTCTCTGTAGCCACTTCTTCAACCATTCATTAAATTTTTTTTCCAGCTTTTTTTGTGTTTCTCCACCCAAGCCCTCTGATATTTCACCGACATACCCATCAAAAACGGCATTCAAATCTTCCATTATGATTTTTTCCATGTCAGGCAGCAAGCTCATGGCTTTACTTTGCGCCTTTTTGAAAATTGCATATTCCTTCCTCATTGAATCGAAATCAACTTCAGGAACAATCAGCGGCTCGGGAATGCCCAATATGTCTTCAAGATTGTCACAGAGAAATTCTGTAGGATCCTTTCCGTCAAATATCTCCACTAGAACCCCAATAAAGCCATCATCCAGCCCGGCAATTCTTGAGCGAAGGAATTCACGGCTGGCAGGAAGGTAAAGCTCCTTATCCATGACAACATTTTTAATGCCCGAAAGGGAATCGGCCTCAAAGGAAAACTCTTTCAAAACCCGGTGACAGAAGCCATGAATTGTAAATATCGAGGCCTGATCCATACTTAGAAGGGCAAGCCTTAGTCTTCTTCTGACCTCATCTCTTCCAACCCTGGATACCGCATGGTCCACCGCGGCCTTGAGTGCATGGTCAGGCTCACCTGAAGACGAATCCAGATATGTCAAGGCGTGGTCCAATCTCGTCCTTACCTTTGCCTGCAGTTCCTCTGTTGCGGCATTTGTGAAAGTTACAACCAGGATCTGCTCGGGCATAAGCGCCTCTTCCATTACCAGCCGAAGGTAGATACTTGTGATGGTGAAGGTCTTTCCAGTGCCGGCACTTGCCTCAATAAGGGTATAGCCCCGAAGCTTCAGCCTTGTTATATCCTTCAAACACCTCATGTTCTACCTGCCCTTTTCCATTGCCCAAAACATTGGCGCACAAATTTCAATGCTTTTCCTGATGAATTCTGGGTCCCTCATGAGCCTTGAAGGTGGCTGATCCTTACCCCTTCTAAAGTATAAAAGCCATGGGTCCTTGTAATAGCTTCCACGCTTTCGATCTCTTTCAAGTAACTCCTGAACCTTCTCAATTGCCCAATCCAGGTCCCTCTTTTCTACTTCCTCATGCGTTACCACGCTCCATCTTGGCCTTTCACGCTTTTTGGGCTTTGGCTGAAGTTCCTTTACCAGAAAATAGGAGATCTCCGGCCAAAAAGGCACTAGGCCAGTAAGACCTTTGAGATAAGCGGCCAACAATTTCTTGAAAAAATCAATGGTATGTTCTCTGGGAACCGGGCTAAATATCGTATCTTTCCTGGGATGACCGATTAGAAAAAGGCCCTTTCCTGGCTCATTTTCCTCCAAGGTCAGACACCACAAAAGGTGTCTGACCCAAAAACCAATCTTGAGACGCGGCGATATGCTAGGCCTCAAATCGTAAAGGCCGTTATCCTGGTTTTTATTGCCTACCTTTCCGGAGACTTTAACGATACATTCAAGGTCTTCGTCCACGAACTCAAAGGGGAATTTGATATTCTCACTGCCTGACGGGACGAGTATGTCGCCAATATATTCCACCAGAGGCAAAAACCTGGTTGATACTTCTTGCATCCATATTGCACGTGCCAGAATATTGTCTGGCAAAATCCCTTCAAGGGTGAAATCCCTGAACAGTTTTTTAAAGAATCTTTCATCCGGCCTTTTTCCCCTTGAAAGCTCCTCCTTTATGGCATCGAGAACCTTTACCTCTGAAAAATAATCTAGGCTGTATGACTCATGATCTTTCAGAACCTCCTCCCCTATTTCCACATTTATTGAAAGAACATTTTTCAAGAAAAAACGAAGGGGATGTCCCATGAAATAAACCAATTCATCAGGAGACACATTAAGCCTGGACGCCTCTTTGCCATCAATTAAATGGCTCAAGTCGCAGGGCCAATTTGCTAGCGGCTTCACGGGCCTAGGCTCTATCAAGTACCCATCATCATTCACTGGAAGCCACTCAAGCGCATAGGTTACAAGCCTTTCATTTTTGGAGTGAAGATACGCCCTTCCAAAAGGCTGAAGGGGATGTTCCGTCACCAGATCGTTCCATGAGACTTTTTCTCCGGCATAGGATATAGCCCCTGAAACCGCATCCAAAAGCTCCGTCAAGACGCTGGATGGCTCAAGCGCCTGATTATCACTTTGCCGCCTTCCCATGTATGTAATTATCAAACGATCCCTGGCAGACATGAGGGTTTCAAGGAAAAGATACCTGTCTTCCTCGCGTCTTATACGGTCTCCTGGCCTTGGGTATCTTGCCATGAGGTCATAGGCAGGGCGAGTAGACTGTCGGGGAAATTCGCCCTGGTTCATTCCAAGAAGGCATATCACCCTGAAGGGCAAGGCCCTCAGGGGAACAAGACTTGAAAAGAGAACCTTTCCGGAGATGAATGTTGAGTGGGGGAAGGAGAAGGAAAAACGGTCCCTAATGGATGCCAAAACCGCCGCAAAGGGCACAGAGTCCACTCCTGCCAGGGAGATGTCCTCAAAAAGCGCTTCAAGGGGATGAATCAGCTCCCCTCTAAGCTCAACGCTCCAGTCCTCTTCCAGGGCAATAAATTCGCCTACGACCCCCTTGAATAGGTCGAGCCAGCCCTTTGGAGACATCCCTTGGCCTTCTGCCTGAAGAAGCCTGACTCTCAAGCGCTCAAGACCAAAGACAAAGGCTGAAAGGGTGGCCAAGTGGCCTAGGCCTTCACCCTCAATGGGTCTTTCAATGGGCTTTATCTGGTATCCAGGGGCAATCTCTGTTATTTCCTGGCCATCCTTTATGCCAGTCAACATGAGTCTGTCCAGGCCAAAGAGCCACGTGTTGGTCTGGCACTTTGTGCCATCTGAAAGGGTCCTTATGCCGCGCCTTATGCCACTTTGCCTGACCCACTGCCTTATGGAAAAAAGGCCGTCTCCATCAAGATCAAGGCGCCTTGAGACAACAGGATCTCCCAAAAGGTCAACAACCTCTGGGGCCGTGAACTCACCTGTGGCAACACTAAGAAGAGACA
>JALWYS010000020.1 GCA_027003115.1 Deltaproteobacteria bacterium | reverse complement strand
TGCACCTGCACGCCGTCCCAGATCCACAGATACAGGACAAGGGTCTCCGGACCGCTTCTTGACCGAATAGACATACACATAGACGTGCCTGCAGTGCCCCTGGAGGAGCTTACTGAAAGAAGAAGAGGGGAGCCTTCAAGCACAATAAAGAAACGGGTTGTGGCTGCACGAAGGATACAGCAGGAGCGCTTTGCCAAATTGCCCCTGTTTTCAAATGCCCAGATGTCTGTTAAAGAAATCGATAAATTCTGTGTTCTTGGAAAAGGGTGCAAGGGCTTTCTGGAAAAGATATGCTCAAAACTCAGCCTGAGCGCCAGGGCTTATCACCGCATCTTGAAAATAGCAAGGACCATTGCAGACCTTGAAGGTAAAACCACCATAGAAACAGGCCATGTGGCAGAGGCGGTCCAGTACAGAAGCCTTGACAGAAAACTCCCCTTTTGACAAACACTCCCCACTGCCTTTTTCCCTGCCCCTTTTCATGATTGGCACCATTCACCTTGACATCTGCGCAGGAAAAATCCTCTTTGACCTTTTAAGAAAACTTACGCCTGATTGTATTGCAGTCGAGATCAGCAGTTTTTCCGTAAGATACAGACATAAACACCAGGGTTTCTGGCTCAGAAAACTCGGCTCCATATTAAAAGAACTTCCTCCCTCAAAAAGGAAACACCTTCGCATCCGCCTCTTAAAAAGGCAGCTAATATTGCCCTTTGAATGGCAAGTGGCAAGAAAGTACGGCAAGCTGAGGTCAATACCGGTGGTCCCGGTGGACTCTGGCGAAATATCTAAAAGGGAGCTTCCATCCTGGAAAGACGAACTCCTTAACACCGATAATATACTTCTTGCAGTTTCCGAGCAGAACGTAAGCCTTGATGAATATTTTTCAAGGCACTACCGGCAGGCCGCATCACATCTTTTGGAAAGGAACGAATCCATCAAACAATTTATTGGATTGGTTTTTGATGAGCTGTGGTGTAAAAGGGAGAAAACCCTGGCTGAACGCATTTTTGGGCTTTGCTCCACTTACAAACGGGTGGTTTACATTGGAGGCTGGATGCATCTTTTGCTTCATGAGGATCTTCCAAGCCTTGCCAGGCTCACCAAGGCCGTTACCAGGGAAAGATTCTTGATTACTGGAAATAAAGTCCAAAAACTTTAAAGGAGTCCTTGAAATGCTAGATCTGAAATTTGTAAGGGAACACCTGGACCAGGTAAAGAGCGCACTTGAAAAACGTGGCAGCCAGCTGTCTCTGGACCGGTTTCTTGAACTTGATGAGAAAAGAAGAAGGCTCATTCAACAGATAGAGGAGCTGCGGAACAAGAGAAACACGGTTTCCCAGCAAATTGGCAAGATAAAAAAGGAAGGGGGGGATGCCTCTTTCCTCATAAGTGAAATGAAACAGGTTGGAGAGGAGATAAAGGGCCTTCAGGCACAACTTGATAATGTTGAAGATGAAATCCAAAAGATCATGCTCTCCATCCCCAACATTCCTCATGAATCCGTCCCGGTGGGCAAGGACGAGGAAAACAACGTTGTGGTTAAGAGGTGGGGCGACATACCTGAATTTTCCTTTAAGCCTTTGCCACACTGGGAGATAGGCGAAAAGACTGGAATCCTTGACTTTAAGAGGGCTGCAAAGATCACAGGCTCAAGATTCGTTGTGTACATGGGCCTGGGGGCCATGCTTGAACGCGCACTTATAAACTTCATGCTAGATCTTCACAGGAAAAGACACGGCTACACCGAGGTAATGCCCCCTGTGATAGTAAACAGCGCATCCCTTTTCGGCACTGGCCAGCTGCCAAAATTCGAGGAGGACCTCTTCAGGCTTAACTTCAAGGACTATTATCTCATACCAACGGCTGAGGTACCCGTAACCAATCTCCACAGGGATGAAATACTTAGTGAAGACGAGCTTCCCAAGTATTACGCATCCTATACCCCATGTTTCCGCTCAGAGGCAGGCTCCTACGGCCGTGACGTAAAGGGCATTGTTCGTCAGCACCAGTTCAATAAGGTGGAGCTTGTAAAATTCGTAAAACCAGAAACCTCCTATGATGAGCTGGAAGCGCTTTTGATGGATGCCGAGGAGGTGCTTCAGTTCCTGGAGATACCTTACAGGGTGGTTACCCTTTGCACAGGGGACCTTGGATTCAGTGCTGCAAAGACCTATGACATAGAGGTTTGGCTACCAGGTCAGGACCGCTTCTGTGAGATCTCTTCATGTAGCAACTTTGAAGACTTTCAGGCACGACGCGCAAACATCCGCTACAGGCCCAAGGGCAAGAAAAAGACACGCTTTGTGCATACCCTAAACGGCTCAGGCCTTGCCGTTGGAAGAACGGTTGTGGCAGTTCTTGAAAACTATCAGATGGAAGATGGAAGCGTGCGGATTCCAAAGGCCCTTCTGCCATATATGGACAACACGGAGATCATTCCAGCCCGCTAAGAAAGTTCGAAATTGAGAAATAAAAAAGGAGGCCAGAGCCTCCATAAGTATTTGTGCCGAGGGGCGGAATCGAACCACCGACACGGGGATTTTCAGTCCCCTGCTCTACCGACTGAGCTACCT
>JALWYS010000019.1 GCA_027003115.1 Deltaproteobacteria bacterium | reverse complement strand
CAGCTGAGTCTATTGAACCTGAGCGAACTCAGGTGGGTGTCATATCCGCTTCCAACGGAAAGGGCTGTTCTCCCTTTCCACTCTTCCACGGAGGAACGACTCCCTTGTACGGGGTGTTGGCTCAACAAACTATCAGCATGCCACGCACACAGCAGGGAATGCTTTAATATAAATTATAACATATCAATCGTTTTTTTTCACTAACCGCGTATCAATTTTTTCACTAAGTGACTTCAGCTTGAAGTTAAGCCCTTCTTCCAATTTATCAAGGTTCTTCTTGGTAGCCAGATAATCCCTTGCAAGGGCCATGGCTATAAGAACCATCAACCTTGCAGGCGGAAGCGATGAATATTTTTCTTCGAACTCCGCAGCCTTTTTTTCAACGTAGGCGGCTACCTCTTGCAAATCTATTTCAGGGTCTTCCCCCCTCAACTCATAGATATTACCTAAGAATTTAAGTCTGAATTTTTGTGTCACTTAACTGTTTAAAGATTTCTCAGTCGGTAAATTCAAAATTACCTTCTCTCTGGGGCTCATTTCCATGTCCGCCTTGAGAAGCCTCACCTTCTTTACCTGTAACACTGGCTATTTTTTGAAGCATATGTTCGACACGACTGCTCACATCTGCCCTTTCACCTTCAAGGGCCTCTATTCTGGAATTGAGTTCCGAAATGGCCGCGTCCTTTTCCTCCAACTGGTTCAAGAGGTCTCTCTTTTCTGACTCAAGATCGCTCACGTAACCAAGTAGGCTTTCGATCTTTTCCTCCAGTGCTGAAATTATCTCCAAGCTGGTCATGAAATCGTAACTCCTTTCCTTATTCTAACATGTGACCTAATAGGCCAATATATCTTGTCAGGTACCAATTAAGTACGAATACGGTTTTATTTTGGCTCCTGCGGGTACGCGTGTGTCTTGGATAAAGGAATGTGCCCCTATTTGGACTCCTTCACCAATAACTGTGGATCCCTTAAGAATACAGAAGGGGCCAACTAAGGTGTCCTTCCCTATTTTTACATCTTTTTCTATGTAAGTGGTCTCGGGCATTGAAAAGGTTACGCCTTCTGCCATCCACTTTTCCCTTACCCTTGATAGCAAAATCCGTTCAGCAGTAGCCAGTTGGCTTCTGGAATTTACCCCAAGGGCCTCCTCTTCTGATGCAAGAGAAAAGGCGTCAACACCGTACCCTGATCCACTGGCAAGCTCTACTATATCAGTCAGGTAAAATTCACCCTGGGCATTATCACAACCAATCTTTTGAACGACCTCGAAAAGAACATCCTTATCAACAAGATAAGTACCTGTATTCACCTCGGAAATCGCCCTTTCCGACGGACTAGCATCCTTTTCCTCCACTATCTTCTTAAATCTGCCTGCCTTGTCCCTGATAATGCGACCATAACCAGTTGGATCGGAAAATCTCGCTGATAGTATGGATAGTTTATTTCCTGAATCCTTATGGGAGTGAATAAAATTTTCCAAGGTCTTGGGCAGAAATAAAGGGGCATCACCGCACATGATCAAAACCTGTCCATGCCTTTGGGCGAGTGCCGTTTCAGATGTTTTCACCGCATGCCCTGTCCCTAGCTGCTCCTTTTGTATTACAAATGTAACTGGCCAGCCTTTAAATGTCTCTCTAACCTTTTCTGCCCCGTGCCCCACCACAACAAATATGGAATCAACCCCTACAACCTTAAGCAGGTCCACCACATGACCAAGCAAAGGCAGCCCTAGCAGTCTGTGAAGAACCTTTGGAAGGCTAGATTTCATCCTGGTTCCCTTGCCAGCGGCAAGAACCAAAGCTATGATTTCGGAATACTTCATAACTCTATATTGCTATATAAAAAAGAAAAGGCAAGCACATAGGCTTGCCTTTTCTTCCCTCCCCATGAGAATGCTTTTTAGCTCATCTTACCGGCCACCTTCAGCCTGGTAAGTGCCCTGGCCAATGCTGCCTTGGCCCTGGCCATATCTATTTCCTCACGTCCGGAAAGGGCTTCCTGCAGCCTTTTTTCTGCCCTTTCCTTGGCCTTAAGTGCCCTGTCAACATCGATCTCTTCTGATATTTCCGCCGCCTCGGCAAGGACCGTCATGCGGTTAGAGGAAACCTCTACAAAGCCACCACTGACAGCCAGCCGCACTATGTTACCGTCCTTGTCATAGTGCATCTCTCCAATAGTAAGAGTAGATAGAATGGGCGCATGGTTAGCCATTACACCAAAGACGCCCTCGGTTCCAGGAACAGTGCAAAGATCAACCTCATCACTGACCACCAGCTTTGTGGGTGTAACTACTTCCAAATTAAGTTTGTTAGCCATGATTACACCTTATTCTAGGACTTCTGGGCCTTTTCAACTGCTTCCTCTATTGTACCTACCATGTAAAAGGCCTGCTCAGGCAGGTCGTCATGCTTTCCGTCAAGTATCTCCCTGAAGCCTCTGACCGTCTCCTCAACCTTCACGTATTTGCCTGGGATACCTGTAAAGGTTTCTGCAACATGGAAGGGCTGTGACAAGAATCTCTGTATCTTTCTTGCTCTCTGAACAGTTATCTTGTCCTCATCCGAGAGCTCATCCATACCTAGAATGGCTATAATGTCCTGAAGATCTTTGTATTTCTGTAGAGTCTGCTGTACCTCACGAGCGGTGAAGTAATGCTCCTCACCCAAAACGTTGGGGTCAAGAATACGAGATGTAGAATCGAGCGGATCAACAGCAGGATAGATACCCAGCTCAGCAATCTGCCTTGAAAGAACCACCGTACCATCCAGGTGGGCAAATGTCGTTGCTGGAGCAGGGTCAGTCAAGTCGTCAGCAGGCACGTAAACGCACTCAACAGCAGTAATGGAGCCCTTGGTAGTAGAGGTAATACGTTCCTGCAGCGCACCAAGGTCTGTAGCCAGGGTGGGCTGATAACCAACAGCAGAAGGAATACGCCCCAAGAGAGCAGAGACCTCAGAACCCGCCTGGGTAAACCGGAAAATGTTATCTATGAAGAAGAGAACGTCCTGACCTTCTTCATCACGGAAGTATTCTGCGGCAGTCAGCCCTGTGAGACCGATCCTTGCTCTGGCTCCCGGAGGCTCAGTCATCTGGCCGTAAACCAGCGCGGCCTTCGGCAGAACCCCGGATTCCTTCATTTCCAGGTACAGGTCATTCCCTTCACGGGTTCTTTCTCCGGCTCCACAAAAGACCGAGATACCACCGTGCTCCATGGCTATGTTGTGAACCATCTCCATCATGATAACGGTCTTACCACAACCGGCGCCTCCAAACAGACCCATCTTACCGCCCCTGGGGAACGGAACCAACAGATCAATAACCTTGATGCCAGTTTCAAGAACATTAACCGTTGTATCCTGTTCAACAAAGGCCGGTGCCTTCCTGTGAATAGGATACATGGTGTCAGACTTGATGGGACCTTTTCCATCCACTGGCCAACCCACGACGTTCATAATCCTGCCAAGAGTAGGTTCACCTACTGGTATCTTAATAGGAGCACCGGTATCTTTTGCTTCCATACCCCGTACTAAGCCGTCAGTGGTGTCCATAGCGATGCACCTGCAGACATTGTCACCAAGGTGCTGAGCCACCTCGATGTAAAGGTTATCCGGTTCATCACTAATAGCCGGGTTTGAAACCAAGAGGCCATTTAGTATTGCGGGCAGTTGTCCTGGCTCAAACTCAACATCAACAACCGGCCCGATGACCTGAACTATTTTTCCAATATTTGCCATTTGTTCCTACCTCCCACAGGGTATATTAACCCAAACTATTTTTTTTATCTTATCAGCCTTTCAATGCCTCTGCTCCGCCAACTATATCCATTAACTCGGCGGTGATGGACGCCTGGCGGGCCTTGTTATAAGCTAAGGTCAGTTCATGGATCATGTCTGCACACGCCCTGGATGCATTATCCATGGCGGTCATTCTGGCTGCCTGCTCGCTGCAGGCGGTCTCCAGCATGGCAGCCATTATTTGAACATTAACAAACATGGGCATTAATATACTTAATATCTCCTCCGGATCAGGTTCGTATATGTAGGTTGGCTTTGGTCCACTTTCTTCTTCAGCAGGTTCGCCTTCAGAAAGGTCAGCGGCACTTATAGGGATGAGTTTCTTGAGCGTTGGTTTCTGCGTTACCACATTGACAAATCGCCCATAAAGAAGATGGACCTCGTCAATCTGGCCATCCAGAAAGACCCTTATACACTCCTTGCCTGCTGCCTTTGCATCCACCATCTGAACCCTAGCCATACAATCAGTGATATCGATAACCATTTCGACATCCTGCTTGCTGAAATACTGGTAGCCCTTCTTTCCAATGCATCCAATGGCTACCTCTTTCCCCTCTGACCTCTTCTCAGCAAGGAATTTTTCAGCTGTAGCTATGATGTTGGCATTGAAGGCTCCACACAAACCCCTGTCCGAAGTCACAACAAGTATCATGGACTTCTTTACATCCCTTTCCTCCATAAGCGGAAAGGCATTGGGATCCACCATCCCAGCAAGTTGCCCCATGACACCTGCAAACTTTCCAGCATAAGGCCTGAACTCCTCCATCCGTTCCTGTGCACCGCGAAACTTCGCCGCGGCCACCATGTTCATGGCCTTTGTGATCTGCTCGGTCTTTTTTATGCCGGTGATTTTCAGTTGTATGTCTTTTAAAGACGCCATTTATCAAGACCCCTTATAGATTGCGCGCTGTTTTGAACTGTTCTATGCACTCTGCTATTGCTCCCCTCATCTTTTTATCAAGGGCATCTGATATCTCCTGCTTCTCCTTGAGCTCTTCAAAAATTTGGGGATATTTTTGCTCCACAAAGTCATACAGCTCCTTCTCAAATTCCTGTATGGCAGATACAGGAAGTTCATCAAGGAGGCCCTGGGTTCCCGCAAAAAGTGCCACCACCTGTTTTTCCATTGGAAGCGGGTTGTATTGGGGCTGTTTCAGCAGCTCCACAAGGCGCTCACCGCGTCTCAACTGTTTCTGCGTCGCCTCGTCAAGGTCGCTACCGAACTGAGCAAATGCAGCCAGTTCCCTGTACTGAGCAAGGTCCAGCCTCAATGTACCAGCAACCTGTTTCATGGCCTTAACTTGGGCAGCACCACCAACCCTTGACACGGACAAACCAACATTGACTGCCGGACGGATACCAGCAAAGAATAGGGCGGGTTCAAGGTAAACCTGTCCATCTGTAATAGAAATGACGTTTGTCGGAATATAGGCAGAAACGTCACCCTGCTGGGTTTCAATAATGGGTAGGGCTGTTAGACTTCCTGCGCCCAGCTCGTCATTGAGCTTTGCAGAACGCTCAAGGAGACGGGAGTGATTGTAGAAAATGTCTCCTGGATATGCCTCGCGTCCTGGAGGACGCCTGAGGAGCAGTGAAAGTTCGCGGTAGGAAACCGCCTGTTTGGAAAGATCATCGTAGATTATCAGTGCATGCTTGCCATTGTCCCTGAAGTACTCACCCATGGCCGTTGCCGAGAATGATGACAAATACTGGAGGGATGCTGGTTCACTGGCGCTACTTGCAACAACCGTTGTGTACTCCATGGCACCGGCCTTTCTAAGGGCCTCAACAACAAGAGCAACCGTGGCCTGTTTCTGGCCCACAGCGTTGTAAATACAGTATACGTCGGTTTCCCTTTGGGCTATTATGGCATCAACGCCTATGGCCGTCTTACCAATCTGACGGTCACCAATGATAAGCTCCCTCTGCCCCCTGCCGACAGGCGTCATGGCGTCAATAGCCTTGAGACCTGTGTAACAAGGCTCATGAACCGGCTTTCTGTCGATCACACCAGGGGCCTTCATCTCGATCCTGCGGAATTCAGTAGCATTTATGGGACCCTTGCCGTCAATGGGATTACCAAGGGAATCCACCACCCTGCCAAGCATGCACTCACCCACTGGGACCTGAGCGATCTTGCCAGTACGCTTGACCTGATCTCCTTCCTTGATCTGGGAACAGTCTCCCATAACAGCCACACCGACGTTATCCTGCTCAAGATTTAGGGCGATGCCCATGATGCCCCCAGGGAACTCAAGCAGCTCCATGGTCATGCAGTTACGCACGCCATAAACTCGGGCAACATTGTCACCAACGGACAAGACCGTGCCTGTTTCCGCCAAATCTACACTCTTTTCAAATTCCTCTATCTTTTTCTTTATGATATCGCTGATTTCGGATGCGTTTATCTGTGCCATTATCCTATTTCACCCCTCCCTATAGATTCTTTAAAGCCTTCTAACTGGCTTTTTATGCTTCCGTCCCAGACCTTGTCGCCAACCTTGGCTATAACACCGCCAATGATCTCCGGATCCTCAACAGCCTCCAGAATTACCTGCCTTCCGGTTAACTCGGAGAAGGCCTTCTGCATCTGCTCCTGAAGATCCTTCTTGATAGGTACTGCGGTAATAACCTTGGCCCGGACAATGCCCATCTCTTCATCCATGAGTTCCTGGTACGCTTCAGCAATAAGACCCAGATAGTGTATCCTGTTATTTTGCACCAGAATCCTCAGAAAGTTGGCCATGGTCTGCTCAACACCTGCAGCCTTTATCAGTTCCTCAACAACCTCCTGCTTTACATCCAAGCCAATTACCGGACTTTCCAAGGCGGCTTCTATGTCAGCATTGGCCTTGAGGAACTCGTTTAGAGCCTGAAGGGTCTCGTTAAAGGCCTGCAGTTTGTCCTCCTCCTTGCCTGCGGCAAAGAGGGCCTTTGCATACCTTCTTGCTAATACTGTGCTAATCAATTTTTATGCACCACCCTTTCAAGGTATTCACTGATGAGCCTGGACTGATCCTGCTCAGTCAGGTTTTTCCTTATTATTTCTTCAGCCATCTTTACGGCTGCATCTGCCACCTCTTTCTGAAGCTCAACCTTGGCCTTGGCAAGCTCCTGTTGCACATAAAACTCAGCCTGGGCCTTGATACGCTCTGCTGCCGCCTTTGCCTGCTCAATAATCGTATCCCGCTCCTTCTTGCCCTGGGCAACGAAATTTTCAAGAATCCTCTTGGCCTCTTCATCCATTCCAGAAAGTTTTTGCTCATACTCCTTGAAACGAGCAGCAGCCTCTTCCTTCTTAGACTCAAGCTCCTCAAAAGCCTTTGCTATCGACTCCTGACGGCCCTTAAGGCTGTCACTGATGGGCTTCCTGAGATATTTTACCAAAATGACTAGGAGCAACGCAAAGTTGAGGCAATGCCACACAAAATTCATCACCTGCCCGTGGGTAAGACCATGGTGTTCATGGCTACCCTTATGACCCTCGCCATGAGCTGCCTCGTGACCAGCCCCCTCAGATGCCACACCTTCCTTTACGGCAACAGCCTCTTCATTGACATCCTTGACCGGCTCCTGGGTAACCTCTTTTACTTCACCAGCCGTTTCGTTTACTTCTTCAGCGGTAACTACAGAGGATTCGTTACCAACCGTGGCCTCTTGAGCCAGGGCAGGGCCGATACCACAAAGTAGCAACCCCAAACCCAACAACAGTACCGGAGCAAATTTCCTAAACATCAAATGGCCCTCCCAAGTAACTTTTGAGCAATTTCCATGGCAAATGATTCTGCCTTGACCTGGAGTTCCTTTTTGGCTGCATCAATCTGACTTGCAAGCTGGCTCATAAGCTCTTGCCTCTTGGATTCAGCCTCCTGCATACTCTCCCCAATGAGCTTTTTCTCAAGCTCCTTGGCCTCCTCACGAAGCTTTTCAAACTCGGCCTTACCAGCCTGGCGCGCCTCTCTCAACTTTCTTTCGTAGTCCTCAATCAGACTTTTTATGCGGTCCTCGAATTTTATGGCCTCAGCCTCAATGGCCTCCATGGCCTCCCGGCGTTTTTTAAGTATACGCCTGATGGGCTGATAAAGCATGGAATTGAGTACCACGATTAAGATCAATACCCCAATTATCTCAGCTACAATGGAAAGGTCTATGGTAATCATACGTTCTCCTACCCCGAAGGCTAAACTACCGATTTTCTAATAAAATAAAAAATGAAGCTTCATTCATTAAATTTTAGAAGTAGCTTTTACATTATTTATAACGTCCTGTCAACGTCTTTTAAATTATTTTTGATTGAACTAAAGGCCTCTTTGGTCACCCCAAATTACCTTGTGCAGCTGAAGCTGGAGCATTACTTCCAGACGATCCTCAAGTATCCAGGAGGCCAGCTCTTTTGGTTCCACTTGCCCATAACATGGTGAAAAAAGAACCGTTGTAAAAAGGGCCAGTGACCTTTTTCTTACTAGCCTTGAAGCCCATTTATAATCCTGTCTGGAGGTAATTACAAATTTTATTTGATCCCTTCTGTCGATATAGCGAAGATTATCTAAAAAAAAACTTGAGCCGCTTCCACTGCCAGGCGTTTTCCAGTCAACCACTTTTACGATTCGCCTGTTGACCCTGGCCAGGGAAATGGAACCATTTGTCTCTAAAAGCACAGTTGCGCCTTTTTTTAACAGTGCATCCATAAGGGCATATGTGCCCTCTTGAATAAGGGGCTCACCACCAGTGACAAGAACATGCCTAAGACCGCTTTCCTGCCATAACGAAATGAGCTCTTGGACAGACCTTTTCACCCCCTCAGACCAAGCATAGGAGGTGTCGCAGTAGGTGCAACGAAGATTACAGCCGGTAAGCCTTATAAAGAAAAAGGGAAATCCCGATTGAAGCCCTTCCCCTTGCAAACTCGTGAATGTTTCACAAACTCTTATATAAATCTGGTTATCCAATCTTCCTTCTTAAGCTGAGTAGACAACGCCCGAAGAAGGGGTTTCCCTTACCTCCACCGAATCTGGGGAAACGCCTTCAAAACCACTTAATTTGGCAGAAAGCCTTTTGTAAATGTATTCGGCAAGCCTTTCTGATGAGGGATTTTGTAAACTGAATTCAGGAAGTTCATTTAGGTTCTTATGATCAAGCTCTTTCATGATTTCACCAACTATCTTCTTCAGATCCCTGAAATCCATTACAATATCAATGTCATTCAACCTTTCCGAACGAACAGTCACCGTGACATCCCAGTTATGCCCGTGAAGATGCTCACAATTTCCTGGGTAGTTTCTGAGATAGTGTGCGGATGAAAACTGGGTTTTTATAAAGACCTTATACATTTTTTCCTCTTTTCCAAATTTAATCTCTTGGTCCAAAAAGGGCTGTGCCAATCCTCACAATAGTTGCCCCTTCTTCTATTGCCACATCAAAATCATTGGACATTCCCATTGAAAGTTCAGAAAGGTCAATCCGAGGAAAAGCCCTTGAAAGATTATCTCTTAATTCCGCCATCTGCCTGAACCATGTCCTTGATTCCTCTTTCGAAACCGAAAAGGGGTGAATCGTCATCAATCCTCTGATTTTTATGTGCGAAAAAGACGAAACCGCTTTTAAAAATTCAGGCACCTCTTCTGGCATCAAACCGTATTTTGACTCCTCCTTACCAATATTCACCTGAACCAGGGTATTCAGGATTTTGCCCTGTTCTGCTGCATGCCTGTTCAAGGCCCTGGCCAGCCTTACAGAGTCAACTGTTTGCACCCAGTGGAAGTGTAAAACGGCAAGTTTTGCCTTATTTCGCTGAAGATGGCCAATAAAGTGCCACGTAATGTCATTTAAATCCGAAAGGGCCCCTATCTTCTCTATCCCTTCCTGTACGTAATTTTCTCCAAAAACCCTGTGCCCACAGTTGTAAAGCTTTCTAATCATTTCTGCAGGCTTTTTCTTGCTGACTGCTACGATAGTAACCACCGCAGGATCTCGTCCGGAGCGTTCACATGCCCGGCTCACCCTTTTTTTTATTTCTTCCAATCGTTCACACATGGCTCTATTGCACCTAATTCCAATAATAATTCAACCGTTTCTGTAATGGGAAGCCCGACCACATTGGTGTAAGAACCGTCTATTTGCCTTGTCAGAAACGCTCCGCTTCCCTGGATTGCGTAGCCTCCTGCCTTGTCATAGGGCTCCTTTGAGCTACAGTAGGCACGAAGCGCCTCCTTGTTGATAACGTCCATAAAAACCCTGGATGTCACTGTAGTGCCCTTTAAACTCCCGTCAGAGGTGCGAAGCAATACGAAGCTGGTAAATACCTTATGCCATTTTTTATCCAAAAATCGCAACATACCAAGGGCATCCTCAAAGGAAGAGGGTTTTCCCAAAATTGCTCCCTTGCAGAAAACACAAGTATCAGCACAGAGGATGACGTCACCAGCGCATTTCTTCTCCAAGGCGCCGAGTTTACGCTTGGCATTTTGCATGGTGAGCTCGGCGGGATCGAGGCCTGACGACTGATCCAACTCTTCCACTCCGGCTTGACAGACAGTAAAAGTCAGACCAATGGACCTAAGAAGTTCCTGTCTCCTCGGAGAGCCTGAACCGAGCACTATTGAACAGACAGATCGAAAAGGGCCCTGGCATTGCTGGTGGTGCATGAGGCAACCTCTGAAAAATCCATGTCCTTAATCTTTGCTATGGCTTCTGCTACGTATTTCACCCTTGCAGGCTCGTTTGGCTTTCCACGATACGGTACAGGGCTCAAAAAAGGGGCATCCGTCTCAATAAGTATCTTTTGGATTGGAACATACGCTGCAACTTCTCTCACCATCTTGGCATTTGGAAATGTTATCACACCAGTAAAAGATATGAAAAAATCCAGGTCAAGAACACGCCTTGCTTCTTCCACATCTCCTGAAAAACAGTGGAACACACCATGCAGATCCCTCTTGTTTGAAAATCCCTCTATGATTTCTATACATTCCTTCAGGGCATCCCTGGCATGAATGATCACCGGAAGCCCCCTTTTGGATGCTGCGTCAAGCTGTGCCTCAAAGGCCTCGTACTGAAGTTTTCGAGGGGTATAGTCACGGTAAAAATCAAGGCCGATTTCACCCCACGCCTTTACATTCCTGTTTTCTACAAGGCTTTCTAAAGCATCAAAGACATCTTCTGAGAAAATTGTTGCATCATTTGGGTGAACGCCAACAGAAACATAAACATTTTCGTAGCTTTCAGCAAAACTCACGGCTTTCCTGGAACTTTCAAGATCAATTCCAACACTAATTATCGCCACCACCCCTTCCGCGCGTGCCTTTTCCAAAATAGAGGAAAGTTCCGTGTCGGTCTTGGCAAGCATGTCCAAATGGGCATGGGTATCCACCAAATGACGTTCATTCGCATTCTTCATTTGAAACTTTTCAGGAGCTAAGTATCCTTGGCAAGGTGATGGCACAGGTGGTTCCTCCTATCCGATTTGAGGTAAGGGAAAGGGATCCACCATGCAACTCAACGATTTTTTTCGCCTTTGACAGACCAAGGCCCATGGCGTTGAACTTGGTTGTGAAAAAGGGATTGTCCGCCTTTTTGAAATGGCCGCGAGCTATGCCAAGGCCACTATCTGAAACACGAAGTTCCATATCGGCACCCTTTTTCGTCAAGGCAACCACCATAATGCCACCGTCTGGCATTGCCTCAATGGAATTTTTTATAACGCAGAGTATGGCCTCTTGCAGCTTTTCCCTGTCACCCATGATCCAGACCGGATCCCTAGGGTAATTCTTGTGAAGGACGATGCCTGTTTCCTCAAGGTCACCATGGCTAATGGCAATGACACTGTCGAGAAGAGAGGTGAGCTCCATCTCGCAACAACTTACGGCCTTGATCTCGTGAAGCTCGGCAATGCCCCTAAGGGTCCTCTCAATCTTTTCTACTTCCTGGACTACAGTTGAAAGATGTTGCTCTTTCGCCGGATCGTCCTCTTTACGCTGAAGAAGCCTCGCTATTCCCCCTATTGCCGCAAGAGGATTCCTGATCTCATGAAGAAGATGATCAATTACCCTTCCAATTGCGGAATATCTCTCTATTTCAATCAGCAGATTTTTCTGGGCCTGAACGGCCCTGTTTGCCTCCTTCAGCTTGGCAACCCTGTCTTCAAGGGTCTGACACATGTTCCTTTGGCATATTGCCAAAGACGCCAAGCCAGCAAAGAGATGTAAGGAGTAAAGGGCGTCTTCAGATATCGGGTCCTTGGTGAATATGTTGTCAGCTACAACCACCCCGTATTCCTTGCCGTGGGTATTAAGAGGTGCAGCAGCAAGCTCACCAGTGCCAAAGAGCCTGCAAAGATCCTGGGAGTGAATGGCCCCCACACGCGGGCTGTCCGTGATAAGAAATGCCTGGTTGTGCCTGAGGGTCTTGATCAGGCAGTTATCCGTGCTGGTAAGCGGAATGTTTATTCCCCTTACGAAACGATTTAACGGATGAGAATCGTCATGGAGCTTTCCCTTGACCCCCTCGAGAATCTGAAAAAGTGTAAGTCTCTCAGCGGAAATCTGGCTCCATATCTTGCCAGCATCTTCAGGATCTTGTGGACCAAGACCAAAGTGGCCTGAGAGAGTCATTTTCTCCTCATCAATCAGAAAGAGGAAGGCCCTGTTAAAGCCGAGGCCTTCCCCTGCTGTCACCCCTGCTAAGATTGCGCTAAAAACATCTTCTAGTTCCTGTGCTGTGACAAAGGCAGAATTCAGCTTGATTACAAAATCAAGCAGTAGCTTCAGGGGATTTTGGCCCTTTGATTCCGTTATATTTAAATCTTGATTATGAAGCGCTTCCAACCGAGACTTACTATCCCACATGGTTCGTTTTTTGAGTGCAATTTCACTTATCCACTTGACACTCTCTTAAAGTTTGTATACTAAAACATATCAGAAGTTCTGTCATTACATTACACCATTTCATCAAAAGGAAAAGGAGGAAGTCATGCGTAAAAAAATTACATCTCTGGTTCTGGCACTTTTCTTCACCGTCGGACTTTCGGGGGTCAGCCTTGCTGCCAAGTGTAAGGGGGAAGTTGTTAAGAATGAGAATGGCCAGCTGGTAATAAAGTTGAAGGATGAGTGCAAGGCCAAGGCAGGTGATTCTGTAAAGATTAAAGTAAAGAGCGCTTCAAAGGTTGAAGGCTGCTAAGTAGAAGTTAAGATAATTTGTTACAAAGGGGGCTCCATCGGGAGCCCTTTTTTATTTTATATCCTGTCTACCCGGGTGAAAGATAACATCTGGGCGAGTTCGTCAGTCATCTGGTCTGCATATTCGCCAATGGAAAAGAGTTTGCCGCAGCCTTGACACCTCAAGGCTACTGATCTTCACCTTTTGCAAATCTCCAGTTTGCACCCACAAAGCTTACATTCAAAATCAACAACCATGTTATTTTTTCTCTGAAAATAAAACACTTCTACCTCACTTTCTCCTTAAAGATTAAGCTCCTCTTTTATGGTGTCCAAGTCTGAAGGTTTTTCCACGTTAAATACCTTTATATCGCCAGCATCAACAGACTTTCTTACCAGGTTTGAAAGGACCTTTTTGGGCCCTGTTTCAATGAATACCCTTACGCCATCCTGATACATGTTATTAACAATATCGTACCAGCGTACAGGCGAACACATTTGCTCCTTCATGAGCCTTTTTATATTATCTGGATCTGTCTCTCCCCTGGCGCTTACGTTACTATAAACAGGGATAGTGGGCGCATTAAATGAGATACCAGAAAGCATTTTCCCAAATTCCTGGGAAGCCTCCTTCATGAGTGGACTGTGATAGGCGCCTGACACCTTTAACATTACGGCCCTCTTCCCTAGTTCCTTGACCCGTTTGCACAGCTCTTTTACCAGGGCCTTTTCCCCTGTTACCACAATCTGTTCCCTGGAGTTGTGATTGGCAACAGACAAAACACCTTGTTCACCTTTTAGTATTTCGTCCACAAAATATTGAAGCTCCTTCCTGGTAAGGCCAATGACTGCAGCCATGGCTCCGGGCCTCATGGTTGCGGCCTCCTCCATTAGCCTGCCCCTTTCCTTTACAAGCCTTATACAATCTGAAAATTCAAGCACCCCGCAGGCCCAAAGGGCTGGATACTCACCGAGACTGTGACCAGCCACGGCATCAGCCGTTATTCCCTGCTCTGTGAGGGCCCTGGCGCAAATGGCATCCAGTGTAGTAAGGGCTGGCTGAAGATTTATGGTCCTGGTTAGTTCATTGTCCGGCCCTTTAAGACAAAGACCCTGAATATCGATTCCGCTTGCCTGGCTGGCCTTTTGAAAAAGCTCCCTTACAAAATCAAATTTTTCAAAAAATTCCCTTCCCATACCAACGTACTGGGACCCCTGGCCTGGAAACAAAAAGGCCACCTTTGCCATTACTCTTCCACCTCCAAGATGTCTTCATCCTCTTCCTCAAGGATTTCTTCGTCCTTTATCTTGAGCTCCTCCACATATTTTTCGTAGTCCTCAGGAGTCATCAGATCATCAAGCTCTTCAGGCTGGGCTATATCCATTACAATCATCCAGCCATCATCATAAGGATCATCATTTATGGCCTCAGGGGCATCCAAAAGCATCTCGTTGGTGGTAAGAACCCTGCCTGAAATTGGGCACAAGAGTTCTGTTACTTCACCCATAGAGTTTTCAACTGTTGCAAAGACATCTGTCTCCACAAACTCGTCTCCAGGGGTTGGCAGGTCTACAGAACTCACCATGCCTATTCGCTCCTGGCCATAGTCTGTGAGTCCTATAACGGCCTTTTCGCTATTTTCATCAGGTTTGACCCACATGTGTTCCTCTGTATAGAGGAGATCTTCTAGGATGATCATCGTTTCCTCCTGCTTTCTGAAAAACTAGCCTCCAATGGACGACATCTGCCTTTCACAGGTAGGCACCTCCTTTTTGTGCGAAAGATACCTACCAGGTTTCTTTAGTATTATATCTGAAAAAAATTGTGCCAGTTCCGTATCTGTCACACCCTGCCTGAGCATGTCTCTAATATTTATTTCCAGATCAGAGAAGAGGCACAACCTAAGCCTTCCATCTGCAGTAACCCTCAGACGGTTGCATTTTGAGCAGAATCTGTGGCTTAAGGGGCTGATAAACCCGATCCGGCCCATTCCATCGGAAAGCGTGTACAATTCTGCAGGACCTGAACCAGCTTCTGGCTTCACAGGATTAAGGGGGCCAAGTTCAGCTGTTATTTGTTTGACTGCCTCATCCGAGGAAAAAAAGTAATTGCGCCCCCACTTTGAATGTTTCCCAATGGGCATGAACTCTATGAACCTTACATCCATGGGATACTGCCTTGTAAGCCGTGCGAAATCTACTATTTCATCGTCATTTTTTCCGCGCATCATTACGAAATTGAGCTTTACCGGAGAAAAACCAAGATCAAGACCCTTTTCTATTCCCTCCCAAACGTCCTGGAAATGATCTCTGCCCGTTACTTCCTTAAACCTCTCAGGCCGCAGGGTATCAAGACTTATATTCAGATGGCGAAGGCCTGCGTCAAAAAGCTCTTGCGCCATCTTTTTCAGCAGCACCCCGTTTGTAGTCAGGCAGGTCTCTTCCACCCCTGGAAGACTGCTTACATCCCTGACCAATTTTACAACATCACGCCTTACGAGGGGCTCACCCCCGGTAAAACGCACCTTTTTTACCCCAAGGCTTGCAAGGACCCGGGTGAGCTGCACTATCTCCTCAAAACGCAGAATTTCAGTGGGTTCCATCCAGTTAAAATCTGCCTGGGGCATGCAATAAAAGCACCTGAGGTTGCACCTGTCTGTGATTGAAAGACGAAGGTAGGTGATGCTCCTGCCAAAGGAGTCTGTGAGGTTTGCTTTGGGCTTTGTCATCCATTGGCCCCCATAAGTTTTCTACTCCCTATCATCCACCCGTCTAATCCTAGCACCCACAGAAAAAAGCTTTTTATCCATCATTTCATAGCCCCTGTCCAGGTGTTCAAGCCCCTGTACCACAGTAGTTCCCTTGGCGGCAAGCCCCGCAAGGACAAGACTTGCACTTGCTCGCAAGTCCGTGGCCATGACAGGTGCACCGTATAGATGTTTCACACCCTTTACTATGGCGCTTCTTCCCTCGATCCGAATATCAGCTCCAAGCCTTTTGAGCTCTGCCACATGCATGAAGCGGTTCTCAAATATGGTTTCGGTTATAACGCTAAGCTTTCCTGCCGTGGCCATCAAGACCATTATTTGAGCCTGGAGGTCTGTTGGAAAGCCAGGATATGGCTGAGTCTTGATGTCCACGCTATTGAGCCTTCCCCGTCTTTTCACCTTTATCTTGTCAGAATCTATAACCTTTATCTTTAGCCCGGCGGCCTTGAGCTTTATTATCACAATTTCAAGGTGTTCGGGAACACAGTTTTCAATAACAAGCTCTCCTCCTGCAGCGCCCGCTGCCATAAGGTACGTGCCAGCCTCGATCCTGTCTGGAATTATGGTGCAAGAAACCGGCCTTAACTCCTTTGTTCCTTCTATGAAAATGGTACTTGTTCCAAGCCCTCTTATTCTCGCCCCCATGTCCTGAAGCATTTTTCCAAGGGCCACCACCTCAGGCTCCTTGGCCGCATTTTCAAGGACCGTGCTCCCCTTGGCAAGACATGCTGCCATCATCAGGTTTTCTGTTCCTGTTACTGAAGGGATGTCAAAATAGATGTGGGCGCCCTTTAAACGTCCGGCTTTTGCCTCTACGAAACCCTCCCTTATATCCAGTTTTGCACCCATGAGCTCAAGGCCCTTAAGGTGAAAATCAATGGGCCGGGCTCCTATGGCGCAACCTCCTGGAAGAGAGACCCTGGCTCTACCAAGTCTGGCCACAAGCGGGCCAAGGACAAGGACAGATGCCCTCATACGCCTTACAAGGTCATAGGGGGCTTCATAGCTGTCCAGCCTGGACGAATCTATAATAAGGGTGGAATCCTTTTTCGGCCTTACCGAAACCCCAAGCTCCTTCAAGAGCTCAAGGAGAATCCTCACGTCCTGTAAATCAGGAACCTGATTTATCGTGAAGTTACCGCCTGCCAAGAGGGTGGCAGACAGCATGGGCAGGGCGGCATTTTTGGCCCCGCTGATCCTGACGGTCCCAGAAAGGGCACGTCCTCCTTTTATTTCTAAGTATTCCATCTCATAAAGAAAACGCCTGGCCTAATGGCCTGAAATCCTTTCTAGCTTGGCGCCTTGCCCTTGTGCCAAATGTAAACGATGGGACTTGCCACAAATACCGAAGAGTAGGTTCCAACAATGATTCCAAGAACAAGGGCAAAGGCAAAATCATGAATCACCACGCCTCCAAAGAAGTACAGGGACAGAACCACTATCAACGTGGTAAGGGAGGTTATGATGGTACGGCTCAACATCTCATTGACACTTCTGTTTATGATCTCTGCAAAAGGCTGCTTGCGGTATCTCTTGAGATTTTCCCTTATCCTGTCGAAAACCACCACTGTATCTGTAAGGGAGTACCCTGCAAGGGTCAAAAGGGCAGTAACAATAAGCAGGTTTATCTCCTTGTTCAGGATGTAAAAGATGCCAAGCACCGTGAGGACGTCGTGGAAGGTGGCAATGGCCGCTGCCACACCAAAGCTTATATTGAACCTGAAGGCCAGATAACCAATGATACCCGCAAGGGATATGAGAATGGCGATTATGGCCTTTCGCCTGAGCTCCTTGCTGACAGTGGAGCCAATTTCTGTCTTGCTCTCTATGGTGAACTTATAGTCAGGAAGGCCTTTTTGAAGGGCCTTTGTTATACTTGCCTCAATATCACCAACCGTTGCCACGGATTTTTTTACCCTTACAATCAGGATGTGTTCCTTGGGGACCTCCTGCAGAGCATATCCCTTTACTCCTTCCTGCCCTAGAGCCTCTCTTATCTTGTCAAGCTGAAAAGGCTTGTCAGCCTTGTACTGAACCATGGTTCCACCGGCAAAATCCACACCTAGGTTGGCAGCCCCCCTGTTTATCTGGATAAAGGCCACAAGTCCTGTGATTACAAGGACAGCGGAGACTCCAAGGGAGATGTTTCTCTTGCCGATGAAGTCGATACTGGTCTTTCCAATAATCTGGAGAAAGGACAGATCCTTGATGGCATTTTTGTGGATAAGCCATTCATAGACCCACCTTGTTGCATAGATTGCAGTAAAGAGATTGATGATGATACCTGCAGAGAGGGTTACTGCAAAACCCTTTATGGGCCCTGTTCCAAAGAGGAAAAGGGCAAGGGCCGTGATAAGTGTTGTGACGTGGGCATCCACAATGGTCCAGAATGCCTTGTCATAGCCCCCGTCAATAAAGGCCTTTAAGGGCTTTCCAAGGGCCTTTTCCTCCCGCATTCGCTCGAAAATCAGGACGTTTGAATCCACTCCCATACCAATGGTCAGGATGATACCAGCAATACCAGGCAGCGTCAGGGTGGCCTGAAAGAGGGCAAGAACGGCCATGAGAAACACCAGATTCAGGATCATGGCCACATCCGCAATAAATCCTGAAAGCCTGTAGTAGATGATCATGAAGATTATAACGAAAATGGCACCTGCCAAGCCGGATATCAGGCCCTTTTGTATGGAATCACGCCCGAGAGAGGGACCCACTGTAACATTCTGTATGATCTTTACTGGTGCTGGAAGGGCACCAGCCCTGAGCACTATGGCGAGATCTGCCGCCTCCTCATGGGTAAAGGAACCAGAAATCTGGGCATGTCCACCCCCAATCTTTTCGCGGATTACGGGAGCCGAACGCACTACCCCGTCAAGGACAATGGCAAGGCGCTTACCAACGTTTTCGCCAGTAATCTTTTCAAAAATGCGCGCCCCCCGGTCTGTGAGCTCAAGGGCAACGTATGGCTCGTTGTATGTGCCTCCGATGCGGACATGGGCGGTCTTTACCGCATCCCCTGTCATTAAGGTCTTATCCTTTAGAAGTATGGGGACGTTTCTCACCGTGCCAGTCATGGAATCCACCTGCTTCATTATGTATATCTTGTCCCCCCTGGGAATCTGCCCCTTCAGTACGGCATTTAGCTGCTCTACAGTGTAATGGCTTGGAAGCCTGCCATCGTTAATGGCCTTTCTTATAAGGCTTCCAAGATCGACATTGGCATCGTCATCCACCAGCTTGAACTCCAACTGGGCAGTCTGTCCAATAAGCTTTATGGCCCTCTTTGGGTCCTTGACTCCTGGCAACTGGACCACAATCTCGTCTTCACCCTGACGGACGATAACAGGCTCTGTAACGCCAAACTGGTCAATCCTGTTTCTGATTATCTCAAGGGACTGTTCAACTGCATGCTCCCTGATGAACTGCTCTTCCTTGGGAGAAAGGGCCAAGGCAATGGTTGGAAACCGGGACTCCTCGTCTATTTTTTTTATAACCAGATTTGGAAAGTCCTGCTCTATGACCTCTTTAATCTTCTCAAGGGCGCTTTTGTTGGGGACGGCAATAAGTATCTCATCTGGATTTTCGCCTTTTCTTCTTACAATTGTTATTCCCCGTCTTTTAAGTGCATCCTTTAGATCCTGGGCGGCAAGCTGGGCAGCATTTCTGACAGCCTGGTCCACATCCACCTTTAGAATGAGATGCATTCCCCCCTGAAGGTCAAGACCAAGTTTAAGCCCCTCCTGATAAACGTATTTCTTGAACCACTGCGGTGTATTTGGATAAAAGGATGGAATTACAAGGACAACCGAGCTTACGAGTAGAAATGCGAGGAAAGCAAACTTCCACTTTAAGGCCTTAGGCATTGGAAAAACTCCTTCTAGTTATTTTACCCTCTCTCAGATCTCAACGGGATGGAAAAATCCAGCTCATTGGATTCTCGAGATTGATCTTTTAGTAAAACAACTGGGCTTTTGCAAGAAGATTTGTTGAACAAACCGCAAAGGATAAGTCCCTCAAATGGATGGTATCCTGTTTAGAATTTTGGGATAAGGCAACACCTCTAAGAACTGAGGAACAAGAGACGAAATAACCTGTGCAATAAAGGGCCACGCCCGGATTCCTTAGCCGCCTGCTTCTCCCTTTGCAAGCAACTCCTTCAACTGATCCATGAACTCCTTAAGGTCTTTAAACTGCTTGTAAACGGAAGCAAACCTCACGTAGGCCACGTCGTCCCATTGTCTGAGCTGTTCCATGACCTTTTCTCCAATGGTCCTGGTCTGGATCTCTGGAACGCCCTTTTCCTGTATCTCCCGCTCCAGGTCATCCACGAACTGCTCTATCTCCGTAATACTTATGGGTCTTTTCTCACAGGCCTTCAGTATCCCCTCTATAATCTTCCTTCTTTCAAAGGGTTCGCGCCTTCCGTCCTTCTTCACCACCATGGGTTGGAACTCTTCAATCTGTTCATAGGTGGTGAAGCGTTCCAGGCAGTTTAGACACTCTCTCCTTCTCCTGATTGCTCTGCCGTTTCTGGCAGGCCTTGAATCCACGACCCTGGAGTTTGGATGGCCACAAAATGGACACTTCATAGCCCACTTCTACCACCAAAAAGAGGTCTCTGACAAGATAAAAAGAGGTTTGAACGTGGACGTTTAGTTGAACTCGTAGCGGACCGGATACCTGTTGGGGTCTAAAACCACTTGCTTGGCAAGCCTCTTGTCCACGTTTATGACCACCGGACCCAAAAGATTGGCAGACATGGATCGGGCATCTCCATTCTGGCGATTTCTGAAGGTCACTATGACAAGGGCCTCTGCTTTATCCTTTTCCCCGAGCTGAAGTTCCCTTTCCGCATCTTCTGGTAGCTCAAAGGAATAGTCTGAAACTATCAAGGCGGGATTTATGACAACGAAGGCAAGATCTGGACTGTCAAGGCTTTGGAGCCAGAAAAATGGGGAGTTGTCTTTATGGGGTAAGAGCGCATAACGAAGATCATTGGGGAAACCAAGGATTCCCTTGACAAAATGAAGCACCTTTCCCTCGTCGATTTCAACTGTTCCAAATCTGCTTGTTTCTACCTTCATACCTTTTCCTGGCTACTCCTTTTTACTTAAGGCATCTCGACCTTTCGGCCTAATATCCATATCGTCAAATGGACTCTGCTGGTTGAGTACGCTTCTTGCCGCAGAAAGGTTTTCCTCCATTATCTTTTGGTAAACCTCTTCACGGTGGATGGGAAGCCCCCTTGGCGCCTTTATGCCTATCTTCACGCTCCCCTTTTTGACATCAAGAACAGTAACCTCTATATCGTCCCCTATCCTTATCTTCTGCCCCTCTTTTCTTGTAAAAATCAGCAACTTTTACTGCCCTCCCTGGCTTAAAAATAACAGTGGGCCTTTTTCTTCAGGCCCTTTTAGATATAGTCTGCAAGAGACACCTTCATAACCTTGGATGCCGCACCAAGGGCTGCCTGATAGGCGGTCTGGGTGGCATTAAGATTGTTGATTGCCTCTATCATGTCCGTATCTTCCACACGGGAAAGTATCTCTGTGTTTATTATCTTCTGAGAGTCCATCAGATCGGCCTTGATATCGAGAGAGTTTGCCATGGCCCCTATCCTGGCCGTCTGGTTGCTCACATACACCATACTGTCGTCAACCTTCTTTAGCGCATTTTCTATGTCTGGATGACTGTTTGCCATGAGGCTGTCGTAAAGGTCCCTAAGGGCCTCAAAGGCACCGCTTTCCTGCAGGCTGGTTTTGCCATCAAGGTTAATTTTTTGTTTGATACCTGGGGCAACGTCCACCATCACATCCTCACGGTTGCCCAGGTAGCTCACATTTCCATCCCTGTCAAACTCAAAGGGTCTCTCTCCCTCTGCATAACCAGTTGTTTTGGAACCTGCCAGGATGTACCTGTTACCAAGCTTTGTATTTCCAAGGCTCACTACCTCTTCCAGGATGTTTTTCACCTCCTGGGCTATGGCCCTGCGATCGTCTTCATTCAGGGTATCATTTGCCCCCTGAACCGCAAGCTCCTTTGCCCTTTGAAGCCTTTCTTCCACTCCGGTAAAGACGTTTTCCGTGGCCTTGACCCAGCCCTGGGCATATGAGATGTTCCTCTTGAACTGATCCACGTCAGAAAGGTTGTCCCTGAGACCGAGGGCGTGGGTGAGCCTCACTGGCGCATCAGAAGGCGTCTGGTATATCTTTCCAGAAGATATGCTTGCGTTTGTCTTGTCCAGTCTTTCAGTGAGCCTGGATAGATCCGTCTTTATCCTGTCATACATTGTAGTCATTGTGACCCTCATGACCTTGCTCCCTTGTTAATCTAATTAGTTATTTGGTCTGAAGAAGCGAGATAAAAAGTTCGTCTGCAACCTTTATGAGCTTTGCAGCAGCAGTGTATGCATGCTGGAATTTCAAGAGATCCGAAAGCTCTTCGTCTATGGAAACTCCTGAGACGTCCTCGCGCCTTGCCTGCAAATCTTTCACAGCACCCCTCATAAAGTCGTGATCAAGGGTGACCGTCCTTGTATCTATTCCCACCTGTCCCACAAGGCTGTGATAGGCATCGCCAATAGTTGCATCATTTAGAACGCCAATGGGCTGATAACTGAGCCTTTTCATTTCAAGGGCATTTTCATTGTTTGCCGGTGACAGCCTTCCTCCCTGGGGTGTTGAAAGATCAAGGTATGCGGAAAGACCAGAGGTATCATCTGATATGGCAAACCTATATGCGTTTCCTGCGGCAGAAACCTGAAGCCTGCCGTTTTCTATGACTGCTCTCAGATCATTCTGGCCATTAATGCGATCCCTTATATCCTCCAGGGTGTCTCCGGCGTTGACATTAATGGAAAGGCTGGAGGGATTTCCGTCCTCATCGTAAAGCAAAAGATTTAGGCTTCCATCTGTTACGTTCGTATCGTAATTTGTTACAGGGTCAAAGGTCCTGTCCACATGCAGCGTGCCGTCGATCTGGCTTTGAGAGCCTGAAAGGCTGACCCCGGTAAAATCGAAAAAATGGGTATTGTTGTCCGAAAGGACCGTCATCTCATAGCCGGTAGCAGTTTTTATGTGAACAAGGCCCTCTTCCACCCACGCCCTGTCCACCTCGTCAAGGCTTTCTATACGTTCAAGAATATCCTGAATGGAATCCACTGTGGTCCCATTCCTGTAGACATCAACTGTCCTTGTCACTGTTCCGGAAGGCCCGTTAAACTGGATGGAAAAACTTCCCTGGTCTATTGAGATATCAAAGCGCCTCTTTGGCTCTGTTACCTGGCGCGATGTTATTGAGATGGCGCCAGGCTCCTCCACCTTTGCCGCTGCAACAAGCCTTGAGTCATTGACTAGATCACTGTTTACTGAGATGTCATTGGCGCCTTTTCCTGTAAAAAAGCTGTTTAGCCCAAGGGCCATGAGGGTATTTGAAGAGTCTTTACCAAAGGCGAAACCTGACACCCCTGCATGTTCGTTAACGCCTATCACCAAGGTCCCATTTAATATCCTGGCGTTTAGGCCAACAACTGCATTTATCTGTTGGGCCACATCGTCAAGGGTGGTTGCGCTGCCAATACTTATGGTGACGGGTTCATTTATTGCAGGGCTTGACGGGTCATGGTCTATTACGTTTCCATTTGCATCATAGAGCCATATCTCAAAGGAACCATCCTGCACGTCTTCTGAAAATTCAAGCCCTGAGGCCTTGGATTGGAGAGGCTCACCGGTATTTAACACCGTATTGCTGGCCGTCACCTCCTTTAAAGGAATAAGTCCAGCCCCCTGGGCATGCTGCCTGTTGACCTCCTTTATGAGCTGTTGGGCTAACTGATTAAGGCGCTCGGTGTAGCTGAGGGGATAGTTGTTATCGAATCTTCCAAGGTTAAGCCCTGTTATTCCTCCGGTGATTCCATCTATCTGAAAGGAGATGGGATGCTGCCCTGGGTCGAGGTCCTCTATCTTTATTCTTCCGTCATCAGTGGTGGTCACCTGCACCCTGTTTGAAAAGGTGTTTTCAATGAAAACGGCAAAATCCCTAATGGTGCCGGTAATTCCGTCACCGTCCACATCGATTGTGCTGTCATAGGTTCCAGTGATGCCACTACCTGCCTGATCCGTTCCAGAAAACTCAATGAAAAATTGCCCTGTTACACTTACCCCGTCTATGTCTGCAAACAGGGTATCAAGATGAATAGCCTGGTTCCCTGAAGTATTTACCACTGAATTGGTAATCTCTGTGATATCCCTGGGCCTTAGCTTTGACTTGATATCCAGCCATCCGCCAAGCTCGCCCCCCTTTATGTCCCTGGTTGTTAGGGTAAACTGCTGACCGTTTGACCCCATCCAGGTAACATTCCCGTCTATGACGCTAAGATTCCAAGACTTATCATCTTCAACAAGGGGGCTTCCCTGACCTATCAAAATGGTGTAGGAACCCCTTTCCGTTTCAAAATATCTGACGTCTGCAAGCTCGGACAACCTCTTTAAAAGCTGGTCACGCTGATCCCTCAGGTCATTTGCCGGATGATGCCCTGCCTCTGCCGATACGATCTGCACGTTAAGCTCTGCGATCTGCTTTGAGATATTATTTATATCGTCGACACTTGCCTGGATGTTGATATCTGTGTCCCTTGAAAGGGCCATGAGGTTTTGATACTTATCTCTAATGGACTGAGAAAGCATGGCAGCCCTTTGAAGAAGGGTGGTGCGTTCCGCCGTGCCTTCCGCATTGTTTGCAAGGTCATCCCATCCCTGCCAAAAGTCCTCCAAAAGCCCGTTCAGGCCATTATCCTCCACCTCGTTAAAAAGTGACTCCACTGTCTTAAGCCCTGAAAGCCTTGTCTCAAGACCACTCAAATCAGAGGTCTTTGAAAAGAGGGTTGAGGTAATGAACCTGTCATATGCCCTGGTCACCTCCACGGCATCAACCCCGTTTCCAAGAAGTCCAATGAAGGTAGGCGTAGGGTCCTTTGCAGCCAGGGTCACATTCTGTTTTGAAAAACCGGGCGTATTAACGTTTGATATGTTGTGGCCCGTGGTCTGAAGGCTCGTCTGCTGGGCAAGAAGCCCCACCTTTGCAATGTTTAAAAGATTGGTAAGTCCACTCATATCTGGTTCCCCACGGTTCCCTTCAATTGATTCTTGTAGCTAGCAAATCCCCTTGTTAAATCAGAGGAATTCCTGCTGGAAAAGCCACCACTTCCCAGGAATGGCTCCAGGTTGGTTGCTCCCTTTTTGGAAGACGAATTAACTGGTCCATAGGTTGGGCCTTCCTTTAATGACGCGCCTGAAAGGATAGCGGAAAGCTCGCTGAAAAAACCCAGGCGCTCCCGTACCCAGTGGGAGATCCTGGCATTTGTGACCAGACAAAGCTGCCTGAAGTAGTCGCGTCTTCCAAGATGAAGCTTCAATTGCCTTGCGGTTCTCCTGTCAAGCCTTTGGCTCACCTCTTCCAAAAACCTTCCGCTTTTCCCGTTTGTCTCGGAAAACAGGTGTGAAACCATCTGGTTAAAGGCCTTTTCTCTTTCCTTAATCCCTTCGGCAAGCTCCTCCTTCATCCTCGAAATTTTGAGCAGTCGCTTTATGTCGTTTCTCAAAAGAAGTTTCCACTCAGCCTGTAAGACCATGTCCATCTTCTCCCACATCTGGCCAAGTAACTTTAGCTCATTCACAATCGTTGTAACTTCGCCAAACATAGCGGTATCCTTTGTCATAACTTGTTCTTGGTGGTTCTTACTGGCCATTGGCGGTTTCCCTTACCTTTTTCCTGAAAGCTGTTCAAAGAGCATCTGGCTTAGGCCTATGCCGCGGCCCGACTCGGCGACCTCCCTAGCAACCTGCTGGTCAAAGAGGCTTGTGTAGATGTCTTTTTGAAGAGAGTCAGAAAAAAGGCCTGATTTTGGAATTGCCTTTCTCATCTCCTTGAGCATCATATTCAAAAATATGGATTCGACTCCCTGACACGCCTTCTTTAGTTTTTCAGGGTCCCTGGCCTTCAGACCGGTAACTGTCTCTTTTCCGCCTGAGTGAAAAGGCTTTAGTGGAAGCGCATTATTTGAAATCTTCATATCATAGGCCCTTTCTTAAATTACCTGGAGATCTGCCTGCAAAGCGCCAGAGGCCTTAATGGACTGCATGATCGCAATAAGGTCCCTTGGGGTGACCCCCACGGCGTTAAGTGCAGAGACAAGCTCGCCAATGGTTGAGCCGCGCTTTAGCACGACCAGCTTTCCTCCACCTTCGTTGACCTTCACCTCTGTACCTGGTGTGACCACTGTCTGGCCCTGGCGGGAAAAGGGCGCCGGCTGCGACACCTGCGGCGACTCCTTTATCTGAATGCTCAGATTGCCGTGGGCCACTGCAACCGTTGAGATCCGAACGTCCTTACCCATGACAACCGTGCCTGTCCGCTCGTCAAGCACCACCCTGGCCTTGGTATCAGGGCTTATCTCAACATTTTCAATGGCTGACATAAGAGATACGGGAGAACCTTCAAACTCGGGAGGCATCCTAACTGTTATGGTCTCTGCATCTATTGCCTTTGCAAAGGGGGCTCCAAGGACGTCGTTTATGGCATCCACAGCACGCCCGACAGTGGTGAAATCGGGCTGGAAGAGGTTTATTTTTAGCTCCTTCTTGGCAAGAAGATTAACTGGTATCTCCCGCTCGACAGTTGCGCCATTTGGTATACGCCCAGCAGTCGGATGATTCTTCTGGACATTTGCGCCAGCTCCACCTGCAGAGTAGCCACCAACACTCACTGGTCCTTGGGCAATGGCATAAACCTTTCCATCGATGCCCTTTAGGGGTGTAAGTATGAGGGTGCCGCCAAGAAGGCTTTTGGCGTCTCCCAGGGAAGAGACAACCACGTCTATCTTCTGGCCTATCTTTGCAAGGGGCGGCATCTTTGCAGTAACGAGAACCGCAGCCACGTTCTTAACCTTTACCTGGTTGGGATCGATGCTGATGATGCCCATTCTCTCCATAATGTTCCTAATGGACTTTATGGTAAACTTCACCTGGGTCCCATCCCCTGTTCCTGCAAGCCCGACCACAAGACCGTAACCAACGAGCTGGTTCTCCCTGAGCCCCTGAACAGAGGCGATGTCCTTGAGCCTTGCGGCCTGAAGTTCACCCACCTGGCCAAGGCCCAGACAAAGGGCCAAACAGAACAGGACAATTTTTCCTACCTGGAAATTCCTGGACGTCTTTTCTGGCTTATTTATTTTTCTCATATTTTCAGCTAGTTAAAACAAAAAAAGAATTCCTGCCTCGTTTTCTCACCCTTGTTGTCTAAGACATTGCAAACCCCAGGCCTTTTAAAATGGCGCTATTATGCCAAGCAGCCTCCCCAGCCAGCCCGGGTGCTGCATCTCGCTCAAATAACCGCCTCCTGTATAGGTAATGCGGGCATCTGCAATCTTTGTGGATGAGATCTCATTGTTGTGGTCTATGTCTGCAGGCCGTACAATGCCGGTCAAAATCATATACTGGGTCTCGTTGTTGATGGTTATCTCTCGGCTCCCTCGAACGAAGAGGTTGCCTCCCGGCAACTTTTTCATCACTCTTACGGAAATAGTTCCAGAAAGCCTGGTATCCCCGGATGTGTTGCCCTGGCTGTCGAACTTGTTCTCTCCAACCCCACCAATGGCCTTGGTGGCATCCACCTTTTGCCCAGGATAATGGGGGGAAACCTGCTTGTTGAATTCCAGCCCCAGTATGCCCGTAAGCCCCACATTTACAGAGCTCTTCTTGTCTGTCTTGGTCTTGATGTCCTTTGAACCCTTGAGGTTCTCCTCTATCTTTACCGTTAGGATATCCCCCACCTTCCTGGCCCTGAAGTCGGCCACCAGACTGCTTTCCTGGTCAGGGTCAAAAAGAGACCCTTCCTGTGGCTGGGATGGGACAATTGGAAGAGGAGCATAGGAGGTGTCATAATTTTTGTTCATGACAGGGGGCTGGTTAATGGCGCATCCGCTAAGAAGCGCAAGGAGTACTGCCAAAAGGAAGATATTTCTGTAACCCTTCATCTCTGCCTCCTTAGAAATTAACCAGGACGGTGTTCTCATCCTGTACCCTGGCCACGACTACCCTCTTTGAATCAAGGTTCTTCACCCTGACGTAATCACCCTGAGCGCCCCTCTGCTCAACTATTCCGGGCACTGTTATACGCAGGTTTGGAGATGCCGCCACAATGAGGACCCTGCTTCCCCTCTTAACCAGCACAGGCTTTGCCACATCCGTTGCAAGAAGCACCTGGCCTGGCCTGATACTCCTTTTTGCAGCAAGGCCTGAGACCTGGCCCGGACTGTCAAAAAACCTGCCCCTGAGCTTGCTTATGGGAAGGCGCACAAGGCTGAGATCTCCAGGAAGGATCACCTGGCCCTTTGAAAGGCCGTTTTTTGCGCAAAGTATCTTCTTGTAAACCTCAACGTATCCGCAAACTCGGGCCTTTCTGACAGGTTTTCCATCTACGAGGATGGTGGCCACTGCTGAAACCCTTCCCAGATGAAACGCCAAGGCCTCGCTGTCAAACTCAAAGGAAACCTTTCCAACAGGGACCCATATCCTCTTGGGAAGCACCCTGAGATTCGTTATCTCAACGTCAGCCTCCTTCCATGGCCCTTTTGTCTTTACATACGCGCTAAAAATCTCCTGGAGTTTTTCTGCATCCACAAGCTGACTTTCTGTGGCCCAACTAGATGAATGAGGAACAAGGAGAAAAGATACGAAAATAAGGGCAAGGGCCATTAAAACAGGGGCCAGCACACCGTTTTTCTTTGATTTGTATGAGGGCGTTACCTTCACTTTCCTACCTCCACTCCTGCCTACCTCTTGAGATTATTTGCTATTGCCATCATCTCGTCTGCAGTCTGGACCGCCTTTGAATTGAGCTCATAGGCCCTCTGGGTTACGATCATGTCCACCATTTCAAGGACAACGTCCACATTTGACTGCTCGAGAAAGCCCTGGGCGATGGTTCCAAAGCTGTCCGTGCCCGGGTTTCCCTCAATGGGGT
>JALWYS010000018.1 GCA_027003115.1 Deltaproteobacteria bacterium | reverse complement strand
CTTCCCGTTATCTTGAGGGTTCCATCTGGAGAATCAAGGAGTGCTAAGATATTAAGTTGTTGGTCATTTAAGGCTAAGGAGGCGTTTTTAAGGTTTATCACAAGGCCATATTCAGGGTACTCGGCCTCTAGGTCTAATATGCGTGCCCTTGCCTCAAGGTGCGGATTTTCTGTGGTTCCAGAAAATTTTATCTTTGACTCGAGGCTCCCTTCATATACAAAGAGCTCTGGATATAAATCATGGATTATCGACACATCCTTTGATGAAAGGATGAAGATGCCCTCAACCTGTTGCTTTTGGGCCCTTGACCCTCCCTGTAAAAATCCAGGAAGCCTAACATAACCAGAAAGCTTTGTCTTTGTATCAAGATTTGCAAGGACATCTGCCCTAAGCCCTTTTTCTGAAAGATGCCCCTTTGCAGAAAGCTTGAGGGGCCTGGTCTTGTTTATCTTTTCAAAAAAGGCCTTGGCATTTCTTGTTTGAAAAAAGAGGTTCCCCTTTGAAGACATCCCTTCTTTAGAAAACCTGAGAATTAAGTCAAAGGTGCCAGAAAGGGAACACCTTTGTGCCAAAAAGGTTGAAAGGGGTCTAAGGGGCAATGAAGACGAGTTTAAGTCAATTACCACGCGCCTTTTTCCAATCTCTCCATTAATACAGAGACTTCCCCCTTGTTTGCCATTCTTCAGGCATAGTTGAGAAATATCAAAACCATCTTTGCCTGCCAAAAAGCGAGAAGGTTTAAGGAGCTTCCAGGCTCCTGAATCAACTAATCTGAGATTAAATTCCTTGAACAGGCCACTGTACCTAAATTCATGGTTCAGATTTCCAAAGAGACTGATATCCGCGTAAAGGCCTTCACCCCTGGTTCTTAGCCTTATTGAGTGACTTCCCCTTGTGCCTTTTAGGGATACAGACAGGCTATCAAGGAGGACATCCCTTGCCAAAAGGCCCTCAGCATTGACTCTTGCCTTTATTTGAGATGATAAAAGGCCGTCTGAATCTAGAGTAACCTTAAAGGCCTTAAGGCCTCCCTGGGGGTATGAAACGTTTCTTCCCAGGGCATACAGATGAACACCTGGGTCTTTTCTTTTGCCAAAAAGGCGAGCATTTACACTTACCTTGCCTTTTAGGGTGGGATAAAGAAGTGACAGGTCCTTACTCTTAAAGGTGAGCTTTATGTCCTGGCTTGCACTTTTTAGGAAACCACTTAGAGAAAAAGAAGTCCCAGGGGCGTGAAACTCCGCTTCCTTCACCTCAATCCCAGCCTTATCCAAAAGAATCTCGCCCCCCATGGCGCAAGCCCTTCCATTTAGCCTTCCATGAACACCCTCAATACGGATATTTGCAAATGACCCCTTTTTACCACCCAAAATCCCAGATGCATTTATTACCCCGGAAACCCTTGCCTTGATCCCAGATAGAAGCGGATCCAGTTCGATGTTGTCAAAGGTGGCCTTGGCCCTAAAGCCCAAATCCTGAGAAAGGGTTCCCCTAACATTAAGATTTCCCCCAAGCGTTGAAATAATACCCTTTTCTATTTGAAGTCCTTTTGCGTCATAACCTCCTTTTACGAAAAAAGTACCCTTTTCCTTATTTGGAAGACTGAAATCCCCGCGTATTACGCCAAAAACATCTTCCCCTTGGCCATTAAGCCTTGCATTTATTTTGACGCGTGCAGACGGTAACCCTGGTGCAAAAAGACTTGGGTTAATCCCTTTTATGTCAATCACCAGTTGCCACTTGGGCCTTTCAAGAATATCAGAAAAAAGGCCATTAAAGGTGCCCTCAGGAACACCACTAATTTTACCATTAAGGGAAAGGCGCTTGAGGTCGCCTTTAAAATTAGCATCGAGAACCGTCTGTCTGGCACTTTTTACCATTCTCTTAAGGACCATGCGGCCGGAAAGGGCAGCAGGTTGACTAAAGGCTAAAACATTGGCCTCTAAGAGAAAAGTAACTTGGTATGGCAAAAGGCTACCTTTTAAGTACTTGATATTTATGGTCTTATCTTTAATGTTCGCGGCAAGCGAAAGATCCTTTATGGTCAAAGGGGCCGTGTCTTCACCAGTCTTTATTAATAAACTTTTTACCCTGGCATCTTTTAATACAACTTGGAGAAATAACTCAGGGAGAAGGATTTGGGGGAGGCCTTTTTGTCTATTTTTATCCCCCTTTGTCTCTTTTTCAACATTTACAGAAACCTTATCCGCCACCAGAAAATCTAGAAAAAGCGTCCTTTCAAGGAGCCTCATGGGAGTGATCTTTATTGAAACATGCTTTAACCTCACAGAATAGCCGTTGCCTTTAACAACCAAAGTCTCCACCCTAAAACCTTTTGAAAGGCTTCCGGTTGCTTGGCCAACCTCTATGGCTCCTTTTGAAAAAGATTCCGCCGCCTTTAAAAGCAGCCTTGGCATGGTTTCAGTATAGAAAATTGAGAAAAACAAAAGCGCAAGGAAACCGACTACGATTATGGTTGCCCTAAGGATTTTTTTGCCCATTTTCTAAAAGTCAGGCCCCACACTCAGGTAAAATTTGAAGGGTATTGAAGACCTGCTTACGCCAAAGCCAAAATCCAGCCTCACTGGCCCAAGGATTGTCTTGAGCCTCACTCCAAAACCTGTTCCAACCTCTATCCTGTTTTCGTAGTCCGGGTCAAAGCTGTTACCAACGTCCAGGAAAATGGCCCCGCTTAAAAGCCTGTAAATGTGCCTTTCAAGCTCAATGCTTCCAACCGCGAGGTATCTACCCCCCATAACGTCGCCGGTCTTTGGGTTTTTGGGGCCAAGCTCCTCAAGAGAAAAGCCCCTGATGCTGCCCTGGCCTCCTGCATAAAATCTTGCCGAGGATGGAATCTTATCCACCCTGGAGGTGATTATTGCACCTGTGTCCAAACGGCCTATGAACCGGTAGTCCCTGGCAAAACGCCTTATGAACTTGGTGTTTAAGACAGAGCTCAAGTATGTTTTTTCTGCAAAGAACCCTCCCAGTTCTCCGCTTAACCCAAGCTTTATGGAATATCCCTTGTTTGCATAAAGGACATTATCTGCAACTGATTTATTCCATGAGACAAAGGGTCTAAGTTCCTTGCTATCACTTTTCTCCCCACCTGTAGTATAATCCTCGTAACCAAAGTTAACACCAGCGCTTCTTCTCCAGCCATTTTTTAAAGCCGTGGAATATAGGAGGGCCACGTTATACTTCCAGCCATTCCTAGAGCTGGTGTCATAGTGTTCTATAAAGGGTTTCAAGGACAAGTAATCGCTATAGGGCCTCTTAAGTGGAACGATGTATTCACCTGAAATAAGTGTCTCTTCAGAGGAGAACTGGAACCTGCTCCTTAAATGGTGCCCCATTCTTCCAAGGTAGCGCCTTTGCCACTCAAGGCTTACCCTAGGACCGACATCGGATACGTACCCCAGGCCTAGCCTGAAAACGTTTGGCCGTTTCATTGGGCACGTAACGGTTATAGGTATTAAATTTTCACCAGATGCATTTTCCTTTGAGTAATCTATTTGTATGTCCCTAAAATAGTCAGAGTCAAGAAGCCTGGTTTTTAATCTTCCAAGCCTTGATACGTCAAAGGGTTCTCCATGCTTAAAGTCTGCAAACCTTTTTAAAAAGACTGGTGAAAGAAAAGTCCTTTTAAAGGTTAAGGACCCAAAGTGGTACCTTTTGCCTGTAAAGAGATGGAGAACGATCCTTGCCCTGTTTGTCTTTGGGTCAACGATTACCTCATGCCGTTCATAAAGGGCGTCCAGGTATCCAAGGGCCTGGGCCTTTGAGATAAGGTTTTTCTTAAAGTTCTCGTACTGTTTCTGCCTGAAGATATCACCTGTTTTAAGGGGTTTTTTTTGCACAAAAGGTATTAAATCCCCTTTTCCTGGCCCTGTTATCCTAATCTCAACGTGTGAAATTCTAGTCAAAGGTCCCTTGTGGATATTATAGCTTACTGTGAAGTGACACCCATTAGACTCTTGTTTTAGATTTCCTTCTACACGGGGGTTAAAATAGCCAAAGGGCTTAAGGGCCTTTTTTATGTCCAAGTAGCCCCTTCTGAAAAGATGCCTTACCCTTCCAGGGGTAAGCCCCTCCATGCGCTTTTCTTTATTTATCTCAAGAAGTGAAAGCACATTTTGGCGCAGCTTTCCCTCTACACCACTAAGATGCACCTCTACCTGGCAGGAACCTCCTGCATTGGCAATTAGAAGCAAAAAAAACAGACAAGCAAGTAACAGTCTATGAAAAAGTGATTTACTTAACACCTTATTTTTTTAAAAAGACTTGATTTGAAAATTAAAGCTACTTATCATGGAATACAGCTTTGTTGAAGCAGCTTTGTTTGTTCATTAGTTTGTCTATTTGAGAAAAATTTATTAGTAAGCATCAGTTTTGTACAATTTTACTCTTTATGTAATAAAAACACATATGAAACCTAGGTATCACTATAATACCGTTAGTTTTACTTTCCTAATCTTTTTTGTCTTCTTTATCCTAATTGTTAACATTTGTTACGGATATGATTCTATTTGGGGCCTCTATACCAAGGCGATCAATAAAGATCCGCTCATCCTTGAGGCTGAGGCAAAGCTCAAGGCATCTTTTACTGAAAAACCCCTTGCCCGTTCCCAGCTCATGCCGCATCTGGAAGCCTCAATGGGTCAGGGATACTATGACAAGAACATATCGGGCATTGGTCCAAGGGATGTGAGAAAGGACTACTGGGGAGACAACTATGGCGCAAGACTCGTCCAGCCAATCTTCAACGGACAGGCCTATGTCAGCCTGAAAATGGCGCAAAGTATCATTAGCGCCCAAGAGGCACAACTTCTTTTTGCCAAACAGGAGCTCATCAGGAAGGTGGCGATAGCCTACCTTGATCTTCTTGATTCAGAGGCGCAGCTAAAGGCCGCTTGGGACAGGGTAAGGCTTGACAAAAAGGTCCTTGACAGGGCCAGGACCTTTCTTAAGGTAGGAACCGGCGATATAGTATCCGTCAAGGAGGCAGAGGCCCGCCTTGATGCTGCAAAGGCGGCGGTAATCCAGGCCAAAAACCTCGTTTCTGTAAAAAAAACAAACCTTTCCATTGTTACCCACACCAAGGTTGGAGATATCCTGGATGTAAGAAGATTCCGACCCGTTCCTCCTGATCCGGATGATCCCCAAAAGTGGATACAGGCGGCCCTTGACAACCAGCCAATTCTCAAGAAGGCAAGCAAGAGACTACTTCTTGCAACCCAGAAGGTTGAACATGAAAAGAGGGCCAGATGGCCTAGAATAGACCTTGAGGCCGTGGCAAACTACGCAAACGGACAGTTCCTTCCTGATGTCATTTACCGGGAGGCCCATGGTGTTTTCAAATTCTCCTTTCCCCTTTACCTCGGCGGCTCAATAGGGGCAAAGGTTCAAAAGGCCCAGGAAGAAGCAGTGGCTGCAAGGCACAGGCTTGATCATTTCAAGGATGTTGTAACACTTCAGACAAAGAACGCCTTCTCCAGACTCAGGGACAGTGTAGCCCTGGTGGATGCTGCTGCCCTTGCCCTTGAATCCGCCAAGGTCTCCATGGATGCCACCAACAAGGGTTACGAGGTGGGAACCAGGGATGTAATAGATGTCCTTGACCAGACAGACAAATACATATTCAGAAAAAAGCAGTACTTCCATGCCCTTTATAACCATCTAAAGGCCAGGATCCTGCTAAAGAGTGCTTCCGGGACCATTGGAGAGGCAGATCTGAGGTCGCTTGAGGGTCTGTTAAAAAGGCAGCCAGAGGAGAAGGATTCAAAAAATGGCTAAAAAGAAGAGAATCGTCATTCTAATAGTCGTTGTTTTGCTGGCAGTGCTTGCTTACCGCCTATACCAGAGGGAAGAAAAAAGGGGCAATAGTGGAACCCTTACCATATACGGCAATATCGATATCAGGCAGGTGCAGCTTGCCTTTTACGACGAGGGGCGGATAGAAAAACTTCTGGTTGATGAAGGGGCCACGGTCAAGGCAGGGGACCTTTTGGGACTGCTTGATGACAGCAGGTTAAAAGCGGCAGTGAGTAAGCTTGAAATGGACGTTGCCGCCCAGGAACAGGTTGTAACGAGAATGCACAATGGTTCCAGGCCCCAGGAGATAAAGGCTGCCCATGCAAGGGTCCTGAAGGAAGAGGCTGCGGTAAAGGATGCCCTTATAACCTTTAAAAGGCTCAAGGAGCTTTCAAAAACCAGGTACGTCTCCAGGCAGCAGCTGGACGATGCCCAGGCAAGGCTAGAGATGGCCCGTGCTGCCCTTAAAGAGGCAAAAGAGATATACTCCCTGGCCCTTGAAGGACCTCGCGTAGAAGATGTAAAGGCTGCAGAGGCAAGGCTGGGGTCGCTCAAAAACGCCCTTAAAATTGCACGTGAACAGCTAAAGGATTCAAGGCTATATGCCCAGGCAAATGGTATCATACGTGACAGGATACTCGAGCCTGGTGACATGGCCTTCCCCCAAAGGCCAGTCTTTACCCTTGCCCTTACAGACCCCCTTTGGGTGCGCGCCTACGTTCCAGAGCCTGAGCTTGGAAAGATCTCCCTTGGAATGAGGGCGACCGTTACCGTTGACAGCTACCCGGATGAGAAATTCAAGGGATGGATAGGATACATTTCCCCCACAGCAGAGTTTACCCCCAGAAACGTTGAAACCCCGGATCTTAGAACAAGGCTCGTTTACCAGGTGCGGGTTTATGTGTGCAATGCACAGAACAAACTAAGGCTTGGAATGCCTGCAACCGTGGAGGTGGATCTTACAGGCAAAAAACTAAAGGGCCCAATAAGACCGTCTGAAATCTGTAAAGAAGCCCAAGAAAACCAGTAGGCAAGGTCATGGACCAGTCCCAGCCAAGGCAAGAAGACTTCTGCATTGTTGCCTCTGGCGTCAGAAAACACTTCGTCTCTGGAAAGAAAACCATTGTTGCCCTTGACGACTGTTCATTTAATGTGAAATCCGGCATTGTTACAGGGCTCATAGGCCCGGACGGTGCCGGAAAGAACACGTTCATGAGGCTATGCTCAGGCCTTCTTGTCCCTGAAGCAGGAAGCCTCAAGGTCCTTGGTTTTGATGCAACCTCTGACTTTCTGGATGTACAGGCAAACATCCGCTACATGCCCCAGAGATTTGGCCTCTATGAAGACCTTACGGTCCAGGAGAACCTGGACCTTTACTCGGACCTTCTCGGCGTGCCCCCTGATAAAAGAAAGGCGAGATACGAGATCCTCATGAAAATGACAGGCCTTGCCCCATTTACAGGAAGACTGGCCGGCAGGCTCTCTGGAGGCATGAAACAAAAGCTTGGACTTGCCTGCACACTCATTAAGCCCCCAAGGCTTCTAATCCTTGACGAGCCCACAGTGGGTGTTGACCCTGTGTCAAGAAGGGAGCTTTGGCAAATCGTCTACTCCCAGGTCAAGGAGCAAGGAATGAGCGTTCTTCTTAGCACTGCATACCTTGACGAGGCAGAAAGGTGCCAGGAGGTCATCTTGATGCATGAGGGCCACGTGCTTGGCCAAGGGGTGCCATCAAGCTTCAGCAGGCCCCTTTCTGGTCACTGCTTCATGCTCAAAGGTCCAAGAAAGAAGAAAAGGCAGATCCAAAGGGAGCTTGCCAACAGGGACGAGGTCATAGACGCGCTTATCCTTGGAGAGAAAATACGCCTTGTGACAATGGATGAAATGGGGCCACAGGAATTAAGAAAGACCTTTGACCTTTCAGAAGATATTGAAATTGAAGGGTCTGAGCCCCGCTTTGAAGACGCCTTTATTTACCTTTTGAAAAAGAGGCTGGTAAGCCTTGGAAGAAGCGTAAAGTTCAAGATAATCACCCACAAGAAGGTGGCAGGCAGTCCAGAAGATGAAGTCATTGTAGTAAAGAACCTCAAGAGGCGTTTCGGAGACTTCTATGCAGTAAACGGTATAAGCTTTACCGTAAAAAGGGGTGAGGTCTTTGGGCTTCTGGGGGCAAACGGAGCGGGAAAGACAACAACCTTCAGGATGCTGTGCGGGCTTCTCCCCGCCTCTGAAGGTGAGCTTTACGTTGCTGGAAAAAATCTCAGGAAGGCTCGGGCAAAGGCCAGGGAGCGAATCGGATACATGGCCCAGAAATTCTCTCTCTACGAAGATCTTACCGTAATCCAGAACCTTAACTTTTTCTCGAGTGCCTATGGCCTTCATGGCAAACGGCAAAAGGAACGCGTCCAGTGGGCACTTGATGCCTTTGATCTAAAGGAGGAGGAAAACAGCATAAGCCGTGACCTTCCCTTGGGCTTCAAGCAAAGACTTGCCCTTGCGGCAGCCCTCATGCACGAACCAGACATAATCTTTCTTGATGAGCCCACTTCCGGGGTTGACCCCTTGGCACGCAGGCAGTTCTGGGCCCACATAAACTCCCTGGCAGAGGCTGGCGTTACAATCATGGTGACAACGCACTTCATGGAAGAGGCTGAATACTGCGACAGGGTAGTTATAATGAAGCGCGGGCGCATACTGGCAAAGGGTACCCCTGAGGAGTTAAAATCCAGGTACCATCCTCCTGGTGTTACAAACCCCACCATGGAAGACACCTTCATTACCCTTATCGAGATGAAGGAGGCCTCTTAATATGGCTGCGGCACGAAACGAAAGCAGCCTTTCCAGGATGCGCCTTAAAGGCCTTATAAGAAAGGAAGTCAAGCAGATAATAAGAGACCCGTCCAGCATCGGCATTGCCTTTTTTCTGCCAGTCATACTGCTGATTATT
>JALWYS010000017.1 GCA_027003115.1 Deltaproteobacteria bacterium | reverse complement strand
CAAGGGTTGCAAAAGAGTGCGTGAGGGCTTCAAAGAAGCCCATGCCACCAAGCATTAGAAGGAGTACCTCTGCAACGGTCATCAATACGTAAACAGACCAAAGTATGCGTGCGGTATCCTGGATTCTTGGGGTAAGTCTATCCTTGGTCGGGCCTGGCACCTCTGCCTGAAAGAGTTGCATTCCACCGATTCCGAGTAAGGGAAGTATTGCAAGAGTGAGGACGATGATTCCCATGCCTCCAAGCCAGTGGGTCATGGCCCGCCAGAAAAGTATGCTTTTGGGCAGTACCTCTATGTCGGAAAGGATGGTAGAGCCTGTTGTGGTAAACCCAGACATGGATTCGAAAAAGGCATCTACGAAGTTTGGAATGGAACCAGAAATAACATAGGGAAGGGCGCCTAAAAGAGCGAAAATTAACCAGCTAAAGGCAACGATTGCGAAACCGTCCTTGAAACCCAGATCCCTTTCTGGCTTGAAACAGATAACCAGGATAGTGCCAAGTAAAAGGCCGAGTATGGAACTGGTAAAAAAGACATGTGCTACACCATCATGAAAGTAGTAGGAAAAGGGAAGGGGGGTGAGCAGCATAAAAGAAAGCACGATCAAAAGCCTGCCCAAAAGATTCAAAACGCCAGATACTTTCATTCAGGACACCCGCTGTAAATTAAGTGTGGTGTTTGGAAGGACAGCGTTTGGCGAATGTCCATCAATAAAGAAAGCTTTAAATGAAGGGATGAAAGAGTGAATCATAGGGGTCATAGGGTATGACTTCTATTCATCCTGTTTAATCTGCGCTTCTCGACTGGAAGAAGCTTTCCACCTTTTTTGCAGCGTCCTTTACGAAGAATATCACCAAATTGTCACCAGGCCTTATGGTACTATCTCCTGAGGGGATTGATGCCTTACCTTCCCTGACAATGGCCCCTATAACTGAACCCTTAGGCAGGTTAAGGTCCTTTAGGGCCACGTTATCAAACTTCTTTGCATCTGGAACGGTAAGTTCTATAACCTCAGCATCCGAATCTAAAATAGTGGCAACAGAAACTATATCGGCTCTTCTTACATAGCTGATTATCATGTCTGCCGCTACCTGTCTTGGACTAAGGGTTACATCGATTCCAAGCTTATCAAGCATGGGTAAAAAGTCGTGCCTCCCAACCTTTACAATGCATCTGGCGGTTCCATGGTGTTTTGCCATGAGGGAGGCAAGGATATTAGTGGTATCCGAATCAGTAACGGCTATTACAAGGTCTGCAGAGTCTATTCCTTCTTCCAGGAGGGTATGGATGTCAAGCGTGTCAATATTCAAGATCATCGTCCTGGAAAGGTTCTCAGACAGAAATTCGCAGCGTTCCTTATCCGATTCAACCACCTTCACGTCAACATCCATTTCCTCGATCTGCCTAGCAGTAAGATAGGCGATGTCTCCTCCGCCTAATATAAAGACGACATCAGGAATTTTGCTGGAAAAACCGAAAAGGTCTTCCACCTTCGATATATCGTCTTTCAAGACCACCAGATAAATCTTGTCCCCAGGCCTAATTGCATCTTCACCCCTGGGAATAATGGTTTCACCTTGCCTTATGATGGCCACCATGACGTAACGGGCCTCTGGAGAAAGCCCTCCGATTTCGAAAAGTGTTTTTCCGGCAAAGGGATGATTATCGTTCACCACATAACCGAGCAGATAGACCTGGCCATTGGCGAACTCTGCAGTGTCAAAGGCTGCTGAGACCTGGATAAGTTTGACAATCTCATCAGCCATGGCCCTGTTCGGGCTGATAATTAGGTCTATTCCGAAGATGTCCTTGTCAACCAGAGAATCCGAAAGTAGGAGATCCTCGCTTTTGACCCTGGCAATTCTGGCCTTGACCTGATATTTGCTAGACATGAAGCATGCCACTAAGTTTACTTCGTCGCTGTCCGTTACCGCGATAAAAAGATCTGTCTTTGAGATTCCTGCTTCTGCCAGCAGCCTAGCTGACGCACCGTTTCCCACAAAGGTTTGGATGTTTAGTTCCCTTTCCAGACCCTTGATTTTTTCTTCGTCCCTGTCGATAAGAACTACCTCTTGGCCTTCAGAGGAAAACTTTTCACAAAGATACTGACCTACCTGACCAGCACCGACAATCATTATCCTCACGCGCGTTTACTCCATAAAATTGTTTTCTAGTAGACTGGAAAAAGATAGGAAACTATAGGGAAAAACGGTTAAGGCTGCAAGAAAAAGGTAACGACGCAACATCAGAGGGCGGAATTCCAAAGTCTTGTCTTGCAGTATTCTACCATTCTTTGATCCTCAGGTGGCTCTATCTTTTCAAGGCCTTCTTCCCTTGTCATGACCCCCTGTCTCACCATGTTTGCTATTTCCCAGACGTAGGGATGAAACCTGTAGCGTTTTCTGTGGACAAAGTTGGCATATGCATTTAGCAGGCAGTTGGATGAATTTGGGTCGGTATCCCTTGGCCTTTCCCAGCCAAATGACCTGTTTTTTTCTACTATTTTCTCCTCGTTATATTCTTCAAAGGCAAGGGGATGGACGTTCCAGGGAAAGAGTTCCTTTTTGGAAAAATCACCCTCTGAAAGAAAATATTTAAGGATTTTTTTCCGGCAACCTCCCTTAATGGCTCAAGAAG
>JALWYS010000016.1 GCA_027003115.1 Deltaproteobacteria bacterium | reverse complement strand
CGGTCTCTAGGGCCTTTGCTGCCTCTATCTGTTTTGATATTGTTTGTTCAACAAGCTGCTCCTGCTGCCAAAGATCAAGGGGATCTGTCTGACCGAAGTGGTACTTATCCCTTATGATCTCAAGAGACTTCTTGTTTCTTTCCTCTTGGCGCTCTATGATCTGTATTTCCTGTTTAAGCGCAACAATCTCAAAGTACTTGATGGCAACCTGGGACGACAGGGTAAGTCTTGCCGTTTCAAAATCTGCCCTTCGGGCCGAAAGATCAAGCTCAGATGCCTTTACTTCAGAGTTTATGCGGCCCCATAAGTCTAACTCATAACTTACCGATGAATTGATGAAAATAGTATCTTCGTTTATGTAGCCGCTGCCCTCTTTTTTGGTAGTATGACCAAGTCCTGCTCCTAAATCAAGCCATGGAAAAAGTGGAGCACGTGCCCTTTTCACCTGGGCCTCGGCTGCCTTTATGCGTTGATACGCGGATTTAATGGTAAAATTCTCACCAAGGGCATTTTCCACGATTTTCCACAAGACTGGATCATCTATCTCATGCCACCAGACATCCTTTAGCGGTCGATAGCCAGAGTCGGAGAATGAGGCAGGGACCTTGAAGGGTGGTGCTTCAGGAGCTGCATGGTAGCCTCTACATGCCGTCAAAGAAAGTACAGCAGTGAGTATGAAAAGATACAAGTGCGCGATTACAAATTTGATCTGGCAGCCCCTTTTTGCCTTTTTTGTTTGTTTCATAACTTGAGCAGTTCAATTTCAGATATTAACTTATAGAAAGAAAATAGCACAGTAGCGTGTGAACATTTGTAAAAAGAGCGGCTCCAATGCCCATCTTGACAATTTTTCAACTCTATATATATTGACCATTTCAGTTCAGGGCCCATAGCTCAGTTGGTCAGAGCCACCGGCTCATAACCGGTTGGTCCCAGGTTCGAATCCTGGTGGGCCCAATTTTGGTACTTTCTAAAAGGCTCTTTGGCAGTGACTTAGAGAGTGGAAAATGCTTATTAAATATTCGGTAAAATTACCAATTGGGTATTAGAAAAAGGTGCAATCTCGGGATTGCACCTTTTTTAATGTTACATTTGGCACAAAAAATGACACCATCAGTTAAGGACATAGAAGAGGCCCTTTTTGAATGGGCCCCCAGATCACTTGCCGAAGAGTGGGACAATGTTGGGCTTCAGTGCGGAGATCCTGATAACCCAGTAAAAAGGGTTGCTATTTGTCTTGACATGACCCCCTCTTCTCTTTCCTTTGCCTTAAAAACCAATTCGGATCTGGTCATCTCACACCATCCACTCATTTTTAAGCCTTTAAGTTGCCTAAACCTTAAAGATTACACAGCCCGCCTCCTGGCGGGTTTTTTACGTCACGACATATCTGTAATATCCATGCACACCAACCTTGATTCCTGCCAAGGCGGAGTGAATGACAAACTTTGTGAGCTTCTTGGAATAGGGGACACCTCCCCCCTTATGCCCTCTTCTTCCATGCCGGAAGCAGGCCTCGGAAGGGTTGGAAGGCTTGAAAAACCCATGTCACAGGAAGAATTCATTGAACATGTTGGCCAAAGCCTTGGCCTGGATTGCGTACCCTTTGCCGGGGGCAATCGCAAATCAATATCCCTGGTGGCGGTGTGTTCAGGATCTGGTTCAACTCTTTTTGACCAGGCACTGGCAACAGGCGCCCAGGCCTATGTCACAGCAGAAATAAAACACAGTGTGGCCAGAAAGGCAGAGGCAGAGGATATCCTTATAGTGGACGCAGGACACTTTCAGACAGAGCACCCTGTGGTGATCAGCCTATCTCAATTCCTGACAAGGACCGCAGAGGCCAGGCCATGGGATATCAGCGTAGAAGTTTTTAGGGATGAAAAGTCCCCTACGCGACACTGGAAAAAGACAAATGAAAAGCAAAATTAAAATAGATGAGGTGAGCCACATTGAAACCGGAACTATCTGTACTGATTAGACTCCAGGGCATTGATCTTGAGATAAGAAAGCTTAAGGCGGAAAGGGAGAAGCTTCCTGAAAGATTTGATGCCTTGAATGAAACAATCCAACAAAAAAACAAAGAGATTGAGGAACTCAAGGACAAACTGGCAGATCTTCGAACCAGAAAGACAGAGGTGGAGGACGAGTTGGAGCTTGAGCTCGAACGACTTAAAAAGTCCCAGCAAAAGCTTACGGCTGTTAAAACAAACAGGGAATTTCAAGCCCTTTCCAAGGAAATAGAAGAGATTAAAAGGGCAAACAAGGCCAGGGAGGACGAAATCCTCCAGCTTGAGGAACAGATAGAGGAACTTAAGCAAGAGGTGTCCAAACGCAAGGAAGAGATCGAGGGGCTTGAAAAGGAGGCGGCTGCCGAGAAAAAACATATTGAGGCCGGCGAAAAGGAATATAATGCCAAGATCCAGACCCTTACAAATGAACGCAACAAAGTGGAAAAAGAAGTGAAACCCGACCTCCTTGCAAGGTATCGCTTCCTTGCCGACAAAAGAGCAGGAATCGTTGTGGCAGCCGTGGACCAGGGCGTTTGCAGTGCATGTAACATGAATATTCCACCTCAAATGTTTAACGAACTTCTCAGGGAGGAGAGGATACTTTATTGCCCATCCTGCCAGAGGATAATT
>JALWYS010000015.1:4276-8943 GCA_027003115.1 Deltaproteobacteria bacterium | reverse complement strand
AGAGCTATGCAGCCTAGTAACAGACATTGTGGTGAAATCCATTATCCACTTACTGCACCCAGCCACACCACTATGGCAAACAATTCAGGACGTTAGATGAGGGGGAAATACAAGTCCGAAAGTTGAGATAAAACACTGCACCAACAACTTGTTTACATATGTTTTTGGGCCAAAAAGCTAATTCCCATCTTTATCATCCCCCTTATCTTCACTGAGAGCAGGAAACTTCCTGCTTAGCTTAAGAAGCTCTTTCTGACAGTGCTTTAACCCGTTTTCCTCAGGCCCTTCCTTTTCATTTTCTTTTTCTAAAGCCCTTTCAACCTTCTTACTTTCCACCTTTGGTGGTCTCTTTAGTGGTAACACCCTTGTCTTTTGTCTCTTTTTCATGTGGATATTCCCCCTGGCTGCCCTCACTTGCCCTATTCATGCGAAAAGAAGGCCTTAAAGATCAAAAGCGTAAACTTGCCCCTTCTAGGGCTCTAGCCTTTTTCTTTTATAAAGCGCTTAGGGAAAGGCAGGAAAGCAGCCTTGGCTTAAGAAAAGATCGATTTGCTCTTTTGAAGGACGACCTAAGCTAAAAAGCGAAAATCCAGATATTTTTTAGCCTATGCCTAAAACTAAACACAAGTAAATCCTACTGTCAACTGACGATAGGCCTCGTAAACCACGATGCCTACAGCGGTTGAAAGATTCAGGCTTCTTGTTCTCCCCCACATGGGGATTCTATAGCAATGCTCTGCCATCTCCTTTAGAAGCGCGTCTGGAAGCCCCAACGTCTCTTTTCCAAAAAGCAGGTATGAGCCGTCTTCAAAGGGGGCGTTTATGTATGGCCTTTTTGCCTTCTTTGAAAAAAGAATGAGTTTTGTCCCTGGCGCCTTTTCAAGAAACGCCTTTAGGTTTTCGTGATATATCACGTCCACATACTTCCAGTAGTCAAGACCCGCCCTTTTTAGTGCCCTGTCATCGGTTCTGAAACCAAGGGGCTTTACAAGGTGCAAGGTCGAGCGGGTGGCTGCACAAAGACGTGCTATGTTTCCGGTATTTGGAGGAATCTCAGGCTCTACAAGTACGACATTGAGTTTTACCACGACAATCCAGAGAGAACTCTAAATAGGGCTTTTCGTCAGGCCGATTTCATCTTTTTCTGACATTCGCTGCAAATGCCTATGACCTCAAGCCTGTGACGAAGAATCTTGTAATTAAACCTTTCTCCAAGCTCCTTTTCTATCTGGGCAATTCGCTCGTCACTGAATTCCTCTATTTTTCTGCACTCCTGGCATCTTAAGTGGCAGTGGTGCTCGTGGCCATAGATGTGTTCATAGTGCATCTGGCCGTTTTCAAAAAATACCTCCTCAATGAGGTTTGCCTTTATGAGAAGAGGGATGAGCCTGTAGATGGAAGCCTTTGAGACCCTAAGTCCCTTTTGCCTAATGCCAATGTAGAGGGAGTCGACGTCAAAGTGTTCGTGGGTGGAGAAAATCTCCTTTATTATTGTTTCCCTTTCAGGGGTGTACCTCATGCCCTGACGTCTTAAAAAATCCCTAAAAATCTGGAGCTCGGAAGGCCTTTTTTGATCCTTTGAATCCATTAAACCGTTCTATTCGAGACGAAAAGTTTGCCCTTTTCAAAGGCATCTTATCTTATTACCATTACCCGTCAAGGCTTATTGACATTGAATAACAATTTCTTTAAGCACAACTTCCTTTAAAAAAAAGGGGCAAAGGTGCTGCAAAAAATATTGGGAAAGATAAAGGCCGGCTGTACATCGTGTGAATCGTGCCCAGAGGGCCAGCAGGATGAAAATAAAAGTGAAGAGGTTAAAGGCCTTTGCTTTGAAAAACTCCACCAGGAAGAGAAAAACCAGTTCATAAAGTTGCTTAGACAGACGGGCAGGACACTTTCCAAGGGAGAAATGGCAATTGTGGATGAGTTTTTGTCCCACGAGGGCCATCTTTCTCCGGAGTTCATCATAAAAAAACTTGAAGAGCGGGGTCAAAGGGCTGATCCCCACGAGGTGGAAGACGTACTCAACCTCCTTTGCAGGTACGGCCTTGCCCAAAAGGTGAATCTCAACGGCACAGGGCCATGGTACGAGCATCTTCACCTTGGAGAAAAACACGATCACCTGCTTTGTACCCGTTGCGGCAAGGTGGTGGAGTTTGAAGACGAGGAATTCAAGAGACAGATGAAAAAATCTGCTTCTCTCCACGGTTTTCGGCCACTTTTTCAGAAAACCACTATTTACGGTATATGTGAAAAATGCAAACGCAAACAGAGTGGAACCCTGCCGCTTTCGGCCTTGAGTGTGGGAGAAAGGGCCCTCATTGTCGATTTTTCCGGAGGAAGCAAACTCAAGAAAAAGCTTTCAGACATGGGGCTAGTAATCAATGAGACAGTTGAGGTACTTGGCAAAACCGGCCCTGTGATCCTTAGTGTAAAGGGCTCAAGGATTGCCATTGGAAAAGGCATTGCCCAGAAGATACTTGTCTCCCCCATTGTACCTGAAAAGGAGAATCTTGATAAATGAGTCAAAAGATGGAGCTAGGAACAATCTGTTTTGTTGGCGGCGGCCAGATGGCAGAGGCCCTCATTAAGGGGCTCATGAAGAAGGAGGTATTTTCCCCTAAGGACATCGTCTGCTCTGAACCCATGGAGAAAAGGCGAAAATACCTGGAAAAAGAGTACGGTATCTCCACGTTTTCAAATAACAAAGATGCCATAAAAGAGGCCCAGATTGTCCTTCTGGCAGTAAAACCCCAGGTAATGGACAAGGTGCTTGACGATATCAGGCCAGGGGTGAAAAAGTCACATCTTGTCATTTCCATTGCAGCAGGGGTAACCCTTGAAAGGCTTGAAAAGCGCCTTGGTAAATCTGTGAAAGTCATAAGGGTCATGCCCAACACCCCTGCCCTTGTCCTTGAAGGTGCTGCCGGTATCTCCAGGGGGAAAAATGCGGGTAACGAAGACATGAAAAAGGCCCTTCATATATTCAGCGCAGTGGGAAAGGCCGTGGAGGTGGATGAGTCCTTGATGGATGCCGTAACGGGTCTTAGCGGTAGCGGCCCTGCGTACTGTTTCCAGTTCATCGAGGCCCTAATTTCTGCAGGGATTCGGGAAGGGCTTCCAAGGCAAACGGCCGCCACCCTTGCAATCCAGACGGTTATAGGCTCTGCGAGGATGTGCATGGAGACGGGACGTCACCCAATGGAGCTCCTTTCCATGGTTACAAGCCCAGGGGGCACAACCATCCAGGGTCTTTATAAGATGGAAAGAAGCGGTTTTTCAGGAATAGTCATGGATGCAGTAAATGCTGCAACCGCAAGATCAAGGGAACTTGGTAAGGGATAAAATGGTCGTCAAGGCCCATTTACTGGCAAAGGGATTGCCACCTGGTATTTAACCGTCTCGTGAAAAAGGTACCTGGGCGTCTTAATAGCGGCCTGCACATTTGGATACTTATTGCCATCTTGACTGCGGTTCCTGCAGGCATTTTCCTTAGATTTCCCCCTTTCATAGCTATCTTTGACTTTTTGGGCACCCTTTTCCTAAACGGACTCAGGATGCTCATTGTACCTATTATTTTGTCATCCATTGTTGCAGGGATTCTCAACCTGGAGGATGTAAAGGGGCTTGGTAAAATGGGTGTGGCAACCATTACTTATTACCTTACCACGAGCATACTCGCAGTGATCACCGGCTGCGTCTTTGTCTTTTTGCTACAGCCTGGCCTTTCCCACAGTCTGCCTGCAGGCGGGTTACTTGGGCTCAAAAGCCATCAGGTGGCGCAATCGGTCAACCTTTCAACCAGCTCCCTTGCAGACTTAAAGGATATATTCATAAGGATGATCCCACCCAATATAGTATCTGCTGCAGCAAAGGGGCAGATGCTCGGGCTGATATTCTTTGGCATCCTTTTTGGCATCTCCGGGCAGTTAATAAAGCCAAAAAGCAAGAGTCTTCTTGCTGGTATAGTCCAGGCAGTGTTTGAAACCACCATGAAGATGACAGAAATCGTCATGTACTTTGCGCCCATAGGTATATTTGCACTTGTTGCAAAGGTCTTTTCCCAGACCGGGCTCCATGCCCTAAGACCCCTTGCACTCTTTTTCATAACCGTGGTTATTTCTCTTTCCTTTCATTTTTTCATCACACTCCCCCTCATCCTTCGCATTTTTGGCGCAAGCCCCCTTTCCCACATGAAGAACATGGCCCCTGCCCTTCTCACTGCCTTTTCCACCTCATCGTCTTCTGCAACCCTTCCGGTAACCATGGAATGTGTTGAAAAAGGCGCAGGCATCCCAAACAGGGTCACTGCCTTTGTCCTGCCCCTTGGTGCCACTGTAAACATGGATGGCACAGCCCTTTACGAATGCGTTGCCGCCCTTTTCATAGCCCAGGCCATGGGCATCAAGATAGGCCTCATAAAGGCCATTGTGGTGGCCTTTACTGCTGTCATCACATCCATAGGGGTTGCTGGAATACCTGCTGCAAGCCTTGTGGCAATAGCAGTCATCCTAAAAATAATTGGACTTCCAGTGGAGGCCATAGGCCCCATATTGGCTGTGGATAGGATACTTGATATGCTTAGGACAAGCGTAAACGTATTTAGTGACTCGTGTGGTGCGGTGGTGGTTTCTCGCCTTGAAAAAAATGGATAAGACAAAAAA
>JALWYS010000015.1:0-4266 GCA_027003115.1 Deltaproteobacteria bacterium | reverse complement strand
GGCAGGCCTCCTGATAATTGGCGAGTGGCAGGTGGCAAGGGAAAAGGCCATGGAAGCCGCCGCAAGATTTCTTGAAGGCTCTAACCCTGATGCAATAACCGTTTTGAGAGGGGATGAGGTTCCTGAGTCCCAGGTTTTGGAGGCCCTTAAGACCAGGGGCATTTTTTCAGAAAAACAGGTGATTATCTACCGGGACCCAGGCTTTCTCGTTTCTGGGAAAAAAGGACCAGGCCTTGAAACCAGGCTTAAAAAAGCGGTTAGAGAGGGAAAAGACAAAAGGGCTGCACGGCTTCTTGGGCGCATTCTTTCTGAAAAGGGGCTTGGGCAAGAGGACCTTGTTGAATTAGGGCCTGAAGAAATTAGCGGGATGGTAAAGGATCAGGGTCTTGCTGGAGATGAGCTTGAAAACCTTTTAAAAAGCCACCTTGAAGAAATAAAAAGGGCCATCTCTCCATCCTCCCACTCGGGTCTTGGCCTTCTTTCGTGGCTTAAGAAAAGGAAAAAAGGAAACCATTTTCTCATCATACAGGTTTCAAGGCGCCCAAAGAACCTTCCCATCTTCAAGGAATTTATTGACGCCTGCCAGATTGTTGATCTTGACCTTTCTTCAAGGAAAGGAAAGGCAGCCACGGCAGGGGTTAGTCAATTTGTCCGGGAACAGCTAAAAAAGCAGGGGAAGGAGATGGAAAAGGCAGGCCTTGACGAATTTCTAAGGCTTGTTGGCACCTCATCCCTTTCTGCCCTTAAAAACGAGCTTCAAAAGCTAGTTAACCTTACCGGAAACAGGAAGAAAATTACAAGGCAGGACGTACTCACCCTGGTTGTTAGGCACAAGGAGGAGGAGCTATACAAACTCACAGAGGCCTTTAGAAAAAAGGACCTTTCGAGCACCCTTTTAAGCCTTGACCTTCTTTTTGATCAAGACATTCACCCACTTGCCATACTTGCTGCAATAAGAAATACCATTATCCGCACCTATGCCCTTAAAAGCGTATCCAAGGCATGCTCACAAAATTCACAGACAGGATTTAACCAGTTTAAAGAGGCCCAATGGCCTGAGATAAAAAAGACACTTTCGAGCATGGGGGCAGGAGCCATATCCCGCATGCATCCATACAGTGCATACCTTCATCTCTTGTCGCCATACACTGAAAGCGAGCTTGTGGAGATGCTGGAAGAGCTGCCAGGGCTTGACCTTGCAATGAAGGGGAGTAAATTGGACCCTCGTTTTGTCCTTGAAAATTTTTTCTTCAGACATCTTTCATAAAATACAGGTTGGCTAAACGCTCATGGAATCAGGAAAGGAATTGGACGCACTTTCAAGGCTTCTATTCGAGGTCTGCATGCTTAAAAGGACCATGCGTACTGGTTATGCCTTTCTTGGTAGCGGAAGTGAAAGCGCAGCTGCCCACAGCTTCAACACCGCCTTTATCTCATACGTTCTTGGAAGGATGACCCCTGGTGCAGACACCAGCCGAATGGTAATGATGGCCCTCATCCATGACATCCCTGAAGCCCGCACTGGAGATGCCAATGCCGTGCACAAGAAATACATAAAAAGGGACGAGGAAAAGGCATTGAGGGATGCCCTTGGTAAATGTTTTTTTGCCCAGGATATCCAAGATCTTTACCATGAATATGAAAGGGCTGAAAGCATTGAGGCGAGACTCGTTCAAGATGCAGATCAGATTGACATGCTCCTTTCCCTTCGTGAACAGGAAGACTGCGGTAATCCAAATGCTTCCAAGTGGATTCCCTATGTGAAAAAACGGCTACGAACAAAGCAGGCAAGGGCCCTTGCAGAAAAGATATCAACAACTCACTGGTCGAGCTGGTGGATGGATGATTTTGAGAAAAATCCCTCGTAGGAAGGAGATAACCCTTGAACAAGAAAATTCTATACGTTTTGTTCATTTTTTCAGGACTTTTTGCATTTTCCCTGTGTTTTTTGATTGAAGACACCATTTGCGCCCAAAAGACAAACAAGGGTGAGGCAACAACACTTTATATTGCCTACACATGCAATACTTGGGGCCAGATGCAGCCCTGCCCCTCCTGAGGCGGTAAAAAGGTCGGGGGAATCACCCGCCGGGCCGGTTGGGTCCGCCAACAAAGAAACCAAAAGAGGCTCGATCTGTTACTTGACGGTGGAAGGATGCTTTTTCCGCCAGGAAGAAGGGTCAACAAGCATGCGAAGAAAAACGCCGTGAGACTCCTTGAATTTTATAAGAAAATGGGCTACCAAAACTGCTGCGTATCAAGCCTCGATCTTGGGGGAGGCGTCCAATTCCTGAAAAAACATGACTACTCAGGAAGCCTGTTTCTTTCTGCAAACATTAAAAAAGATGGGAAGGGGGTCTTTCAAAAGGGCAGGCTTTACAACATCAAAGGGCTTAAGATCGCAGTATTTGGTATTACGGACAGGCCACAAGTTAACCTTCTTAAAGGGATATCCATATCCCAGCCAGATTCAGCCATGAAGAAACTATTAGCCACAATAAAGGGTAAGGCCGACGTTGTAATAATGCTTACCAGCATGAATCTTGCTAAGACCAGAAGCCTACTCAAAAATTATCCTGACATAGATCTTGTCATATCAAGCGATGTTGCAGCGCCCACCTACGTTCCCATGAAGGCCGGTAAGACCCTTATAGTGTCAAGCCATTCCAAGGGAAAATCAGTTGGTATCATTATACTTACTGTGGAAAATGGAAAAGTAAAGGATTATGACAACAAGCTCATAATGCTGAGGGAGTCTTCCATTTTGAAAACCTTTTAAATTGGTTTTAGACCACGGGAATCAGAAATGTAAAGATGCTGCCCTTGCCTTCTCCCTGACTTTCTGCCCAGATACATCCTCCATGAAGTTCCACCAGCTGTCTTGTCAAGGAAAGCCCAAGTCCTGTGCCCTGAAACCTTCGGCTCCTGCTATTTTCCACCTGTTCAAAGGGTTCAAATATCCTTTCAAGGTCCTCGTTTCTAATGCCAATTCCGCTATCTTCCACACGAACACGCAGGCAGTTACCTTTTTTCTTAGAATCTGATAGAGAACCGCACGATTTGATCCCCTGGCCTGCGTCCTTGCATTTTAAGACATTGGCCTTTACACCAACTGTACCACCGTCGGGTGTGAATTTTACAGCGTTTGACAAAAGGTTATACATGATCTGCTTGATTTTACGCTCATCAGCCTTAATGGTTTCAGGAATGTCGCCAATATCGAGACATACCTTTATTTTGTGCCTCAAGCACTTCTCCTTTATCATAATCAAGCTGCCTTCCAGGAGATCGGGCAGGTTGACCTCGGAAACCTTTAGTTCCAGTTTGCCGGCCTCAATCTTTGAAAGATCGAGAATGTCATTTATTAACGAAAGCAGATGATGACTACTGTCCAGCACATCATTTAGGAATTCCTCCTGTTTCTCGTTTAAGTCACCAAAATTTTTATCAACCAGCAGTTCTGTAAAGCCAATAATGTGGTTTAGTGGCGTCCTAAGTTCATGGCTCATGTTGGCAAGAAACTCACTTTTTGCTTGGTTTGCAACCTCAGCCCTCCTTTTTTCAAGGGCCAGCTTGGTTCTTGAATCTTCAAGCTTTTTCTCTGTCTGCTGGCGCAGATATTCGAATATGTATGCAAACATGTACACTGATAAAAACGAAGGTATAAAGCGAATTTTCAGGTCCAAAGAATAATGTGCAAGATAGGGCTTATCTGGGTTTATAATAAAAAAAATGACTGCAGACAAAAATAAAACAAAGGTAAGCAGACTTCCTGCATAGGTTCCCAAGAGAAACAATGAAAAAAGTGGAAACGTATAGTACCAAACGAAGGTTGTATTGTTAACACCTCCTGAAAAGAAAAGGTACATAAAGAATAACATGGCAATAACAACACTAAAAAAGTAAAGGATCTATAATAACCTGTGTTGCGCAAGTATACGATATTGACTACAAGCAACACGGCCATTATAAAATCCATGGTGGCAAGTATTGTATTGGACTCAAAAAGTGCTATTACCGCCATGGGAACCAGGATAATGGTTCCGACAAGACACGACATGTTCAGCAAGATGACCCTGCGCCGATACTCTATATCCACTTCCTCGCCCAAATTGCCTGTAAATAGCGAGACAAAAAATTTTTGGGTCAATCCGGATTTCCCAATGAATATTTAGAACACTAAAAGTTCTTGAGCCCGAGGTAAAAAGTCGGCGTTCTCTGGCCGTCGGCACCTTCAGGTCGAGCAGGGTAAGGGGAATCTGTCAA
>JALWYS010000014.1 GCA_027003115.1 Deltaproteobacteria bacterium | reverse complement strand
CGCCTCCTGCCATGTGGGTGATCTTCTCCTCAAGGACCGTGCCGTCCATGTCATCTGCACCAAAGGAAAGGGCAAGCTGGGCAACCTTTGGCCCAAGCATCACCCAGTAGGCCTTTATATGGGGAAAGTTATCCAGCATGAGCCTTGAGACGGCAATGTTTTTTATGTCATCAATGCCGCTTGTGGGGGCAACATCCTCAAGGCTGGTATTTTTGGGATGAAACGCCAAGGGAATAAAGCACATGAAGCCTCCTGTCTCATCCTGCGCCTCTCTAAGGGCTACCATATGCTCAATCCGTTCCTCAATGGTCTCTATGTGGCCATAAAGCATGGTTGCATTTGACCTTATTCCAAGCCTGTGAGCGGTTTTTGCAACCTCTAGCCACTGGCTGCCAGGAAGCTTTTCTGGGCAAAGCCGCTCCCTGATCCTTGGACTGAACACCTCGGCCCCCCCTCCTGGAATGGACCCAAGGCCCGCCTCCTTTAGTTCAATGAGGGTATCCTCAATGGACTTTCCACCCATCTTTGCAATGTGGGCAATTTCAACACATGTAAAGGCCTGGATGTGTAGCTCAGGCCTGACCCTTTTTATCTCCCTTAGCATGTCGATGTAGTAAGAGTAGGGAAGTTCCGGGTGGATGCCGCCGACAATGTGCACCTCCCGTATGGGCTCATCCAGTCTTTCTTCAACCTTGGATACTATCTCTTCAAGGCTCATGCAGTAGGCCCCTGGCTGCCCGTCTTCCTTTCCAAAGGCGCAGAATTTGCAAAGATTGGTGCATACGTTTGAATAGTTTATGTGCTGGTTGTAAATGTAGTAGGTGTAGTCTCCGTTCTTCTCCTCACGGACAAGATTTGCGAGAAAGCCCAGGGAGCAGATGTCTGCCGTCTCATAGAGCCTGATCCCGTCTTGCGCGGAAAGTCTTTCTCCCTGTCTTACCTTTTCGTATATGTCTGAAAGCCCTGCCCTGTGAAGCGACTCCTCAACTATGGTCTCATTCATTACTGTTCCTTATCTCTTTCCTGGGTGCCTTCTTCCCTAATGACCTCCCTGATTATCACCTCAAACTTAAGTACCTGCCCTGCAAGGGGATGGTTGAAATCCACCATTATAGCACCTGGCCAGATGTCCCTAACCACGGCAGGGCGTGTTATGCCAAGCTGGTCAGGCACCTTTACCACCTTTCCCTGCTCTATTGGCTGTGGAATGCGCTCTATGGCCACTAGCATCTGTTTCTTTGGGTCATAAAGGCCGTATGCATAAAAGGGATGAACGGTTATGGTCTTAACGTCCCCTGGGGAAAGCCCTATGATTCCCTCCTCCACCGGTTTTGGGAAATCTCCCTTTCCGCAGACAAAGCTTGCAGGACCTCCGCTTTTTTCAGACGAATCAACCACCTTGCCAGACACAAGTCGCACCACAAAATCCATTACCACCTTGCAGCCCCTTTGGACCACGGCCTTTTGCTCTGTGGGGAAGTCCTTGGCACTATTTTTAGTAGATTCCTGATCCAAGGTATTCAATTGGCCTTATCCTCCTTTTTTGTCGGTACGGGTATGCGGAAAAATTCAACCCCCTCATCCTTTAACATCTTTTCCTCCTCCTCTGTGGCCACACCGCGAATGCTTCTTGGCTCAACGACTCCATAGTGCATCTTAAGGGCCTCAGCGGCAAATCTCGTCCCTACATCTTCACTGGATTCAACAACCTTCCTGTAAAAGGCATGAACCATTTGGGCAACAGCCTCCTGGCTTACGATTCCATCTCCGGTCTGACTAGTGGCCCTTTTTACCTTGATTGTGGAAAGGGCCTTTTCAATATGACAATCACCGCAGACAGGGCATGACAAAAGACCCTGTTCCCTTTGTTCTTTAAAGGCCTCACTGTTTTTGAACCAGGCCTCAAATACGTGATTGTTTGAACACTTAAGATCAAAGACTATCATTTCTTTCTATGGCTACCTGAAAAATTTCTGGCCTTTAATTATACCCTATAAACATTTTACACAACAGGGGCATGTATGTGTTGTAAAAAAAACAAGGTCACACATTAAGAAGCGGGGTTGCGTACTTTTATACAGGATTTGTAACTACTGGGCCTGCCAAAATGACCGCTTTTAAGCACAACAATGTTCTAAGATTGTTCCCCATCTCCTTTGATGGTGCCATTTCTTATAACCACTACCTGCGTAGCAAGCTGTTTCGTTTCATCCCTGTCATGGGTCACGTAGACCATGGTAAATTCGATCTCTTCCTGAAGCTTACATATCCTCTTGGCAAGGTGTGCCCTTAGGTCCCAATCGAGGCTTGAAAGAGGCTCATCCATAAGTACAAGGGAAGGCCTTGAAACAAGTGCCCTTGCAAGTGCCACCCTTTGCCTCTGGCCGCCTGAAAGTTGGGCAGGCATCCTGGAAGAAAGGTCCTGAAGCCCCACCATATCGAGCATTTTTTTTATTCGCTCTATCCTTTTTGTCTTTGGCACCCTTTGGGCCTTAAGGACAAACTCCAGGTTTTTATAAACGCTCATGTGGGGCCAAAGGGCAAGGTCCTGAAAGACGAAACCTATTCCCCTTTCTTCCGGGGGTACAACTATTTCCCCTGCCCTGGATACCATTTTGCCACTTATAAAAATTTCTCCTTCATCTGGCGCAATAAAGCCGGCAATGAGCCTCAAGAGTGTTGTCTTTCCGCACCCAGAAGGGCCAAGGAGCACTAGCCTTGCGCCCTTTACAATTTCAAGATCAATATCTTTAAGTACCAGGCGCCCTTCCAGGTGTTTGGTAATGGATTGAAGCTTAACTTCTACCATATCTGAATATGCCCTTTTATCTGCTCCACCTTAGATGCCAGAATATGGAGGCAGGAACCAAAACGGAAACTACCATGAGCATGCAAAGGCTTGAGATGAGGCCTGGGCTGCCGTTTGCCATGAGTGTAAATATCCTTACTGGCAGGGTCTCGCAGCCTGGAGGGTAAACAATAAGGCTTATGTCCGTATCTCTTAGACAAAAAAGAAAAACGCAGAGCCATGCGGCCATGATTCCCCTTTTTGAAAGGGGGGTAAGGATGAAGAGCATCCTAGATAACCAGCCTGCTCCAGCCAACTGGGCCGCCTCCTCCATTGAAGGAGAAATAAGGTAGAGCTGGGAAAGTATGATCCTGCTTGAAAGCACATGGTACCTTGCAACGTATCCGAAAACTATTATGAGCAGGCTTGAGTAGACAAACTGGGTCCATGGGTTGTTCCAGGTTGCAATAAGCCCTATTCCAAGGACAGTGCCTGGAATGGCAAAAAGGAAAAGGCTTGTCATGTCAACAAGCCTCCAGCACCAGATCGCCCTGTTTTTTATGGTGTAAGCGGAAAGAAAGCCAAGGATGGACAAAAGGGATGCTGCTAAAAAGGCGTAAAAAAAACTCCTTGTAAGGGCGTCTCCTGCCACCTTGATGGCCTCTTTATAAACGGAAAAGTCAAGTGAGCTATAAAACAGGGACAAAAGGGGCAGGATGACGATTAGAAAAGCCAAGGCTGAAACCAGGATGAAAAGATATGGCCTTGAATTTCCAAGGGCTATTTCAAGCGTCTTGGTGCCAGAAACAAGGGGCGTTGAAAGAAAGAGATCCTTTCTTGAGTACAAGGACTCGGCAACCAGAAGAAGGAGAGCTACGACAGCAAGGGGCACGCTCTGGGCAGTGGCCGAGCCAAAGTCATAGACTGCGCTAAACTGGGTAAAGCTTTCAACTGAAAAGACCTGATATCTTAAATAGGACGGTACACTAAACTCTCCCAGGCAAAGCACAAAGACAAGGATTGCTGAAAGAATAAGCCCTGGCCTTATGATGGGCAGGGTGATCTCCTTTAGCACCAGGGGCCATTTTGCACTAAGCCTCGCCGCCTCCTCAAGGGCAGGATTTACGTTTTTTAAAAGAGAAATGGTTAGGAGCATAGGTATAGGCAAATAAACCGTTGACAAAACGAAAACCGAGCCTCCAAGCCCAAGGTAGTGGCTTGAAAGGCTGCTTAAGACCCAGGCAGGCAGAAAAAGCCTCAGGAGGCCTTCTTGCCCAAGGCAGTTGTCCACAGAGACGGCCACAATGTAGGGAGGGATGAGAATAGGGATGCAAAGGATGAGGGACAGTTGCCTTTTAAAAGGTATGTCCGTCTTTCCAAGCAAAAGTCCAAGGGGTACACCAAGAAAAAGGGTTATCAAGCTGACAAGGAACGCGAGCGTAAGGGAATTTTTTAAAAGAATCCACTCACGCTCTGAAGAGAAGATATTGAGGTAGTTTGAAAAGGATAAATGGCCTTCTAACAGCAAGCTGCTATGAAGCATTGACAAGACAGGCAGCACCCCGGAAAAAAATAGAACCAAGGCCGCTGCCCAAAGTGCAAGCCTTTTTGTCATTTAAGCCCGGCCCATTTCCTCAAAAATGGCTGTATTTCAAGCATTTTTTTTGCGACCTTTTCATAATCCACCTTCATTACATTGATCTTGTCAAGGGGCTTAAGTTCAGGAGGAATCTCTACACCCTTGTGAAGGGGGATCTGGGCACAGTCTGCAAAGGCAAGTTTCCTTTCAACCTGTGGTGAAAGCAGATAATCAATGAGTCTTCTGGCAGCCTCTGGGTGGCGTGCACCCTTTATAAGGACCACCACGTTTGGCACAATGAAACATCCAATGCCCCTTTCTCCCTGATCGGGATAGACCATCTTTACGGGCCTTCCCTGCCTTATCCGGTTTACGGCATCGTCACTGTCCACAAGGCTGAATGCGTATCGGCCCGAGGCCACAAGGTCCGCACTTTCCCCGTTGCTGGTGGAAATGGCAACCTTATTTTCCGTTAAAGACTCCATGAAGGCCAGTGCCCTCTCATCACCAAGAACTGTGAAAAGGGCGGCAACATGGGATGTGGTGGTCCCAAAAAGCGGGTTGGCAATGACCGCTCTACCCTTCCACTCAGGCGATGCAAGGTCAAATATGGACTTTGGCTCACTATCTACTTCCTTGTTCATTATAAGTACCCTTGCCCTTGCGGAAAAACCCGTCCAATAACCTTCCTTGTCCTTAAAAACATCAGAAATGGTTTCCGCATTTTTTGATACATAGGGGGCAGCTATACCCTTTTCCTTGAGCACCTGGGCCCTTATGGGCTCGTTTGCCCAGTAGACATCTGCCTGGGGGTTGTTCTTTTCAGCAATAAGCCGGTTCATGACCCCAGTGCTCTTTGCCTCTTCTGTATCATAAACGGCCTTTACCCTGATTCCCGTCTGCTTTTCAAAGTCTTTGAGGATGGGCTCTGAAAACACCTGGTCTTCTGACACGTAGACAACAACGGTTTTTTCTGAATCATGCCCCTTGTTTGTGCATGAAATAAGGCCTGCACTAAAAAGGGCAAAAAAGAGGGCCCCAAGGGCAATTCTTACGTATTTGCTTGCCAGCATATCAGTTTTCAGCCTCCACCTTGAAGTTGTCAAAGGAGGTAACCGCATCTGCCTTTGTCCATAAGCCCACCCCTCCGGCCTTCTTGAAATGGTCATCTGTACCTTCAAGGTACTTCTTGCCATTAAGATAGCACTGGTACCTATTCCCCTTTTGCACAATTTTCATTGAGTGCCACTTGCCAGCAGGTAGAGAAACCCTGGCGCTGTTCATCATCATTCTGTGCCCGTTAGCCACGTAGTAAACCCTGAAGTTGTCCTCAAGGGGGTTAAAGCGGGCAACGTAGTAATTGTTCCTGTCCTGGACCCTCCACATGATGCCTCCTCCTTGGTCAATCCTGCCGCTAACCGGCTTTAGCATCACCTCGATAGTGCCATTGCTGAAAGAGACATCATCTGTCCAGCACAGGTTGAATGTACTTCCAGAACCATGGTTTATTTTTGTAAGGGCCAGCACCTTTTCTCCTGACGGGGCGGTGTTGTCTTTAACAACCTGCCATGTGGCAAGGGGGCCGTACTTTCTTGTGGCCTCTACCTTCCAGCCTTCTGGAAGGCCCCCTATGGGGATGTTTTCAAAATCAAGGAAAAGGTTTTCCTTGATTTTTGCCTGCTTTTCCTGGCAAATTCCAGAAACTGCCCCAGAAAAGAAAAAAACACACACCAGTACCATTTCCAACAACACTACCTTTCTAAAGAGAATGTTAGAGATCATTAGCCCTCCTTTTTTGCGCATTTTAAATGAACCATATCAGACATTTTGATTTTAAACCATTATCCAACAATTCCCAAAAAAAGGATATGTGATAGAATATACATATGAAAAAATTTTCATTTAGAAAATGCCCAAAATTTTCTTGACAGATAAAATCTTTGAAGATAAAAAAAGTCTTAATAATCAACTTTATCTTTGTGTTACTACTTTTTAAAAAGTATTCAATAGAATTACGGGAGTAAAAATGCATTCCATCACGGGGAGCGGTAAGGGCCTTCCTGGCAAGATCGTGGAATTTTATGTCCAGGGTATGAAGTCCATGGGGCTTGGCAAGACCCTATGGAAGATAATTGCCATAAAACTTTTTATAATCTTCTTTGTATTCAGGCTCTTCTTCTTTCCTGACATGTTTGACAGATTCTTTCACAGCGATGCAGAAAAGGCCGAGCACGTCTCCCAGTTGCTCGTCTCTCCAGGCTTAACCACACAAGGCATAAACCAAGAACAAATATCACAACAGAGGAGGTAGTAGAATGCTTGAACAGATTGATCTTAGTACGGTCAACTGGGCACGGGCACAATTTGCCCTGACGGCCATGTACCACTGGCTCTTTGTGCCCCTGACCCTGGGCCTCACATTCTTGTGTGCCTTTTTTGAGACCATCTATGTCAAGACGGGAAATGAGGAGTGGAAGGAACTTACCAAGTTCTGGATGAAGCTCTTTGGTATCAACTTTGCGATTGGTGTTGCCACTGGCATCATCCTTGAGTTTGAGTTCGGCACCAACTGGGCCAACTACTCCTGGATGGTGGGAGACATCTTCGGGGCACCCCTTGCAATTGAGGGAATCGTTGCCTTTTTCCTGGAGGCTACCTTTTTTGCAGTCATGTTCTTTGGCTGGAACAGGGTCTCAAAGGGTTTCCATCTCCTTTCCACGTGGATGGTTGCCATAGGCTCCAACCTTTCAGCCCTGTGGATACTTGTGGCAAACGGATGGATGCAGTTTCCAACAGGTATGGCCTTCAACCCGGATACTGCAAGGTTTGAGATGCAAAACTTCTTTGACGTAGTGCTTTCCCCATATGCCATCAGCAAGTTTACCCATGCCACAACCTCAGGATTTGCCCTGTCATCCTTCTTTGTAATTGCCGTCTCTTCCTACTATCTGGCTAGACAGAGGCATGTGAAGATGGCCAAAAGAAGCATTGCAGTTGCCTCCGTCTTCGGCCTTATTGCTTCCCTCATGGTTGCCTTTACCGGAGACGAAGCGGCCTTTATTGACGGAAAGCATCAGCCCATGAAGCTTGCAGCCATGGAGGGCCTTTGGGATGGGCAGAAGAACGCACCCATTGTTGCCTTCGGCATAGTGAACGGAATGAAAGAGCCAGGGGACTTTCAGGACCCCTTTGTTGTTGAATTCAAGATTCCAGGACTTTTGTCCCTTCTTGCAAACCGTCAGGCAGGCAGTTTTGTGCCTGGAATCAACGACCTTGTCTTTGGAAACAAGGATTACAACATCACAGGCGTCACTGACATGATCGAAAAGGGAAAGCTTGCTGTTAAATACCTTGCCGAGTACAAGGCCGCCAAAAAGGCCGGTGATCTCACCAAGGCCTCAAGCGCCCTGGCCCTGTTCAATCAGTACAAAGATTTCCTTGGTTACGGCCATCTTGACTCGCCCAAGGAGGCAGTGCCCCCTGTTTCAATAACCTTTTATTCCTTCCACCTCATGGCTGCAGTGGGAACTGGCATGATACTCATTTTCCTTCTCTACCTTTTCTTTACAGCCAAGGGCACAATAGAGAGAAACACGTGGCTCTATCCCATTGGCATACTCTTCTTTGTCCTTGCTTACATAGCGGGTGAGGCAGGATGGGTGGTCGCCGAGGTGGGACGGCAGCCATGGGCCATTCAGGGGCTTTTACCTGTAAAGGTTGCAAGAACGGACATAGCCCCAGTCAACGTAAAGCTTACCTTTTTCATGTTTCTCATTACCTTTACCCTGCTTCTCATTGCAGAGATAAAGATAATGCTCAAGCAGATACAGATCGGCCCAAAGGAGGTGAAATAAAATGATAGGAAGCCTTGATCTGGCCACTTTGCAAAAATTATGGTGGCTCCTTTGTTCAGTAGTAGGTTCTCTGTTTCTCTTTCTCACCTTTGTTCAGGGAGGGCAGACACTCATCTGGCAACTTGGGAAAAACGAGACGGAAAAGTCTCTGATAATAAACTCCATTGGCAGAAAGTGGGAGCTTACCTTTACCACCCTGGTGCTCTTCGGTGGGGCCCTTTTTGCTGCTTTTCCAAAGTTTTATGCCACAAGCTTTGGCGGGGCCTACTGGGTCTGGATTGCCATACTCTTTACATTTATTGTCCAGGCGGTGAGCTTTGAGTACCGCAAGAAACCGGAAAACCTTTTTGGTCCCACTGTTTACGAGGCGTTTTTGTTCATAAACGGGTTTGTAGGAATCCTTCTTATTGGAACGGCAGTTGGCACCTTTTTCACAGGGTCAAATTTCATTCTCAACGAGTACAACCTGGTAAAATGGACCACTCCCTGGAGGGGTCTCGAGGCTGCCCAGAACATCTTCAATGTAAGCCTTGGCATGTTCCTAGTGCTTAACGCAAGGGTTTTAGGTGCCCTTTATCTCTTGAACAATATCGATTTTTCTGGCATGGACGCCTTTAAGGCCCGGACCAGAAACGCAGTTCTGACAAATTTCGTGGCCGCCCTGCCCTTCCTGCTCATCGTGTTAATAGGGCTTTTGACCATGGATGGATTCAACGTTGATCCGGCAAC
>JALWYS010000013.1 GCA_027003115.1 Deltaproteobacteria bacterium | reverse complement strand
CCCTTCTCCATACCAGCATTACCTGGCCGGGCACATATGAGGCCTTCTCCTTCAATGTAAACTTCCACAGGGGGCTTTCCCCAATAAGCCCTCCATCCTGATCAAAGCCCTTTACCTGCCAGTAAATCGTACCTTCTGAGGCGAAGTATCTGACTGCAATGCGGGGAGGAACTGCGTAGCTGGTGGACTTCACGTAGGCCGAAAACAGGGGCTTCCCATCCTCCTTGTCCCTGAATTCCACGAGATAGGCAAAGGTGCTATTGTCACGGCCTTTCCACTTAAAGACCAGGTCATTCAGGGAGATCTTTTTCCCCTTGGGAGGGCTGACAAGCCTTATCCTTTTTACCTTGTAAGACTCAGTTGTTACATAATAGATGGCCTCGGGAAATGCTGCATCAAACTCTGGTTCGGTGATTACAAACCTTACCCTGTGGATCCCTGGCTCAAAGGTTGGAAGAACAGCAGTAACCGGAAGCTCAAGAACTGTGCTTCTGCCATAAATGATGTGTTTAAAGACGTCTGCAAGCGGCCGACCGTCCACCTCCCAGTAACCCTTTAAAAGTCCGGTTCCAAGATAGCGAATCTCTGCAAAGAGCCTGGGAGGGCGCTGACCGCGGGCTATGGTTGTCTCTGCCCTCTTGTTTTCAAAGTAGAGCTGAATGCGGGATATCCTGAAAGAAGATGCTGCCTCTGTGGTGATTATGATATCAACTTGGCCCTGTAGATGAAATTCGTTGTTATTAAATGAACGCGCGTAGCTAAATCTGGTGGTGCCAAGTCTTTCTGCCCTTTTAAGAACGGCTACAGGAATGCTCACCTGTTCCCTGAGTGTTGCTCGTCCTGCCTGCACGTGCACACTAAGGGACCTGGAATTTGTGCCTATGGCATGGCCCATGGCCTGAAAGGCACCCTTTTGAGAATCAAGAACCGTGTCTATACTGCTATCGCCTGAAAAGGTATATGTCAAATTCAGGGTTGAGGGCAGACCCCTTGGTACGGTAACCCTGGCAGGGGAGACCGAGACCTGGAGTTTCTTTTTTTGCTGAACTGCAGGGGGAGCCTTTATATTTAGGGTGAAGCGTCTGGCATCCCTTTGAACACCCCTTGGACAAGAGTCTGTCGCCTCTACTGAGAAGCTGAAGCGCCCGCTTTCCCTTGGGATACCAGAAAGAAGGCCATCCTGGGAAAGCACCAATCCTGAAGGAAGGCGGCCGCCAGACAGCGCAAACCTTACAGGCTCCCTTCCTCCCAAATAGGTAATACGGGCGGAATAGCGCCTGTTTATCTCACCATCTGGAAGACTTGTGCCTCCGGTTACGGCAAGCCTTTGACATTCTGTGGCGCTTCCCGTAGTCCCTGTTGGTGGAGGAGGTGATGGCGGCTGGGACGGCTTTCCTTCTACACGAATGGTAAAATTTCTTTCTGTATGCTGGGCACCAAGGGGGCAGGAGTCTGTGGCCCTAACCACGAAGGAGTAGGTACCCTGGGTACTAGGTGTCCCAGATATGATCCCTCTTTCAGAAAGACCAAGCCCTGGTGGAAGAGAGCCTCCAGCAAGGCTGTAGCTTACTATTGGCTCGCCTCCAGATGTGGAAATACGATAGCTGTATGCTGTTCCTACCCGCGCTTGGGGCAAACTTGGTGGCGTTGAGAATGAAAGGGCGCGGCATCTTACCGTCAGAACCTTTTGGTCCCTAGCAGGCGTGTCACCCCCCCTGTTACAGTTTCTCTGGTTTATTTCAGCCGTGACCGTATATCTTCCAGGACTTGAATATCCATGTGAAGTTGAAAGACTGCAATTTTCCGTATGACATACCCCGGCCGAAGCCCGGCTTCCGTCACCATAGTCAATCAATATCTCACAGCTTAAGGGAGGTGGAGTAGCTATACCTGTCCAACGGGGAAAGGTTACCGAAATATAGTTATTCACCTGTTGACCAACATCTGCAGGATTTGGGCGTACGCTGAGCCTTAGAGAAGCCCGTCCTGCCGGTTGAGAAGGGGCAGCGGCCACCTCTATCGTAAAGGTGCGTTCAACACGCTGGACTCCAACTGGACAGGAGTCCGTGGCTGAGACCGTGAAGGTGTAACGACCGGCTGAAACAGGGGTGCCACTTATTACGCCACTACTTGACAGACTAAGCCCTGGAGGAAGAGAACCGCCAGACAGGCGGAAGTTTATACCCGGCTCGCCTCCCGATGTGGAAAGACGATAGCTGTACGCTGTTCCTACCCGCGCTTGGGGCAAACTTGGTGGCGTTGAGAATGAAAGTGTGCGGCATCTTACCGTCAGAACCTTTTGGTCCCTAGCAGGCGTGTCACCCCCCCTGTTACAGTTTCTCTGGTTTATTTCAGCCGTGACCGTATATCTTCCAGGACTTGAATATCCATGTGAAGTTGAAAGACTGCAATTTTCCGTATGACATACCCCAGCCGAAGCCCGGCTTCCGTCACCATAGTCAATCAATATCTCACAGCTTAAGGGAGGTGGAGTAGCTATACCTGTCCAACGGGGAAAGGTTACCGAAATATAGTTATTCACCTGTTGACCAACATCTGCAGGATTTGGGCGTACGCTGAGCCTTAGAGAAGCCCGTCCTGCCGGTTGAGAAGGGGCAGCGGCCACCTCTATCGTAAAGGTGCGTTCAACACGCTGGACTCCAACTGGACAGGAGTCCGTGGCTGAGACCGTGAAGGTGTAACGACCGGCTGAAACAGGGGTGCCACTTATTACGCCACTACTTGACAGACTAAGCCCTGGAGGAAGAGAACCGCCAGACAGGCGGAAGTTTATACCCGGCTCGCCTCCCGATGTGGAAAGACGATAGCTGTACGCATTTCCAACCCGTGCCCCTGGCAGACTCGACGGCGTAGAGAATGAAAGGGCGCGGCATCTTATTGTCAACATCCTCCGGGTAATGCTAGAGCCTGATACCTGCCTGTTACATCTATTTCTATTTACACTTGCCACCACCAGATAGCGCCCTGGGCTTGAATAGGTATGCGAGACAGAAAGATTGCAGTTAAGACTCCTACAGATTCCTGCCGATGCGTGACTGCCGTCTCCAAAATCTATCAGGACCTCGCAAAACGTTGGCTCAGGGGCACGAATAAATATGGGGGGAGGAGGCTCAAATGTTACGGAAATGTCATTTGTTACGCTCTGGCCAATTTCAGCGGGATTTGGGTGGACGTTTAGTGTCATGGAAAATGAAGTGGCTGAAAAAAGGCACAAGAAAATCGCAGCCAGGACCATCAATAATAAAGGCGAGAGAAATCTCTTCATAACTCCCCCTAGAATGCGAAATTTAAGCTGGTTGTAAAATCCACCAGAAGCACAAAGGAATCCTCACTGTTTCCGTAAACCCGGTCATCTTGCCAGGAATACCTGGCGCGCAACCCTATGGATGGCTCCTGAACAAGATTCAACCAGTCTCGAAAAAGCCTGTAGGCAATCCTTGAATGCATATCGAGGTTTTGCTGATCAACAGAGTCGTCATCTGCCTTGGTAAGATTGTAGTTGCCTGCAAACGACCATAGAATGCGGTCGGTTATCTGCCACTCCATGTCCCAGTTTGCCATATATGTGTCTGTCTCAACGTTGGTCAGATGGCTAATGGACTTATTATAACTAAGACTTGGGTTGATCCTGAAATACGTCCCGGTAAAACCTGGAGCAAAGGTAACGGTTATGGTGGCCGTATCCCCTGACATATGCTCCTTGTCATTTTGGTAGGAATAGCCTGCGTGCAGGTTGAAGTTCCAGCTTCCCGAAAGCCAGGAAACATCTGCGCCTACTGCATCTGTGTCAAAGTAAACAGCCGGGGTATATTCAGGTTCGTCAGTGCTGTTCTGAATGGTCTTTTGATAAAAAAGAGAAACAGGCAGATTAGGAAATCTGTTAAAGGAATACCTCACCCCTGCCTGGTAATCGTATACAGTGGGATAAAGGTCATCATCCTCCACGTTGTCGTTATAACGGGAGAAAAGGAATTCGAAACGGTGATCCGTCAGTGAAAACCAGCTACTCAGAGAAAAGCCCTTCCTGTTCTTTGGAAGGCCCTGGTTACCTATGACCTCGTAGTCAGGCCCCATGTATTCGTAAAGGCCTGAAAAACCGTAATTGGCTTCATCCCAGGAGAGGACAGCCTTGTAGGCCTTGTCACTTTCGTAGCCGAACTCGTCTTGGCAGCTGCTATCATACTCGGTGATATCGTACTCCCCCCGAAGGTTCAGCCTTGAATCGAACCAGTTGGAATCGAGCATAAAGCCGGCGACCTTTCCTCTTTGCCTCTCTGAAACCGTGGATACTCCAAAGGAGCTACCCTCCTCACCTCCCTTTGCATATAGGGAACGAAGCGTTACATGATCGTTCCAGAAGGTTACTCCACCAGATACGCCATAGATCTTGTCGTTTGGGTCTATATCCAGGCCGAGTCCGCCGTTAAGCCCATAGTACTGGGCAGTATTTGCAGAAAAGAGATGGAGGGCCAGATTTTTATAGTTTAGAAATATCTGCCCTCCCCTTCTAGCATAGTTGTTTATGGTATTTTCAGACTCGGTGACGATGATATCGCCCAACTGAGAGTCCATTTTGAACCCTCCCTTTTCATAGACGGATTCAAGGAGAAAGTTGATGACATCAAATCCCTTTTGCTCTGGAAACCGAACCGGGTGGTCCTGATCCAGGTAACGGATTTGCCCTGAAGCAGAAAATGTCCAGTGACTGGTTGAAATCCTGTTTTCAGTCCTTATGGAGCCATTTATTCTTGAGTTGGGATCATTGGGCGCATCGTCCTTGTAAAGGGCCAGCTGATAATTGAGGCCCCCGGAATTACTGGAATAGGCCTCCCTGAATAGTTTTGATTGACGGGATGAAAAGCTGAAACTCTCATATCCTGGTTGCTCCTTTTGGCCCTCCCAGCTAAATTCCAAGGCATGTTCCCCTGCAGAAAGGGGCTGAAGAGGTGTAAAGCTACAAAGCCCCTCCTTGCAAGTAACAAGTTCTGTGATATCTGCGCCATCGAGAAGCACCATTAGGTTTTCTGGTGGCGCACCGCCAGTGTAGCGCCACTTAAATTCTGGTCTTTTACCGATGATTTCCTTGTCAAGAGATGGGCTTAAGAACTTAATTTCACTGGCAAAAAGGCCCGGCTCTGCATTCAAAAGAAAAAGGCCTGCAAAAATAATCACCCAGGATCGTCTTCTGGCCATGAGGAGATGTCTTCCTTTCTATATCTAGTAAGCTTTTTCCATAAACTCCAAAATCCCTGATTTTTTTAGTCCTTCAATATCCTTTTTATTTTTTATTTCAATAACAAACAAGTCCTTTCCTAAAGGGCCATTAATTATCATGTGGTGCTTTTGAAGAAACGAAACCACGTCTTCAAATTTTACATTCTTTTTAAATATCACATTAAAGACCTGTTTATGATTACTGTTTTGGCCATAAGACATGGTTTCGAACCTGGGCTTACTGCTGTTTAGCATGAAAAAGGCAAAAACAAACACAACGAATTGTGCAGCACAGAAACCCCATGCAAGGCTAGGACAGTTAAAAAGCCCCCTTATCCTCTCAAGAAGCCCTGCGCCTAGCCCTTCTGCCTTTTTGATATTTTCCTTAACAGGGTTTTCTTCTTCCTCGTGGATGATCCTGGTGCAGATTCTGTGAAATATCTCATCCGAGGGCAGGGAAAGGTCCGCTTCCATATCTTCAAAGGCCCTTTGCAAATAAAGGTCTTCAGATTTCATATTCTCAGACACTTGCTTATTTTTAAGGCCTACTAAGGTTTCTTTTTTTATGTCCTTTTCTTTTTTTGGGTCCTTGCTCATTATGATTAATCCTTGCCATTATCAAGTAACTGTCTCAGGGCCTTTTTGGCATGAAAAACCCTGGTTTTTACTGTATTCACAGGAATGGAAAGCATCTTTGAAATTTCCTCATATGAAAAGCCTTCAAAAAAGGCCAAGTGTAATATTTCCCGGTGTTTCCATGAAAGTTTCTCAAGACCTGCCTTTAAATCTTCTATGTCTGCAAAACGTTCTGCAAATGCTTCTGCATTTCCGTTTCTCAACTCGTGGTGGTCATCTATGTTTTCAAGTCTCTTTCTTCTTTTAAAAAATTTAAGGGCCAGGTTCCTGGCAATTCCGATTATCCACGTCAGGGCCTTGGACCTTCCTTCGAATCTAGAGGCACTTTTCCATATCTCAACAAATGTGTCAGCCAAGATATCCTGGGCCACTGTCTCATCCTTGACCAATCCCAGAATGTAAAAATAAACCCTTCGATTTATTGCATTGTACAGCTGGGCAAAGGCCTCCTTGTCGTTCGATGCTATTCGATGTATCAGGGCCTCAAGTTCAGCTGCCATCACCTGTCACTGTGTTATTACTTGGTTCTTTTTTAAGACCTAAAGGTTCAAAAAAATTTCTCCCCATTGGAAGTTTAGACCGAGTAATAAAAAGAGCCAAGGCTTTTGCCGGTTTTTTATATAATTTTTTTAAGAATTTCGTGTCTGTTTTCGCACACTTTTAGAGATATTTAAGTGTTTTGCTTGGAGGGACACACAAATCGGCAAGTATAGGAAAAGGGGGCATGGCCCCCCTCGGCTAGTTATTTCTTAATCATCTTCTTAAAATCCGCATATAGATCTTTTATGCGTTTTCTAAGCTCTGCAATCTTGGTATGCAACTCTTCGTGGCCATAGCGAGGTTCTGGAAGGGAAAAAATAATTCCGTGAAGCTCATCAATGTAACCCTCTATTGACTTTTCCCACTCTTCATGGCCTGCGTGTTCAACTTCAGATGCCTCCTTGATCTCATCTTCCAAGGTTTTAATGGCATCCTCCAGTGCATCTATGTAATCTTTCTGGATAGCAGCCAGTTTTTCCTGCCTTTCTACTATATTCATGGTGCCACCTCCTTTTCTTTCATTTTATTTTAAGATGGTAACGCTTTACGAAATGTCAATAAAAGGGCCACGGGTTCCTCTACTTACTCGCCCGATCATTAGAGATTTCAGACCCGTCACTAAAAACGACCGCCTTGCAGCGAAAAAAAAATGTACTTAATTTGAAATAAGGTTTTCAAGGAAAAGGAGCTGCTATGAAGGAAGAGATGGAAAGAATTTGCGCCTGTGACCTGGCTGGACAGGAGATTTTGTTAAAGGCCCAGGAAGAATCACAAAGGGTTTTAAAGGAGGCTGAAAGACAGGTCTTAGAGGCCAAGGAATCCATTTCAAAAGAGCTTGAAAAATTTAAACAGGACGAGGGGGCCAAGATAATAAAGGAGGCTGAAAAAAAGGCTGCCAACATCAAAAAAGAGGCAGAAGATTACTGTAACGAGCTCAAAAAAAGGTATTCCAAAAACGAAAGGGCAATGGAAAAGGAGCTTTCAAGGCTTGTGAAAAAGGTTATTACCCTTTCTTAGATTCCATCTGGAATAGGTCTACGCAAGGCCAAAGACACGATAAAGGAGGTCCCAATTGCTCGGTCAGGCCTTTAAATATTCATACATCAATGCAAAGGTCCGGACCATCTATTCAGACCGGCTTAAAAACAGGGACTGGACCATTTTAAAGGACTCAGCCAATGAAAACGCCTTTGTCCAGTATCTTTCAACTACTTACTATGGCCCCTATCTGGCCGAGATTTTAAAGGGGGCCCAAAAGGGCCTCCACTTCCTTGAAAGACAGATATATCAAGCACTTTTTACCGATTACCAAAAGATCATAAGGGCGCTCAAGCCACCCGAAGGGCAGGTATTTTATGGGCTTTTTTCCAGGTTTGAGGCAGAAAACCTGAAAACCCTCCTAAGAACAAAAAAGACAGGCCTTTCCAAAAAGGACGTAATTCACCTTCTCTACCCGGTTGAGACCCTTTCCAAAATGGACTGGCAAGAACTCTGGAAGGCAGGAAGCTTGAGCGAAGCCATTAACCTTCTTTCAGATACGTCCTTTGGAACATCAGTGGCCCATGCCCTGCCCCAATTCGAGGCCCATGGTAGACTTTTTCCCATTGAGATGGCCATTGAAATTGCCTCATACAGACAGATATGGGAGGCTGTTTCAGCACTATCCAGCAAGAAGGACAGACAGATGGCAAGGATGCTCATTGGTGAGCTGGTGGATACGCTAAACATCTACCACATTGCACGCCTGCGCTTTATCTACGCCCTTAGCACTGAGGAGACCCTTAATTTCACTTACCCAGGCGGCTACATTTTGAACCTCAAACGCCTTCACGACATCTCAAGGGCAACAGACATGAAATCCCTTGTTTCCTCCTTGCCTAGCCCCCTAAGGGCGATCCTTGAAGGCACGGATTCCCTTTCTCAAATGAGGATGGTCCTTCAGGACTGGCTGCTTAAGAGAATAAAGGGGGTGTTTCTCACCCTTCCTTTCCATTTGGGCGTGGAGATAGCCTGGGTAATTTACAGAGAAATGGAGATAGAGGCCATTTTACGGATATTTGAAACAATGGGCCGCAAGATGAAAACCAGGCAAGTGAAACTTGTTCCTGAAACCTTGATGCAGGAGGGATAGAGGCTTGTTCAGGCCGGTAAAGCTCTTCAGAATAACCATACAGGTTCCAGAAAAGTACATGTCTGATGTGCTGGGAATCCTTGGGGATTTCAGGCTCCTTCACCTGATAAACATAAATGAGACGCATCTGGGCAAGCTCGGTTATGTTGCCGGCACAAGAGTCGATCTCATAAGCAGGTATCAAAAGGTGGCCCAGGAGGCAGGTAAACTCATAAAGGAGCTTTCTGTAAAGGCCCCTCTTCCTCCCATTGACAGGGCCCCAAGACCTGAGAAGGAAATTTTCGTCCTTGAAGAGGACCTTTCTGCCATTACCAGGAAAGTTGACCCGGTCATCCAGGAAGGTAGACACCTTGAAAGACAACTTAACCAAAAACAGGAGCTTATCGAGAGGCTGAGACTCCTTGTACCTGCAG
>JALWYS010000012.1 GCA_027003115.1 Deltaproteobacteria bacterium | reverse complement strand
TTTTTACAGGGACGTTTAGCAGGCCTGAAACCCTGCAGCAGTCCCTGTAACTGCAGCCAAAGCAGATTGATTCCTGCCCCATTGTAAAATCAAAGGTAAGGTCTGATGATGTAGGCGTAACCATACGGCGCCCTCTGCCTGTTTGTATGTTTTTACATGCAACCTGAACCTGTGCCATAGCAAACATCCTTTATTTTCACTAAATTACAGCCCCAAGTACAACTCCATTTTGAGCCTGTAAGTATTTATCACGCAAGATCGGTGCCTCCTTAGGCAAAGGACCAATGGAAAAATTTTTCCTTAAAAAGAGGTAAATTTTTCTCCCTGCCATCCTTATCCAGAAAGGAAGAAGGGTTTAACCCTTGCAAATCGGCAGTAAATTATAGTAAAATCAGATTGTTGATTTATGCTTCGTTTACTTGAAGACTTGGAAGGGGAAGAAAACTTTTTCTTTTTTATTAGGCGGCACCACGGGAGGAGAGGTTGCCATGTCAAATCATGCCCTTGTAACACGAGTAAAGGATGTTTTTTTTGTGGACGTCCCTCTTCAGGCTGCTGTGGCCATCATATTCATCTGGATAGCCTCATTCCTTGATTATTATCTCACGGTTTTTCAGGTAGCCCGTGGCGGCCTTGAGCTAAATCCGATACTTGCCCCCTTTTTTCATCACCTGGAATATCAAAAGGCACTCTTCATCAAAACCGCCCTGACCTTCCCTGGTATATGCGTTCTGTCTGTTTTCTACAGACGCGCCATAGCCATGCGCGCCATTTACTGCATACTTGTTGTGTATGCGAGCCTGCTCGTTTATCATGCCATTAACATATTCGCTTAGAGGATAAACAGGGTAACTCCAAGCTGAACATTATCGGGAGCCTCCATTTTCGGAAACGGCCCAAAATGGTGGTTTCAAATCCAGGTTCCTAGACCAATCTAAAGGTTTTTTTGGAGCCTTTTTATGGCACAATTTGAGATAAAAAAGGGAGACCGCTATCCCCTTGGTGCTGTCTGCATGAGGGATGGGGCTAACTTTTGCGTATTTTCAAGGCATGCCTCCAGCATGGAGCTTCTTATCTACGACTCTCCCCACTCCTTGATTCCCTTGGAATGCATTCCGCTTGATCCCCACGAAAACAGGGACTTCTTCTTTTGGAACATATTCGTCAAGGGCGTAAAACCGGGTATGGCCTATACCTGGAGGGCAGACGGGCCTGATGACACAAGGATATCGGGTTTCAGGTTCAACAAAAAGAGGCAACTCCTTGATCCCTGGGCAAGGATTGTCTTCGACAGGTTCTGGCAAAGGGAAGAGGCCAAAAAAAACGTACTTGCCCAGCCCATAAAGGCAATAGTTCCCACCTGTCTGGAAGACTACGACTGGGAGGGAGATAAGATGGTGGAATGCCCTCCCCAGGATTCGATAATATACGAAATGCACGTAAGGGGCTTTACCAAGCATCCATCATCCCAGGTACTCAATCCTGGAACGTTTAAAGGTCTCATCCAAAAGATCCCCTACCTAAAGGAGCTTGGCATAACCCACATAGAATTCTTGCCCATAATGGCCTTTGACCAACAAGATGTCCCCGAAGGTCCCAGAAGCCTTGGGCTTAAAAACTACTGGGGATACAGTCCCCATAGCTTCTTTTCCATTCATCCCACCTATCTTGTGGACCCTTTGAGGCCTGATTGTTTCAACGAATTCAGGGACATGGTAAAGGCTCTGCACAGGGCAGGCATAGGTGTAATCCTCGACGTTGTATTCAATCATACGGCCGAGGGAGGGGATGATGGGCCGGTGATAAACTTCAAGGGGCTTTCGAACAGGGAATTTTATCACCTCGACTCCAATGACCGACGAAAATACAGGGATTTCACCGGATGCGGCAACACGGTGAACTGCAACCACCCCCAGGTAATGTTTTTCATCATTGAATGTCTGGAATATTGGGTGAAATACTTCCACATTGACGGTTTCCGCTTTGATCTTGCAAGTGTCCTTGCCAGGGGGGAAGACGGAAACCCAATGCATCATGCCCCGGTGATCTGGAGCCTTGAGTTTTCCCGCTCCCTGTCAAAGGCGCATCTCATTGCTGAGGCGTGGGACGCAGGCGGACTCTACCAAGTAGGAGGTTTTCCTGGCTACCGATGGCAGGAGTGGAACGGCATGTACAGGGATACGGTCCGAAGGTTCATTCGTGGAGACAGGGGCCTGGTTGGTGAACTTGCAACAAGGATTAGTGGCAGCAGTGACCTCTACGCACCATCTGGGAGGGCCCCGTTCAACAGCATCAACTTCGTTACCTGCCATGACGGATTCACCCTCTTTGACCTTGTAAGCTACGAAAGGAAGCACAACGAGGCAAACGGTGAGGACAACAAAGACGGGACAGACGAAAATTTCAGTTGCAACTACGGAAAAGAAGGCGAAACAAGAAACAAAAAAATAATGGCGTTAAGACACAGGCAGGCGAAAAATTTCATGGCGACTCTCCTGTGTTCTGTGGGCGTGCCAATGCTGCTAGCAGGTGACGAGGTGCTCCGCACCCAAAAGGGCAACAACAACGCCTGGTGCCAGGACAACGAAATAAGCTGGTTCGACTGGCGTCTTTTGAAAAAGAATCACGACATGTTCAGATTTACAAAAAAAATGATCGCCTTCAGGAAGAGGCATCCAAGCCTCAGAAGAAAACAGTTCCTTACAGGTAAAAAACTGCCAGGGCGCAATTTTCCAGACATCGCATGGCATGGCAAAAAACTCTTTGAGCCGCAGTGGGATGAGCCTGCCTCAAGGTTTCTCGGCTTTACCATGTCTGGGATAACAGACGAGGAATGCGACTTTCACGTGCTCTTGAACATGGACGAGGACGAAAGCGTAGAGGTGGAACTTCCTCCCCTCAGGACAGGGAGCTGGCATCTTGCCGTTGATACTTACAACAGGCCACCAGAGGACATCATGGACCCTGACAATCAGAGGCCAGCAGGCCGGAATTATGTTGTAAGGCCAAGAAGCGTGGTGATATTTGAGAGAAGGTAAAAAATGGCGGAAGCGCATGGGAATCGAACCCACCTACCGCCTTTCTCAGACGGTACACCGGATTTGAAGTCCGGGAGGGCCACCAGTGCCCTTTCCGCTTCCGCTTGGTAGAGGCTAATTAAAAGATAACACAGGAAAAATTTTTTTGAACCCCCATGTATTACCTAGCTACCCTGTGGAACCTCCCTGGCTCCATGTTCAGTGGCATTGTCTGAAGGGGCAGGCTTGTTTGTCTTCTGGATTATGGGCCTCTCATACCTTCTTCCAAACTCCCCAAGGGGTCTTTTAAAGGTAAACCATGCAGGGTAGTCTATTAGCTGGCGCCTTGCAGCGCCAACGCTGTCCGAAGGAATAGTAAAGGGCAAAGTGACTACAAAAAATGCCGAGCCGATAACAGTGGACACCAGCCCAAGCGGTCTGGCCAGAACGCCGTCTGCCATCATTGCTACAGGGTCATGGCCAACCCTATATTTTACTGGCGTTGCAACGGCCGGTGACTGAATGAGAAAGGTACTGGTTACAAGGCAAAAGACCAGTGCAGCAAACCACCTTTTCATGTCTTTCTCCTTTCAATGTGGTGATTAATGAATCTTACTACAGTTGATTCCATAATACAAAAGGCCGAATCAGAAGGGCTTTTCCCAGGAGCGGCCCTGGGAATTTACCTGAGAGATGCACCTTTCATAACGAGGTACCATGGCCGCCACACCTTCGTTCCCTGGTCAAGGCCCGTGGACAGGGATTCCCTCTTTGATCTTGCCTCCCTGACAAAGCCCCTTGCAACAACGCTTGCCGTTGCCCTCCTTTTGGAACGCGGTGAGCTTGAACTGGAACATAATCTTGGGGATTTTTGGGAGGATATTCCTCCTGAAAAGGCCCGAATCACAGTGGAAAACCTGCTTACCCACACATCTGGTCTTGCTGCCTGGATGGCCATTTACGAAAGACTGTCTGCCAGTAGAGAGGAAAAAAGAGGCAGCGGGCTAGATGAGGCATGCAGGATAATACTTAGGGAGCCCCTTTGCAGCAAACCGGGAAATGCCACCCTTTACAGTGACCTTGGCTTTATTCTCCTTGCGAGGATGGTTGAGCTAGCATCAAAAAAGGGCCTTTGGAGCCTCGTGGAAAAGGAAATCTACGCGCCCTTTGGCCTTTCTAAAATCACCGTTGCCCAGGAAAATTCTGGTAATCGGCAGGCCTTTGTTCCTTCCGGATACTGCCCAATAAGAAACCGCGTAAGCTGGGGAGAGGTAAACGATCTTAATGCGTGGGCCATAGGAGAACTGCCGGGCCATGCGGGGCTCTTTTCAAACCTTGAAGATGTCCTGATCCTTGTCTCATCTATTTTGAATACCTACTTAGGGGATGAGGGCGATGTATTTCCCATTGGCAGAGACATCATCCGCCATTTCCTCTCGTTTAGGTCTGAAACGGAAGGAAATGGCTGGGCCCTGGGATTTGACAGGCCGGCTCCAAGGGATTCCACCTGTGGCCAGTTTTTCTCAAAAAAAAGCGTTGGCCATCTCGGCTACACTGGCACCTCCTTTTGGATGGACCTTGAGGCCGGGCTTTGCGTAGTCTTTTTGTGTGCAAGAACCTTTCCCTTTGACTCCCCTGGAAGCAGAAAGAAGATGAAGGCCTTCAGAAGGCTCCTCCACGACGAGGTACGAAGGGCCCTTGGTGCAATTTGAGCCCTAGAGCCCAACTAGATTGTAAAGCCTGACAGGCCTTTTGCTCCTTATCTGGATGGATTTTGCAAGCTTAAAAAACCACCTGCCCACTGGCGCATCAAGGGGTGAAAGATATATTGCGCCCCTTGAACTGCGGCCTTCGTTTTCAAGTTTTAAAATAAGCCGCTCCCAGTGGGATGCAGGAAAGGCAGGGCTTGCAAGGATGTTCAGACTGACATCAAGGTAAGGAAAAAGTGAATTTAGAAGCTCTATCTTCTTCCATGCACCTTCTACCTTCTGTGGTGAGATGGGCTTTTTGATAAGTGCAAGAGTCTTACTATCAAGGGATTCCATGCCTATGTTTATGAAAAAATTGGCCTCAAGGCTGTTAAGTTTTTTGAAAAAACTTAGGTCTTTTTCAACAAGGGAATGGACGCTTCCAAACATAAAAAAATTTTTTATCCAAGGAACCCTCTGCCTTAGAATATCTACGCCGTAAAACAAGAGGTCGTCAGGGGCACAAAGTGCATCAAGATTTCCTATAAATGCGCCTCTGTAGCTTTTAAGCTCCCTTTCCAGAGCACTTGTAATTTCATCCACCTGAGTTCTTATTTCTGACCTTGATCTTATCTTAAATTCCGTCCCATCCTTAACCGTGCAAAAGCCGCAGTTGTTCAGGCAACCTGTTGAAACAATCACTGGAAGGACATTGTAGTCACATATCATGGAGTCTGGCGGAAGAACGTTTATCTTGCACTTTAGGATACGAGGAAGCTCGAAAAAGTAAAATCTTTTCCACCTCACAATGGCCTCACAGATTTCCTTCAAATGCCCGTTGCCTTCCTCAGCTGCCATTTTCAAAACTTCAGGAAGTTCATCAAGGGCCTTCAAGGTCTTGCCAACGCCAACCTGCAGATGGGGATTGAAGGAGCTTAAAACCTCCCGGCCATCCAGGGGGCATGGAACATAATACTGGCTAAACAAGGAGGCCAGATCCCCATATCCAAGGCTTGCATAGTAGAGTCTTGTCCCGGACAAGGTTATCTTTATCCACTCAAGAGAGTTTGGCCACTGCCTGCTTCCTTGAATGAAAATGGGCCTCCAGGCAGTTGAAAAGTGGATGACAAGGCTAGGAAGTTCCACTTGGTGGTATCTAGTAGGGCGGGCAGGAAAACTAAAAATACCGCACTCTTTCTGGCCTTTCCTGTCTAAAAGTATGCGAACCTTTGCCATCTCGTATCTTAATGATCGAATAATTTTTATCGATAAGAATTATTGATTAAATAAAAAAAATGATGCGAAACAATACTAAAATCTTGTACGATATTTGCATATAAGAACATCAATTTTCTGAGCGGATAATCTGGTCATCATCAAGCATTAAACCAAGAGTTCAGCACTTATGAATAACCGCAGACCCTGTCTAGGACCTTTTTGCTGGAAAGTCCACAAAGGCTTACTCGTAGCGCTCCTTATTGCCACTTCTGTAATTTTTGTATCCTGCAATCTTAAAAGAGAGAAGGTCGTAAACATTGGCCTTGCCATAAATCTGAGCGGTTACAGTGGCACTCCTGCAGAAGACATTAGAGACGGCGCACTGCTTGCCGTAAAGGAAATAAACCGTGGCCATCTATCGCCTAAACTTAGGCTGATTGTGAAGGATGACAGAAATGACCGTAGCGCTGTGGTGGAGGCAGACAGACAGCTTATAAGGGCAGGGTGCCCTGTGATAATTGGACACAGTCATTCCCAAAATACCCTCACTGCCTATCCGGTTGTAACGGGAGCCGGCAGGATTCTCATAACAGCTTATACAGCCACAACCAGGCTTTCCAGAAAGGATGACCTGTTTTTTCGTACCTCTGTGGACAACTACCTAAATGCCAAGGCCTTTGCGGAACTATTAAAGAGAAGGGGTATGAAAGACATCCTCATGGTTCTTGACCTTTCAAATCCCAGTTTTTCCCTTGATCTTGGAGAAAAAATCAAAAAGGGATTCAACGGTTCTGTAAAACAGATAGGAATAGACACCAGGGAAGACGTTGACTGGGATGGGGCGGTTCAAAGGATTATCAGGGCAGATCCCCAGGCCGTTGTCATGATAACCGAGGTGAAAAGCACTGCCATTTTGTGCCAGAAACTTCGTAAAGGCGGTTACAAAGGGAAATTTTTGGCAACCATTTGGGCACAGGGCCCCTATCTGCTTTCCTACGGAGGTAATGCGGTAGAAGGGCTCGAAATCGTCTCCTTTATGAAACCCAGGTATGGAAATGAGTCTTACAGCCGGTTTGAAAGGTCAATGATGAAAGAATTTCACAAACGGGCAACGCCTAAATCCGCAAGGGCCTATGAACTTATTCATATTCTTCATGAGGCAATGAACAAGTGCGGCCAAGAGGCGGACGACCCTGCCTGCATAAAGAATGAACTTCTAAAAGGAAAATATGATTTCTTGCTTGGAAAAGTACAATTTGACCGGTTTGGAGATGTAAACAGGCCCATTTATTGTATTACTGTAAAGAACGGCCGTTTCCACTTTGACCATAGACTACTTTGAAATAGAGGAAAATCTGGTTGCATTTTCAACAGTGATCTTAAAATCTTGAAGACAAGGCAAGGTATTTAAACAGCCATGAAGAAACTGTCTGCCATATCCACCAAATTTTCTCACTATACATGGTTTATTGGATTGCTTGGCTGCCTTGCCATTCTTTTTGTTGCTGTTGATTCTGAGATCGGCCTTTTGAAACGGCTGACCGCAAATGAGATTGCCCGCATCTTTGACGCAGCAAACATTGAGGTGGAAAAATTCTTTTTCAAGGACCAAACATTGGTCTCTTACCTGGAAAAGATGGCCCATCATAAAAAGCCAGGGGACTTCCTCAAGTGGATAGGAGACAATCTCAGGCAAGGAAGGCCCCAAGTGAATTTTGAGATACTCGACAGCCAAGGTATCCTAAAATATGTCAGCAACCCAAGATACAAACACTATCTTGGGCTTGATTTTTCGCATCTCGACTTAATAAGGTCCAAGGAACGGATCTCCAGAGTGCATCAGTCCTTTTTTTCCTCAAGGCCCGTTGTGACAGTCAGCTATCCCCTGAAAGAGGGGGTTCTTCTCATAGAAAAAGACATGGTGGCCCTGGCAGAGAGACTGGAAAAGATTCCAAGGCCTTCCATGGACGCTTCACAGATATTCATCCTAACTGCTGAAGGTACTGTAATATTTCATCAGACCAGGGAAATGATAAGAACCAGAGCCAACCTCCTGAGCCGTTTCGAGGGCTGGCAAGGGCCTGACGCCTCTGGTTTTTACACGGTTTCCTTGGGTGGCGAGCGATACTGGTGCATGAAAAAGGGCTTTAGCTATCCCAAATCCTGGTTCTTTTATGCAGCAATCCCTCAGTCAAAGATACTTCCTTACCTGTGGCATCATATGTGGTCCATTGTCATGACCATATTTGCCATATTCATGGCCATTGTTTTCCTGGTGGATTTCCTTATATCTCACGGTATTTCCAAGCCACTGAAGGATATTTCGGACTGGCTGCTTCGAGTCGATCCCATGAAACCCGACCTGGCAAAGCATGAATCCAGGCTGAAGATCCCCAGCGTAGAATTTTTTGCCATAGTTGAAAGCGTGAAAAAGATGCTGGAGACAATAAAGGAAAAGAACAGGGAAATCCTTCAGAGGGACGAGCTTTTCAGAACGGTTATCGAATATGCGGCTGATTGGGCCTATTGGTTGGATGAGTCGGGACGTTTCAAATACAACTCCTTAAAGTGCAAAGAGATTACAGGATACTCGCCTGAAGAATTTCAAGAGGACCCGGATCTTCTTAAAAAAATCATATTTGATGCTGACAGGCCCTTCTTCGAGGAACACCTGCGCTCCGCAGTCACCGACCAGCCACACAAGAACCTGGAGTTCAGAATAGTTACACGGGATGGAAATATCAGGTGGATTAGCCACAACTGCAACAAGATATACGACTCATCTGGACGATTTCTTGGGGTACGGGGAAGCAACCTTGACATTACAGAACAAAAACTTGCCTCCGAGGAACTTTCAAAGATAGAAAAACTGGAGTCTTTGGGCGTGGTTGCCGGGGGAATCGCCCACGATTTCAATAACTTGTTGACGGCCATTCTTGGGAATATCTCCCTGGCCAAGATGGAGGCGGATCCGTCAAGTTCCATCTATAAGCGGCTTGAGGCATCGGAGAAGGCGAGCATCAGGGCGCAGAATCTCACCCAGCAGC
>JALWYS010000011.1 GCA_027003115.1 Deltaproteobacteria bacterium | reverse complement strand
TGTCCGTACTGCAGCTAAGGGGCTTTGACCTTGATGAGTGTATAGAAAGGGCCAGGGTGCTCCTTGAGGAGTACGAGCTTGACGGTCTTTTGGAAAGTAAGGCATCCACCCTTTCTGGCGGCGAGGCAAGAAGGCTTGAAATAGCACGGGCCCTTGCCATGGAGCCATCCTTTGTGCTTCTCGATGAGCCTCTTGCCGGTATAGACCCAATCACCGTAAAAATGGTGCAAAACCTTGTGACAGGCCTTAAGCACAAGGGAATGGGAATTCTCATATCGGATCACAACGTCAGAGAGACCCTCAGGATATGCGACAGGGCATATATCATGAACGAAGGGCAAATCACCGCCTGGGGCAAGGTCCAGGAGCTTGTGGAGAATAAACTTGTCCGCAAGGTGTACCTGGGAGAGGATTTTCGTCTTTAGGCCTCCGTTAGCGGCCTCTGCTCAGATTCAGAGGGTCCCTTTCAGGATGAAATCGGCAATGGCCTTGGCGCCTCGCTGGGCGGCTGTTGAGCCTGGCTCTGAATAAAAGGTATAGGAAAAGGCCTCTTTCTGAAGGGGGGTAAACTTCTCCTGCACGCTAAAGGCCCTGTCCAGTGCCCTTTCCAGTTCTGCCGTTGTTTCAACCACCTGCCCAAGCTTCCAGAAAAGATATGCTGGATCTTCCTGCCATTTGACCCTGTGGGCGTTCAGAAAGATGCATGGTCTTGGGCGCAAAAGGAATTCGTAAACCTGGCTACTTACATCTCCAAGGTAGATATCCGAATTAAGGGTATAGGTCATATCTGCAGAACGCGGGCTTCCAAGGTCAATGTACATGTTTGGAAGCTCATAGAAGGACTGGGGGACCTTGGGCGCCCTGTGTCTGAACCTCCTCTTAAAAAGCACAACGTGCGGGGCAAATATCAGGTTGAATTTCTCCTGCTCCTTGAAAAAGTTAAGCACGTCAAGGCCCATCATGTTCCAGGAGGCAACGCTTTGGTCAAAATGGGGATTGTAGACCACCGTAGGGTTTGAGTTTGCAAAGAGTCGGGGTGGCTCCTTGGTCTTGTTAAGGCCCATTATCACCTCGAACTTGGGGTAGCCAACAACCGCATAGTGTCCCTTTCTGAGCCAGCCAAGCTGGTTTAACCTGTCCTCTATCTTTTTGCCTGGAAGTAGCACGAGGTCAAACATCCCAAGGCGTTTATCAAAGCCTCCTGCCCGATCTCCTGCCCCGTGGCGACAGTGGATCATGGTAAGGTCCCTGAGACCAAAACGGGTCTTTAGCTGCATGCAGTTTCTTTCTGGGGCAACAAGGGCGTCCATCTTCCTGAAAAAGTCCAGGTTCGTCCTTAGCACCAGTCTCTTTCGGTAAAAGGCCCACCTGGAAAGAATGGGGTCAATCATTTTGTAAAAAAAAGGCACCTTGAGAAGCTTGAAACGACACTTATGGCCAGGATAAAGGCTTCCTATCTCCTTGGCATAGGCGAGTTCCTGGGGGCTTGAGCAGGCCAAGATGCATTCGAACTGAGGATGGCGTCTTGAAAGTTCAAAGGCATAGGGTGCTGCATGCGGCACCTGATGGATAAAGTAGTGGTTAAAAAGAAAGCAGACCTTATACATTCTTTTTTTCAATTAGCTCCTCAAAAACGTTCAAATAACCCGCTACTGCCTTATCCAGGGAAAAGTCCCTGGCCCTTTCCTTAAGTTTCTCATTGTCCCACTTTGTTTCAAGGGCCTTTAATATCGCCCTTGAAAAGGCCTTAGTATCACCAAGGGGCACAAGGATTCCAAAGCGGCCATGGCCAAGTATTTCTCCAGCACCTCCTGGAGAGTCCGTACATACCACCGGACACCCTGTTGCAAGGGCCTCTATGACAACGCCTGGTAGCCCCTCAAAGGTGGATGCGTGGCAAAAAAGGTCTGCCCTTGCCATATATGAAATGGGGTTTGGTACAAAGCCTGGCATGTCAACAAGCTCTGAGATGCCAAGATCCCTGACAAGGGCCTCCAGCCTCCCCCTGTCCTTCCCCTCACCCAGGATGATGAGTCTCATCTTGCGCCTGGAACTGGCCATGGATACGGCCTTGATGATGGTGGAAAAGCCCTTTTGCCTCCTGAGCCTTCCGGCTGCTACGAGCACCGGGACATCCCTTCCCCGCTCATCACGAAGCCAGGGATGGTCAGGCGCCCTTGAGGCCATCTCAAAAAGTTTTGGGGTAACAACCGGGTTGTAGACCACCCTCACCCTTTCTTTGGGGATGTCAATGACCTGTTTGAGGTCTTCTGCAACGCCCTGGCTTACGGCTACAATCCTGTCTGCCAGGGGATAGAGCCTTTTTGCCTGAAGAAACCGTACCCTTTTTGAAAGTTTCCTGCTCTTTTTTAGTGATGCGGTAACGTGGCTGCTAAGACGCAGCACAAAGGGAGTTTGGGAGTGTGCCAGCACCTTTGCGGAAAGGGCTGTAATGTGGGCGTGGTTGGCTGCAGAGAGAAAGACGTCCGTTCTTGCCTGGCTGAAATATCTGGCAAGGGCAAACTTGCTGAGACTCATTCTGGCCCTTCTTGAAAGAAAGGGCCAAAGGGGCCTTAAAAGACCAGGGTCAAGGGCCTTTACCCGGATTTTCCCGGAAAGCTCACCTTTAAGCGGCCCTGTTTTGTCCACCACAACCAGTTCCACCTGGTGGCCAAGTCTAACGAATTCCTCAA
>JALWYS010000010.1 GCA_027003115.1 Deltaproteobacteria bacterium | reverse complement strand
TCTTACAACCAGGTGGGCAAAGAGGTGCCTTGCCGCAAGGACAAGGCCTGAACTCCTTCTCTTTGGCATAGTGCAGGGAGGAATGTTCAAGGACCTTCGGATAAGACATACGGAGGAGCTCCTTGAGCTTAATTTTGACGGTTATGCCCTTGGCGGGCTGAGTGTGGGGGAGCCCAAGGAGATGCTTTTTGAGATCATTGACTACTGCCGTCCACTGATACCTCAGGAATTTCCATGCTACGTAATGGGCGTTGGCACCCCCGAGGACCTGGTCGAGTGCGTAGGCCTTGGAATAGACATGTTCGACTGCGTAATGCCCACCAGGAATGCCAGGAACGGAATGCTCTTTACTTCCTTTGGACACATTGTTATAAAGAATGCTCGTTTCGCCTCGGATGAACGCCCCGTTGATCCTGAATGTAACTGCTACACTTGCAGGAACTATTCAAGGGCCTATTTGCGACACCTTTTCATGGCCCGGGAGCTGTTGTCCTACAGGCTGAATACGATCCACAACCTCCATTACTATCTGAACCTGATGTCGGATATGAGAAGTGCCATTGAGAAGGATGAATTTTTGAGGTTCAAGAGGGATTTTTACTCCAAGAGAGACAACGAAGGTTCAAATAATGTCCAATAAGTAAAGGGAAAGGAGAAAAAGATGTTTTCACAAATCGTATATGCAATGGGGCCAGCGCCTGGAGGCGCCCAGAGCGGACAGGGAAACCCCATAATGGCCTTCCTGCCACTCATTATCATATTTCTCATATTCTATTTTCTTCTGATTAGGCCGCAGCAAAAAAAACAGAAACAGCACCAGGAATTTTTAAAATCCCTCAAGAAGGGGGATGAGGTCATCACATCTGGTGGCATCATAGGAAGAATCGCAAGTCTATCCGAGAACATCGTCTCCCTGGAAGTGGCCCCCAATGTGGTCATAAGGGTTGCAAGGAGCCAGATCGCAGGAAGACCTACCGCAGAAACAAAGTAGTAAACTACTTTCCGAGACAGAAACTTGAAAATATCCTGTCCAGGATGTCTTCGGTAACTGTCTCTCCGGTTATCTCGCCAAGGTATTCAAGGGCCTGCCTCATGTCTATGGCAACTATATCAGGGGACAGGCCCTCATAAAGGGCCTTCTTTGCCCTTAAGAGGTACTCAAGCACCTTTCCAAGCACCTCCTTCTGCCTGATATTGGGGGCAATGTCCACCTCCTGGGCCTCCTTATTCTTTACAAGAAGACCTGAAATGGTCCTGGCTAACTCTGGCAGACCCTCTCCTGTCCTTGCAGAAAGGGTAACCACCTCTACCTCCCTATCCTGTGGCAAAAGGTCTTTGACCCTTGAAAACAGCTCACCTTTAAGGCCCTCCCTCTTTGAAGGCTCAATCAGGTCCATCTTGTTTATTACCACAACAACCGGTGCCTTATGGTTTTCTTCAATGAGCGCAGCCACCTCTTTTTCCTCTGCCCCCAACCCTTGAACAGGGTCAACGAGCCACAGGAAAAGGTCCGCTGTCTCGGCTATCTGCCTGATCTTGTCTATGCCCATGGCCTCAATGGGATCTGGACTCTGCCTGATCCCAGCCGTATCCATGAGTATCACTGGAATGGAGGATATCTCTATCTGCTTTTCGATTATGTCCCTGGTTGTGCCAGGCACCTCTGTAACTATTGCCCTTTCCTCGCAGCTAAGGGCATTTAACAGTGAGGACTTACCTGCATTTGGCCTTCCCACAAGGAGCACCTTTGCGCCAAATCGGTGAATGGCACTGAGTTCATGTGCCTTTATAAGTCTTGACACAGGCTTAATGACACGGCTTTCAAGCCTGGCCTTAAGGTCTTCCTCCTCAAGTATCTCGCCTTCTTCCTCCGGATAATCTATTGCCACCTCCAAGGCGGAGATGCAGTATATAAGCTCCTCCTTGATGGAAGAAACCTGCTGAGACAACGCACCCTTAAGGCCCTTGAGACTCATTCTACTAAGGCCAGTTGCCTGGGCCTTGACCAGTTCATCAACGGCCTCTGCCTGGGCAAGGTCTATTCTGCCTGCAAGATAGGCACGTTTTGTAAATTCCCCAGGGCTTGCAAGCCTTGCCCCCTGCCTGAGACAAAGATCCAATATCTGGTTGAGGATGGCAGGTCCGCTGTGACACTGGATCTCAGTAACGTCTTCCCTGGTGTATGTCTTTGGAGACTTCATGAAGACGCAAAGGGCCTCGTCTATCTCCTCATTGGTTTCCGGATCAAAAACAAACCCGTGGTAAAGGACATGGGAGCGAAATGAGCATTTTGGATTTGACGGCCTGAATATGGACCTCAATATTTCCAGGCTTTTGTCTCCTGACATCCTTACAATGCCTATCCCGCCTGGCCCAAGTGGGGTGGCAATGGCAACAATGGTGTCTGAATCGTGTGAAAGTTTCATGGGAAGGTCAAAAGACCATCATGATATGGCCCTGAAATGTATTATCTGGGCAAAAAAGCGAAAAATATCCTTGAAACAAATAATTTAAATCTAACTATTGTTCCTTGGCCCTCTGCCTTCTTTGATGCCTCTTTTTTCTAAGGGGTGTGATCACCACCTTCCTGTTTGGACCCTGTCCAGAACTGTGGGTCTTTACCCCTTTAAACTCCTTTAAAGCCATGTGTACGATACGTCTTTCCCTGGCGGGCATAGGCTGAAGGCTGACAGGCCTTCCTGTTCTTTTTACCTTTATGGCAAGCCTTTCAGCCATGGATACAAGGCTTTTTTTGCGTCTTTCCCTGTAGCCGGCAGCCTCCAACATGACCCTGTAATTAACATCTGGGTCCCTTCTTCTAAGGCAGAGATTTACTATGTATTCAAGAGCATCAAGGGTCTGGCCCTCCTTGCCAATAATCAGGGACAGGTCGTCACCTGTAATGTTCACAAAAGGCCGTGCAGTCTGCTCCATGACGTCTGCATGCCCTGAAAGCCCACTCTTTTCCAGTATCTCGTTGGTGATATCGCGTGCAAGTGCCACTCGTTGTTCAATGGCCTCACGGCTTAATTCCTCTTGTGCCTGGGGCTTTTCAACATAGGAAGGCTGAGCCTGGCTCTCCTCTTCCTGATCCGCTTCTGTTGCCTTTGTTGCACTCTCTTCAGGCTCACTCTCTGTGACAACACTTGGACCCTCTTTTTCTGCCTCCATTTCTCCGGCCCCAGATTCAAGGGCTTGTTTGCCCTCGGGAGACTTGAAGGTAACCTTTATTTTTGCCTTTTTCCCTCCAAGACCAAAAAGACCAGTGGAGCCCCTAGTTATTATTTCAATATCCAGGTCTTCCTCAGCACACCCAAAGTAATTGCATGCAGCCTCTATGGCCTTGTCAACAGTCTTTTCCTCAAATTCCCTTGTTTCAACCCTTGTTTTATTCATATCTGCAATCTCCGCAACCTTCCGTTTTTTAATCGGTAAACTTGTTCACATAGTACTGCTGGACAATTGAAAGAATATTGTTTACCAGCCAGTAAAGCACCAGACCCGATGGGAAATTTATGAACATGAATGTGAACACGATGGGCAAAAGCTGCATCATCTTCGCCTGTGTCGGATCCAGGGAAGATGGGGACATCTTTTGTTGAAGGTACATGGAGGCACCCATAAGAAGTGTCAGGACCGGTATCCCATCGATCATGGGTATGTGTACCCCTGGGATCATGAGCCTGTCTGGTGCAGACAGATCGTTAATCCAAAGCATGAAAGGTGCATGCCTAAGCTCAATGGCCTGGAGAAGAACCTTATACAGGGCAAAAAAGACAGGAATCTGAAGCAGCATCGGCAGACATCCGCTCATGGGATTGACCTTGTAGGTTTTATAGAGCTGCATCAACTCCTTGTTGAGACGCTCCTTGTCATCTCCATACTTTTCCTTGAGTTTCTGAAGCTTGGGTTGAAGCTTCTGCATGGTCTTCATGGACTGGGCGCTTTTATGGGCAAGGGGCCAGAAAAGGACCTTTATGAGTACGGTCAGGAGAATTATGCATATCCCATAGTTTGGCACGTACTTGTACATGAAGTTGAGCACATAGAGCAGGGGCTTTGCAATGGGATCGAACCAACCAAAGTTTATGGCCTTTGAAAGATTGTGCCCCACCCTCTTAAGCCGTTCTATCTCCTTTGGCCCCATGTAAACGCTCATTCTGGCAAGGGTAATGAATCCACCGCCTGCATCCCCCAGAACCGGTGCCGAAAGGCTGCTCTCCGTGAGCTTTTCCTCATTAAGAAGCACGATTTTTACGTTCCAGGGGCCCTTGCCGCCATTTGGAACAAGAGCCGTCATGAAATAGTTATCTCCGTAGCTAAGCCAATCAAGATCTCCGCTGTAGGCATGGCTGTCTCCTGGCTTTTTAAGCTTAATCTCCTCAAGCCCCTTGGAAGGAGAAAAATAGGAAGGCCCTGAAAAGACGTATCGTGTGGATTGCTTGTAGGGCTTATCATAGAGAAAAACCGTGTATCTCCTTGCATCCGCACCGGTTATCTTCATAGTAAGATCAAAGGCGTAACTTTCTGACTTGAAGGTATAATCCTTTATCAGAGTGGCATTTTCTCCAAGTCTGCATACAAACCGAACAGTTACAGGCTCCTGGCCCTCTCTTAATTCCACCTTGAGATTGTCTGCAGTAAAAAGTCGGGCCCTCAGATCCATCTCCGCCCCGCTTGAAATTTTTACCCCAAGGGGAAGAAGCGGAGGAGACACATTTACTAGGTCAACTCCTGGTGAATCCTTGTCTATGGTTTGTTTATACCTTTTAAGTACGAAATGCCTGAAGGTTGCCCCGTTTTCCGAAATAACTGCCTTAAAAAGCGGGGTATCCACAACCACGTCCCGCCCCTCTGCGGCCTCCTCTTTGGGTAATTCAACAAGGCTTTTCAGGGCTTGCGGTTTTTTCTGTGATGTATTTGAAGATACTGGCCTGGTTTCAACCTTGGCCTTAACAGTGGAATTTACTGCAGAAGTATTTGTTCCATTCAGGCTTGAGACGGGAGCTTGCAGCTTGTTACCAAAAAAGAACTGAAAGCCCGCAAGGACTGCAATCGATAGAACAATGGCCAATAAAGCTCTAGTTTCCATTTTATCCTTCCATTATCTGTGTGAACTGGCTGGATATTGTCAGGGAAGGGGATCAAAACCGCCTGGATGCCAGGGGTGGCACTTAAGAATCCGTTTAACAGAAAGGAAAAGGCCTTTTATAAGGCCATATTCAAGCAGGGCCTCCACACAGTATGTGGAACATGTGGGATAAAAACGGCAGGAACTCGGCAGTAGCGGAGATAAGAAAAACTTATATGCCTTTACAATCCCCACCAACAGCCATACCAGCGGATTCGGGGACATCCGTCTTAAAAGTGAAACTTCTTTCAATTATCTTTCCTGCCTTACACATATTTTCTTGTAATTTGTACCAACTTGCTTCCAGGATCTCTTGATGTGGAAGAAAAACAATATCGAATCCCCCGGGAATTCGGTACTTGTTCAACCTGAAAAGTTCCCTGCAGATTCGTTTGGCCCTGTTTCTTTTAACAGCCTTTCCAAAGCGTTTCCCAACCGCTATTCCCATTCTGGAAAACGGTAAATTATTTGGTAACACCACCAGTGTGAACCCTGGGAATTTTATTCTCTTTCCTCTCCTGAATATCCTGCTAAAATCCCTGCTGTTTGAAATCCTTTCTGCCTTGGAAAGCGTAAATCTCCCCTGTTTCAACCCTCTGCCAATTCGTTTAAACGCTTAACCTCTTGCGTCCCTTGACTCTACGCCTGGCAAGAACCTTTCTTCCCGCCTTTGTACTCATTCGTTTTCTGAATCCGTGTGTCCGCTTCCTCTTAAGATTACTTGGCTGAAAAGTACGTTTCATTACTCAACGACTCCTTAATATATATTTTGTCCCAACAGTGGATATTCTTTGCAAAATGAAGCCTCAAATTTTTACTAATCCATCTCTTCAATGTCAAGAGTGGAACAGAAATTGAAAAATTGAGCGTATGAATTAGACCATATTTTCTTGCTTTTTCACAACCTCTTTGTTAGGTTTTGGCTGCTCATTTTTTATGGTGGCAAACGAATTGCATTTTTAAAGAAAATTCACGAAGGGAAAATTCATGGTATTCGGTGCCCTCTTTGGGTGGCTTTCCAACGATCTTGCCATTGACCTTGGTACTGCCAACACCCTGGTCTATGTAAAGGGAAAAGGTATCGTTCTAAGGGAGCCTTCTGTTGTGGCTGTCAAAAAGGATTCCAGGTCGGCAAGAGTCCTGGCAGTAGGCAAAGAGGCCAAAATGATGCTTGGAAAAACTCCTGGCAACATAGTGGCCATCAGGCCCATGAAAGACGGGGTTATTGCAGACTTTGAGGTCACCGAGGCCATGCTTAGATACTTCATCAGAAAGGTGCACAACAGGCGCACCCTTGTTCGTCCGCGCATCATTATCAGCGTACCGTCAGGAATTACACAGGTTGAAAAAAGGGCTGTACGAGAATCTGCAGAGTCTGCAGGTGCAAGGGAGGTATACCTCATAGAAGAACCCATGGCAGCGGCCATAGGTGTAGGCCTACCCATCACGGAGCCCACCGCCAACATGGTGGTTGACATAGGAGGTGGAACAACAGAGGTGGCAGTAATTTCCCTTGCTGGAATAGTTTTCTGCAAGTCTGTGCGTGTAGCCGGGGACAGGATGGATGATGCCATACTGCACCATATAAAAAGACGTTACAGCCTACTAATTGGAGAGCATACAGCAGAAAAGATAAAAATTGAGATAGGAGACGTAATGCCTGAAGCTCCCTACAAGAAAATGGAGATAAAGGGAAGGGATCTGGTTTCAGGCGTGCCAAAAACAATTGAAGTGGACTCATCAGAGATACAGGCAGCCATCTCCGAGCAGGTGGAAACCATTGTTGAAACTGTCAAGATCGCTCTTGAGCAGACACCACCTGAGCTTGCGGCAGATATAGTGGACAAGGGCATCGTCCTGACAGGAGGTGGGGCACTTTTGAAGAATCTCGATAAACTCCTTAGGGAAAAAACCGGGCTTCCCATCATCATCGCCGATGATCCCCTTTCCTCAGTCGTTCTTGGCTCAGGTCAAACACTGGATAATATCCACATCCTGAAAGAAATCATGATCAATTAGTCCCAATTCTTTGTAAAATTGCCTCACCAGCCTCGAAAAAAACCAAAAGCCTTCAAAAAACCCCTCATATTAGTCAGCTTTATACTGGTTATTACAGGGCTCACCCTGATTCTCCTGTCAAAAAGCGGAATCATATCCCCTGCCGAGATGTTTTTAAAGGACACAAGCGGCCAGCTCCAGTCCTTTTTTTCTGCTCCTTTCTTTCAGGTAAAGCACCTGTGGAGTTCCTACATTGACCTGCAAAAGGTCAAGGAAGAGAACCAGGTACTGAAAGCACAGCTTGCAGAGCTGGAAAACGAGATGACAACCTATCGAGAGGCACTCATTGAGAACAGAAGGCTCAAGCAGCTTCTGGAAATAAAGGAAAAGACCCCTTGGAACAGTATCGTGGCCCATGTGGTGGGCACCGATATTGCCCCGTGGCGTGCAGTCTTGACCATTGATGTTGGGAAGGTGGATGGGCTGGCCGAAGACATGCCCGTGCTTTGCCAGGGCGGACTCTTGGGGCGCATTATTGACACAAGCATGCATTTTAGCAAGGTGATGCTAGTTACCGACTATCACAGCCGTATTGCAGCAATCGTACAGAGAAACAGGGCCCGAGGCATACTAAAGGGAGATGGTGCCAGGGGCTGCATCCTAGACTATGTGAAAAAGGGAGTTGACATACAGTCAGGAGACGTAATCATTACATCTGGACTTGATGGCATATTTCCCAAGGGCCTTCTGGTTGGAAAAGTAAAACTTGTGGGACCGGGCGAAAAATCAGACCTGTTTCAGTACATTGGGGTTGAACCAACAGCCAAGATTAACGAGGCAGAAGAGGTTCTCGTACTTTTAAAGCCCCTTAACACAGAAAAGTAACATGACCCCTGCTGCCGTCTTTCTCTTTCTCGTTTATCTATCACTCATTGTGGAAAGCACATGGTGCATCCTTTGCAGTTCGCATTTTTTGCACTTGGATGCAATACCTGCCTTGATATGTTGGCTTGCCCTGAAATCCGAGCCTATACCGGGTACAGTATCGGTAATAGTTGCTGGGCTTATTGCAGCCCTTTTCTCATCATTACCCTTTTATCTTTTCCCTGTTTCGTACCTTATGGCATTCTTCACCGTTTACTTGGTGCGCGCTAACATACTGGAAATGCCCTATTTACAAGCCTATTTTTTTACAGGATTCGTTTCTGTTGAGATCCTTGTTGTACAGCTTTCTGGGAGTGGAAATCCAGAGCTTCTGTGGCCCTGGGAAATGGTTCAGGCCCTTTTGAACATGGTCTTTGCCCCGCCAGTTTTCTGGGTGTGTGACAGGTGTCTTAAGGGACTTACCAAGGTTATGGCAAGATTTAAACATGAAAGATGAAAAGGAGATAAAAACCCCTGATACAAAGCTTCTTTTAAAGAGGTTTGAGGCAGGAACAAACCAGGAAAAACAGCTGGTCTGCACATATTGTTCCCTTATCGTAGGGGTTTGTTTTCTGTTTCTTTGCGCAAGACTTTGGTATTTGCAAATTTACAGGGGTGAGGAATTCAAAAGGCTTTCCGAAAGAAACAGCATTAAGTATGTAAGGCTTCAGTCGTACAGGGGTAACATACTTGATCGCTCAGGCAGGCTTCTTGCCGGCGTGGAACCAAGCTTTAATATCGGAGTGGTGCTAAAGGACGTCAAAGACGTTGAAGGACTTATTGCGAAACTTTCCACCCTTCTGGATGAGACGTCCACAGACATAAGAATGAGGCTTGTAAGCTCAAAGGACCAGCCGTCTTATCTTCCCGTAATTGTTAAGAGGAATGCATCCTGGGATGAGGTTGCAAGGATTGAATCCCGCCTTTACAGGCTCCCTGGCGTGGTAGTAGAGGTTGCTCCAGCCCGTCAGTATCCTTATGGAACAGTCGCCCCTCATCTTCTTGGTTATTTGGGAGAAATCAGCCTTGAGCAGATAAAGAGCGGAAACTTTCCCCATGCGGTTCCAGGAGACCTGGTTGGTAAATCTGGCATTGAACTCAAATTTGAGAAGGAGCTTGCAGGCAGAAGTGGCTATAAGATGATCGAGGTTGACGCCAGGGGACGGATGGTAAAGGTTCTAAAGGTGGAAAAACCGTTTCCTGGTAAGGATATTCAGTTAAGCATCAATCTTGATCTACAACTTGCTGCCGAAGACGCCCTTTCTGGAAAATCAGGGGCCCTTGTGGCACTTGATCCCAGAAACGGACAGATATTGGCCATGGCAAGCAGCCCCAAGTTTGACCCAAGGATCTTTTCCAAGGGGCTTACAGAAATGGAGTGGAAGCAACTAAATGACCCGGTCCTCACCCCTCTTGTCAACAAGGCCATACAGGGCCAATATGCGCCGGGTTCCACCTTCAAGATTGTCATGGCTGCTGCCGGATTGAACGAGCATGTTATATCCCCATATTCCACCTTTTTTTGTAATGGCTCCATGAAGCTTGGCAGGCGTAGATTCAGATGCTGGAAAAAGGGCGGGCACGGTCAGACGTCCCTTTACAAGGCTCTTGTGCAGTCGTGTGATGTTTACTTCTACAACGTGGGCCTTAAGCTTGGCATTGACAAGATATCAAGGTATGCATTCGGTTTCGGTTTTGGAAAAAAGACCGGCGTAGAACTTCCAGGGGAAAAGAACGGCTTTGTACCAACAAGAAGATGGAAGCGCAGACGATTTAAGGAACCGTGGCAAAAGGGTGAGACCTTAAACTATTCCATTGGTCAGGGCTTTCTCCTGGTGACTCCGCTTCAATTGGCCAGAATGGCTGCTGCCGTTGGGAATGGGGGCCGGCTCTACAGGCCAGAATACATTCTTGATGAACCCCCGAAGCTTGAATCAAAGGTGCCTGTACGACCTGCCATCCTCTCGCGAATCAGGAAAATCCTGGTCGGCGTTACGGAAGATAAGCATGGAACAGCCCGCACCTGCAGGATCCCAGGCATCCATGTGGCGGGAAAGACCGGAACGGCTCAGGTCATCAAACAAAAAAAGAGAAGGGAAAGCGAAAAGATGGCCTGGAGATACCAGGATCATGCCCTATTTGTTGCCATGGCACCGGCAGAGAACCCTCAGATAGCCGTTGCTGTTATAATCGAGCACGGCGGACATGGTGGTTCCGCAGCTGCCCCTGTGGCAAAGGAGGTTATAGAGCGCTGGCTAAAGCTAAGATCCCCCAAACCCTCAACCATTCTTCAACGAAAGCTTTAGAAAATACAGGTTATGCTGGATAAACGCATCCTTAAAGAAATCGACTACATATTCTTCCTCTCGCTCTTTTTCATAATGACCGTAGGATTCGTAAACTTGTGGAGTGCCAGTGCTGCGGCAGGATGTCCCTTTGAATGGAAACAGCTCCAGTGGTACCTGATAGGCTCGGTTTTCATGGTGGGGGCAATGGTCTTTGACTACAGAGAACTTTCAAAATACTCCCTGCATCTTTACGTGTTCACAATAATACTTTTGGTCCTGGTTATGTTCGTGGGTAAAACCGTCTCTGGCTCACAAAGGTGGATATCCCTTGGATTTTTCAATCTTCAGCCGTCTGAGCCAGCAAAGCTATTGATGGCCATAGTTATAAGTTCCTATTTTGCTCAGCAGGAAAAGGAAAATTTCGGGCTGCGCGACCTCATAAGGCCCACACTTCTTGTAATTGTCCCCTTTCTACTAATCTTCAAACAGCCCGACCTTGGAACCGCCCTTCTTGTTCTTATCATATTCGGCTCAATTGTCCTTTTTGCACGACTCAAGCTTGGTTCTTTCCTCATCATCCTTGGCTCGTGCCTTTGCGCCTTTCCCCTTGTCTGGAAACTTATGAAGCCCTATCAGAGAAAAAGGGTTGAGATATTCCTGAACCCTGATGCAGACCCCTTTGGAGCAGGATGGCATGTGATACAATCCAAGATTGCAGTTGGTTCTGGCCTTCTCTTTGGAAAAGGGTTCATGAAGGGAACCCAGGCCCAGCTCAATTTCTTGCCAGAGGTACATACGGACTTTGCATTTTCCATCTGGTCAGAGGAATGGGGTTTTGTTGGCGCAGTGCTCTTGATAAGCGCCTATTTCATCTTTCTGCTTCGCTGTCTAAACATTGCCCAAAATACTAGAGACAGATTTGGCTCATTTCTGGCCTTTGGTATTACTGCCATGATCTTCTGGCAGATGTTCATAAACGTATGCATGGTCCTTGGGCTTTTACCTGTGGTTGGAATACCGCTGCCACTTATCAGCTACGGTGGCTCATCGGTTATAACTACGCTGCTTGGGGCAGGGCTCATAATGAACGTAAGGATAAGACGTTCCCTGTTTCAGTCGTAGCGAAAATCTGTTAATATTTCCCATCATCTGTGGGGATGTAGCTCAGTCGGGAGAGCGCCACGTTCGCAACGTGGAAGTCGGGGGTTCAAATCCCCCCATCTCCACCATCTAAATTATGACTCCAGAAGACTGTTTTGCATTCATAGACGCATCCTACCTGCACGATGTTGCAGTTGCTGGAGCTGTTGTTACAGACTCTGAAGATCCCCGCAAGAATCTAAAAAATTATACATCCGCTTTAAAAAATCCTTGCAGCTATGAGCCAGAAAGCTTTTACAAACGGGAGCTTCCGTGCATTCTTAAGGTCCTTGAAAAGATAGAAGAAAACGTATCCATCATTTTTGTGGATGCTTACGTGTGGCTCCCTGATGGGCGTCCGGGCCTTGGCGCCCGCTTGCACCAAACCTTGAATCAAGAAAAGATCGTCATAGGGATTGCAAAAAACAAGTTTTTGACACCCGACGGGGCTGGCTTAGTAAAAGATATCTACAGAGGCAAAAGTAAAAGACCCCTCTTTGTTTCAGCTGCTGGAGTGGGCCTTGATGATGCGGCAAAGATAGTTTTAAGGCTTCCAGGGCCTTTCAGGATTCCTTCTGCCATGAAGGCTGCACACAACCTGTCAAAAAGCACTTTACTGTCATTAGCAAAAAGGAGAAAAGGGCCAAATGTCATCAAAAGAGGACATTAACTGTTTCGAGTCCATGTACAGAAGTGGACACACGCCCTGGGATACGGGCAGGCCTGACAAGAACCTTAAGGAGTATTTGGCAAGCCTTGTATCACCTGGGGCAAAGGTCCTGGAAATTGGATGCGGAACCGGAGATAACGCCATTTTCATGGCCCGTACTGGACTCAAGGTAACCGCCACAGAAATTGTACCCATGGCCCTACAAAAGGCCGTGGAGAAGGCCAAAAAAAAGTCTGTAAACGTGAACTTTCTGTTAAGGGACATAATGGAGAAGGATATTTCAGGCAGGCCCTTTGATATGGCCTTTGACAGGGGATGCTTTCATCATTTTGACAGCCTGCAAAAAAGGAGAAAATTTGCCCAAAGGATTTCTTATCATCTTAGAGAGGAAGGCTCATGGTTGAGCCTCATAGGAAACGCTGATGATACTCGACCAGGCAAGGGGCCACCTCGTCTTAAGGCCTTAGAGGTGGTAGAGGCGGTGGAACCATTCTTTGAGATACTATTTTTAAAAAGCAGTTATTTTGATTCCAACCAGGATCCTCCCCCAAGATGCTGGGTTCTTCTTGGTAAAAAGAGAAAAGGGGCCCCTTTAAAGGCGACCCCTTGAAACTATTTTACGGGCACAGAGAATTTAACAAAGTGTTCAGTTCCTGTACCGTCCACAAGTCTTATTTGTTTGATTCCGCCTTCTTCTTCCTCTACACATATCTCCTGGGGTTTATGCACAAGATGCTCAAGATTTTCAGACATGACAGAAAAGACCTTATCCTTTGGATCGTAGCTTAAACCTAACAGGGGGATACCCTTTGCTTCCTCTTCCTCAAACACACTAGGTGCTTCTATGTCTATTTCCACCTTCTCATCCATGTTCTTTACCTTCTTGTAAAGCTCGTCAAAATATTCTTCCCAGTCTTGAGGAACAATACATTTTTCAGCCATTTTCAGCCCTCCCTTTTTCTTTTATTGTGGCTTTAGTTAACGAATAAGCACTTACATTTTTGAGTCAAGAAAGGTGAGCATTTTTATTGAATAATTTTCAGTTGAAGTGTAAAGAAACCAACCAGTCGCTTGTCAATGCCGTTTTTTTTTAATGGCCTTTAGACCTGACAAGCGCCAATTTAAATTTATTTGGACTAACATGGAGGACCGAAAACTTGGCTGAAAACATTGACGAAATTTCCATAAACTATGAAGATGAACAGGGAAGACTACTTGTAAAGGAGATAAAAAAGGAGATCCTAACCAGGGGAAGCTGGACTACCATACTCTTTCTCTACCAGGAGATGGACAAAAAAACAGGGGAATATGGACCCTTAAAAGCCACAATCAGAAGATATAAGAAGCAGGGAGGTTATTTCAGACCTCAGAGCAAATTCAATATCTCAAACAAAAAGCAGGCCCTCAAGATTGCCGAAGTCCTGACCGAATGGTTTTCGTGAAGAAGAGGAGGCAACTTAAGGTTGCCTCCCTTTGAAGATGATTTGGCTATCCAGGGCACCGGTATCAGGCGTTAGGTCAATGGCTGCATCGTAGTACCAAGGATACTCTTAGTTGAGTATGTCTATGACAGTAGCTAAGACACCAATCTGGTAGGTCGACAGCAGCAAGAATTTTATACCAAGGACCTTATAGCTGTTTCTTAAGCTCCTCAAAGAACTCCTGGTCTTCTTCCCTCACGCACTTGAGAATCTCCAGAAGCTTTATGGCGGGCATCATGGGCGGCGGGTATCCCTCCCCGTCCATGCGCCACCTTTCCAGGGTATTCAGCTTTATTCCCAAGATTTTGGCGCATTTGCTATTTGTAAGGCCAAGGTCCCTTTGAAGGGCCTTGAACTTTTCTTTCTTTTCAGTGTCGTTCACGTTCTCGATTCCCTTCTTGCTTTTGGCCCTCGAGGGGCCGTGACACTTTTTAAAATCATTCAACTACTTTGGAGATGCAGGCTTGACCACTGGAGCGGCAACAGATGCCTGGGTGACGGCCTGTATCAGCTTTTCCGAATAGGGATTAGACACCAAACGCCTTACTATGATGTCAACTGGGCGCACGTTTTTTCTATAGTAGGCAATGTTCCAGGAATCCTTGGGCGTTATGATGGCACCTTCAATGCTTATACCTCCAAAGATGCCCTTTGTTTTTGAAAAGGCCAATATATCAACGGTTTCTGCCTTTGCACCCGCACCATATGGACCTGCAGCAATGCTCACATCCGCTCCAAGCTTGATGGACGTTGAAAGAAGGGCATCAAGGCCGCTGTCTGTCATTATCATGAGTATGATCTGAGACGACTGGGCGCCTGCCTGAAGCCCAAAAGAGACCGAGCCTACCGTGTAAAAGGCAGGTTGGCTCCACTTACCAGTGTATTGGTCCCTGGCAAGGAGAACACCAGTTCCTCCTTCTGCCCCAAATATGAAGGCGCCTTTTAAAAGCTGCGGGACGATTAGCAGACCTTTGGCACTTGAGAGATGGTTACGAAACCATGTCATATTTGGATCTGCCACAAAACTCTTAAAGGTAACGGTTGCCCTGTCAATTAGGGCCTGCTGTTTTTCGTAGCCGGCCTGCGCAACACTGGCCCAGCATGTAAAAACCATCAAGACCACACACAACCACGACACCACTGCAGCCTTTTTCATGAGTCTCCCCCTTTGAAATTGATGAGTTCTAGTTTCTGTTATTAAAGAAAAAGCCCTCTGTTGTAAATAAAAAACTTGATAAGGATTTGTGTCTGTTTAGCATTCTAACATTTTTTATGGTATGTTTCTTACAAATAGTGTAAAAAATCACTTCAAAAAATTAAGAGGTGTTTCTTGGACACATGGATATCATTGATGCTATCAAGAACAGAAAATCTGTCAGAAAGTTCCTTGACAAGCCAGTTGATAGAAAAATCCTCTTTGAGGTGCTTGATGCTGCGCGATGGTCACCCTCTGGTGCCAATTGCCAACCGTGGCGCGTGGAAGTGGTCACTGGAAAAACCAAACAAAAAATTACCGATGCTATTTTAAGGGCTAAGAAAGAGGGCTTAACCGAACCCCCTGACATGGACTATTACCCTGAGGTCTGGAAAAATCCTTACAAAGAAAGACGTTTTAAATGCGGACTTGCCCTTTATTCCGCACTTGGAATAGAAAGAAGAGATGCTGAAGCCAGAAAGCAGGCGTGGTTCAGGAACTATGAATTCTTTGGCGCGCCCGTTGGTGTTCTTCTGTTCATGCCAAAGGTTCTGGGGACTGGTTTTCTAGTAGATATGGGCATTTTTATTCAGTCCTTTGTCCTTGCATGCATGGACAAGGGCCTTGCCACATGCATCCAGGCATCCCTTGCAGAATACCCTTCCATTGTGAAGAAAATATTGGAAGTACCTGACGACTTCAGAATGGTCTGTGGAATCTCTGTAGGCTACGAGGATAAGTCAGACCCAGTAAACAACTTCAGGACGACCCGTGTAGATGTTGATGAATTTACCAGATGGCACGAATAGAGAAAAGCTAAGGAGCCACCACATCAGGCCGCCCTCAGGGCCGAAAGGGGCACCTTTGTGGCAACCTCTCGCTTTAACATCTCTATAAGGATTATGGCCCTGTCCTTCCCATCAATTGCCTTGAGTATGCCCTCTATGATTGTTTGATTTGGACCTGTCAGCTTGACCCTGTCGCCAGGTGCAAAGCCGTATTTCTCCTTCATGCCCACTTGAATAACGCCGGATTCATCGCTTCGCGCCTTAAGTTCCTCTATAAACCACTCAGGAACTGGCGGATAGTAGTCACCGAACCTCACGGGCCCAGAGGCACCGTAGGTGCTGGAGATGGTCACCCAGTTGCGTTCAGAAGGCTCAAGGTGCAAAAAGAGATAGCCTGGGAAAAGGGGAGAAAGTACCTCCTTGACCTTTCTGGCGTGTCTTGCAATTCGTATGGTTGCAGGAAGAAATACCTCGAAATCCTGGTTCTCGAAGTTGCTCTTTGCATAGAATTCTTTTCTTGGTTTGGTCTTTATGGCGAACCACAGTTTCCCCACAGCCTCTCAACCTCCCTGTCAAAGCATTTTCTGTTAAATTACCCTTCGGATGACAAGCCGTGAGAATTAAGCCTCATAAAGACCTCTTAATGCGGTGCAACCACGCCGTCTTGCATTTCCGTCTTTGAAAACCAGTTTGGAGGCTCCATCTCCTTCAATTCGGAAAAGAGGTCCTTCATGTCCTTTCCGGTTACAAGGGCACCTGTTAAGACTTCATCCATATGCTCCACGCACCTGATTTCCAAGGATTTAAGTATCTTAGGCTGTATCTCCTTAAGATCCTTCTCATTGGCCTTGGGAATGATGCAGGTTTTAATATCCATTCGCCTTGCTGCAAGGAGCTTCTCCTTGAGTCCTCCAATGGGAAGCACCCTTCCCCTTAAAGTAATCTCGCCTGTCATGGCAAGATCATGCCTTACTGGGACCTTCAAAAGGGCAGACACAAGGGCCGTTGCTATGGTAATACCAGCTGATGGCCCGTCCTTGGGAATTGCTCCTTCTGGCACATGCACATGGATATCCACCATCTTGTAAAAATCCCAGGGGAGCCCAAGCTGATGAGCCCTGGCCCTCACGTAACTCATGGCCGCCTGCACGGACTCCTGCATTACATCACCAAGCTTTCCGGTAATGGTTAGCTTGCCCTTTCCCGGCATTACCGCCACCTCTATCTGAAGAAGGGTTCCACCGGTTTCTGTCCAGGCAAGACCGTTTGCAACACCGATGAGGTCCTGCTCTTCAGTCTGGGAATGCCTGTATTTTGGAACACCCAGGTATTTCCCAAGTGTAGTCCTGGTGACCTTGATTGTCTTTGTCTCATCCTTGGACCTTGTAATCTCACGGGCAGCCTTTCTGCAAAGGGCAGCAATGCACCTTTCCAGGTTCCTGACACCAGCCTCCCTGGTATAAAGGTGAATGATGTCCTCCAGGGCCTTGGGTGAGATCTCGAACTGCTGCTTCGTAAGTCCATGAGCCTCAAGCTGTCTTGGAATTAGGTGGCGCCTTGCTATCTCCACCTTCTCTTCTTCCGTGTATCCAGGAAGCTCTATTATCTCCATCCTGTCCTGGAGCGGAAGCGGGATGGTATGGAGCGCATTCGCCGTTGTAATGAACATCACGGAAGAAAGGTCGTAATCAAGGTCCAGGTAGTGGTCATTAAAGGCATAGTTCTGCTCTGGATCAAGAACTTCAAGGAGAGCCGATGCCGGATCACCCCTGAAGTCAGAGCTCATCTTGTCCACCTCGTCCAGACAGAATACAGGGTTTATGGCCTTGGCCTTCTTCATGGACTGGATAATCTTACCTGGCAGGGCTCCGATATAGGTACGCCTGTGCCCACGGATTTCAGCCTCGTCCTTTACACCGCCAAGGGAAAGCCTTACAAAATGGCGGTTAAGGGCCCTTGCAACGGATTTTGCAAGGGAGGTCTTACCAACCCCTGGCGGCCCCACAAGACAAAGAATGGGACCCTTCATCTTCTTGGAAAGGCTCTTAACTGCAAGATATTCAAGAATCCTCTCCTTGGGCTTTTCAAGGCCGTAATGATCCTCGTTTAGTATCTCTTCGGCCCTATCTATGTCGTTGTTGTCCTTTGTACGCTCATACCAGGGCAGAGCAAGGATCCAATCGATGTAGTTGCGTACCACCGTTGCCTCGGCGGACATTGGAGCCATGAGCTTTAGCTTCTTGAGCTCGTGGCGGACCTTTGCTGCCGCCTCCTTGGGAAGTCTCTTGCGCTTGATCTTCTTCTCAAGCTCCTTGAGCTCGCTTTGGGCCTCATCCTTCTGGCCCATCTCCTTCTGGATTGCCCTTATCTGCTCATTCAGATAGTAATCCTTCTGATTCTTCTCCATCTGCTTCTTGACGCGCTCTTTTATCCTCTGTTCCACCTTGGCAATCTGGGTCTCGGTGGACATGAAGGTGTAGAGCTTCTCAAGGCGCTTTACAGGATTAAGTGCCTCAAGCACTGCCTGCTTGTCCGCCACCTTGAGGGCCACGTGGGAAGCAATGGAGTCGGCAAGCCTCGAAGGATCGTTAATGGAAGATATGGAAACCGCCACCTCAGGCGGAACCTTCTTGTTGAGCTTACAATACTCGTCAAAGGCCGAGATGGTTAGCCTGCAAAGGGCATCCACCTCAGGCCCTGAAACCCTGGGTTCTTCAAGTGGTTGAACCTCTACCAGGAAAAAGTTCTCATCAGAAATAAAACCCTTGATCTCTGCACGCCTCTTACCCTCGATGAGGGCCTTTACCGTCCCATCTGGAAGGCGAAGAAGCTGAAGAATCGTACCTATTGTACCAACCTTATAGATGTCCTTCCTACCCGGTTCGTCCACCTTCGCATCCTTCTGGGCAGAAAGGAATATCTCCTGATTCTCCTCCATGGCCTTCTTTATTGCCTCAACAGACTTGTCCCGCCCGATAAAAAGCGGGGCAACCATCTGAGGGAAAAGGACCATGTCCCTTAGAGGAAGAAGTGGAAGTGTCAGGAGTTTGTCTCTGCTGTCCATAAAACCTCTATTTTAAGTACTTTGATTTTCTATAGTTTTTTATGGCCGTCCCCTCTTTTATCAAGAGGCCTCGGCCGTCTTATTTTCATATATAAGTATTGGCTCGGCCTTGTTCAAGATAACCTCTTCACTAATGACGCACTCCTTCACGTCCTCCTTGGAGGGAAGGTCATACATGACATCAAGCATTGCACGCTCAAGAATGGCGCGAAGTCCACGGGCACCTGTTTTACGCTTTATGGCCTCGCGGGCAACCGCCCGGACCGCACCATCTGTAAAGTGAAGCTCTATGTTATCCATGGCGAAAAGCTTCTGGAACTGACGCACAAGGGCATTCTTGGGCTCTTGAAGGATGCGTACAAGATCCTCTTCCGTGAGCTCTTCAAGGGTTGCAACCACTGGGATGCGCCCTACAAGCTCTGGGATAAGACCGTACTTTATAAGGTCCTCAGGCTCCAAATGTTTCAGGATTTCACTCAAGGAAAGCTCCCTTGCACCATGAACGTTTGCACCAAAGCCAATGGAGTACTTTCCGAGCCGTGTCTTTATAATGGAGTCAAGCCCAACAAAGGCGCCTCCCACAATAAAGAGGATGTTAGTGGTATCTATCTTAACAAACTCCTGCTGTGGGTGTTTCCTGCCACCCTTTGGGGGAACGTTTGCGAGCGTGCCTTCTATTATCTTTAAAAGGGCCTGCTGGACGCCCTCGCCAGAAACATCCCTTGTTATGGAAGGACTGTCAGACTTTCTTGCAATCTTATCGATCTCGTCAATGTAGACGATGCCGCGGCTTGCCAGCTCAACGTCATAGTCGGCTGCCTGAAGCAGGTTCAGGATTATGTTCTCAACGTCTTCACCCACATAACCCGCCTCGGTGAGGGTGGTGGCATCTGCTATGGTAAAGGGCACATTCAGTATCTTGGCAAGAGTCTGGGCAAGAAGAGTCTTTCCGCTACCTGTTGGTCCAATGAGCATGATGTTGCTTTTTTGAAGCTCAACGTCGTCAATTGCAACATTGGACTCAATCCTCTTGTAGTGGTTGTGAACCGCAACGGAGAGTATCTTCTTTGCGCGCTCCTGGCCAATTACATACTGATCAAGCAGGGCCTTTATCTCAGCAGGCTTTAAAATGGCAGTGCTGCCTGAGCCTGCCTCCTCTCCACTGTCGTAGTCCTCTGCAATAATGTCATTACAAAGATCAATACATTCGTCACAAATGTAAACATTGGGACCTGCAATGAGCTTTCTCACCTCGCCCTGACCCTTTCCGCAGAACGAACAGCTCAGGTCTCCAACCTTGTCGAAATCGTCTTTTTTTCCTGACATAACCTTTTATTCCTCCTTGGAGGTTTCTGGCCTCTTCTCCAGAATTTCATCTACCAGGCCATATTCAAGGGCCTCTTTGCTTCCCATGAAATAGTCCCTTTCAGTATCTGCCTGAATCTTCTTGAGGGACTGGCCGGTATGCTTGGCAAGTATTTCATTGAGCCTCTGTCTAAGCTTCAGTATCTCCTTTGCGTGTATGTCTATGTCTGTGGCCTGACCTTGGAATCCGCCCATGGGCTGATGAATAAGGATCCTGGAGTTGGGCAACACATATCTTTTACCTGGCGCACCTGCTGCCAGCAGCAAGGCCCCCATAGAAGCAGCCTGGCCCAGGCAGAGGGTGCTTACGTCTGCCTTAATATACTGCATGGTATCGTAAATGGCCAACCCCGCTGTCACCACTCCACCTGGGGAGTTGATGTAAAGGGTGATATCCCTGTTGGGGTCTTCTGCCTCGAGAAACAGAAGCTGAGCTATGATAAGGTTAGCCACCTCGTCATTTACCGCCCCTCCGAGGAAGATAATCCTTTCCTTTAGAAGCCTTGAATAAATGTCAAAGGCGCGCTCACCTCTTGGACTTTGTTCTATTACTATTGGAACCAGTGGCATGTTATAAACCTCTTACTCCTTTGCTTGTTCGTCTTTATTTTCCTCTTGGCTACCTTCTTCGCTTCCACTTTCCTGCCCTGTATCTTCTTCATCCTTTATGGTCACATTTTCGAGCAGGAAATCTATGGTCTGCTTGGCCCTGAGTTTTGGAAGGACCGATTCGAAAACCGCCTGCTGAAACTGTGCCTTGTCCACATTCATTTCCTTGTAATGCTCATCGACATAATCGTTGTATTTTTTCAGCTCTTCCGTAGGAATTTCTATTTTTTCTTCCTCTGCTATCTTGTCAAGAATAAGCTCGGTCTTTACCTGCCGAACTGCATCCTCCCTCATCTTCTCCCTCAGGCGCTCCTCGTCGATGCCTGCCTGCTCAAGGTTCACACCTCTTTCCTGCATATGGCCTGCAATATTGTCGATCATCTGATCAAGCTTCTTCTCAATAAGTCTTTCAGGAACAGGAAAATCAGCACCCTCAAGCAACTTGTCAAATAACTGATTGCGAAGCACGCTTTCTGCAGCCTCTTCCTTTTCCTTTAGAATCTGCTCCCTGAGCTTGTTTTTGAGATCCTCCACTGTTTTGAGCCCTATGCCGAAACGCTGTGCAAACTCGTCATCAAGTTCTGGCAGGTTGCGCTTCTGGATGTTTTTCAAAGTAACCTTGTATTTCACGGTCTTTCCAGCCACCAGGGAATTTAGGGCATCTTCTGGATAGGAAACCTCTATCTCCCTTTCCTCGCCCTTTTCCATACCAATCAAGCCTCTTTCAAGGGTCTCGTTGAAATTGCCCTTGCCCACTTCAACAAAGTAGTTTTCATTGGCAAGCTCCTCAAGCTCCTCGTCGCCCACAAAGGCCGTGTAATCAATTATTGCTATGTCTCCCTCCTTAAGAGGCCTCTGCTCGTCAACCACCTCAACACTTCCAAACTGGTTTCTGAGGGCCTCAAGCTGCTCTTCCACCTCTTCGTCCGTCACCTCCACCTTGGGACGCACCAGCTCAAACTTTCGAAAATCAGGAACCTCCACCTCTGGCTCTATGTCCATGAGTACCGAGTATTCAAAGGGTTTACCCTGCTCTATATCTGAAGAGGAATCAAGCTGGGGCTCTAGGAGCATTGTGACATTGCTTTGCCTGATGGCATCCCCTATGCTTTCCTCGATAAGACCTTGAAGCACCTCGGACTTGATCTGCGGGCCATATTCCCTTTCTATGATGCTCTTTGGCACCCGACCCCTTCTGAAACCAGGTATAGCAACGCTCTTTTTCAAGCGGTTGATTGTCTGGTTTATGCGCTCGTCTACCTTTTCGGCAGGTATCTCCACCTTAAGACGTTTCTGTACTGGACTTACATCTTCTACGGTAACTTTCATTTCCTCCATAATCCTGAAAACCTTTCCTGAATTTTTTATTTATCTGGCCTAAGTGGCAATATGGCCTCAAGCTTATTCATTGGCCTGTGACTGGCCATATCTCCTTTGCCAACCGTATCAAAGTAGAACGTATTTTCCAAAAGCCGTCTCTTTGACAAGACCCAGGATCAGCGAAACATCATCGGCAGGCACAAGTCTTGTGGTGCGAGAGGGGAGACTCGAACTCCCACGGCCAGAAGCCACTAGATCCTAAGTCTAGCGCGTCTACCAATTCCGCCACTCTCGCACTTTTTCCACGAAAATCAGCCTGACGAAATTTAATAGAGGCCAAAAATGAAGTCAATGACAAACACATTGGCGCACCAAAGACCCCAAAAGAAAACCACTATAAGATAAACGCTGAAATCAGGGCTGCAACAAGCACAACCCAGAGTATGTCAACCTTCCGGTAAAGAGCGAAAAAAGCACCCACTCCTATTAGAAGTGAGGCCGGGTTCCATTTTACTGCTAGGGTAAAGCTCAGGAAGACGGCCAGCAACAACCCCACAAAGGAGGCAAGGACCCCTCTCATGGCGCGCTTGAACATGGTGGCATCCTTGAAGCCTTCAAAGAAGGGAGCAGACACCATAAGCATGAAAAGTGAGGGTGTAAAGATGGCCCAGGAGCACAGAAGGGCCCCCTTGAGGCCCCTTAGGAGATAGCCCACAAACGCAGAGGTTATTACAATAGGGCCGGGTGTGACCTGGCCAAGGGCTATTCCGTCCATGAAAACGGCCTTGTCAAGAAAGGCACGTTTTTCCACTATCTCATGAAGCATCAGAGGCAGGGAAGCGTAACCGCCTCCATAGGCAAAAAAATCTATCTTCATCATCAAGGCCCCAAGGTTGAACAAAAAAGGATCAAAAAGAAATAAACAAAGCATTATGACAAGGGCAACCGCGGCAACAATGGCCGCCCAAAGAAGCATGTCTCTTGCGCCTGGGGCCTCTATCGCCTCCTTAAGGGTAAATCTCCTGGAGGAAGAGCCGGTAATGTTCCGATAAAGAAAAATTCCAAGAAGCGCGCAGGCTATTATCACCACCACCGGGCTTCCCTTGAAAAAAAGGTAGGCCGCCGCCCCAACCAGAAGTAAAACGTCTTGCCAGCGTTTTATCATCTTTTTTCCAAAGCCCAGGGTAGCATTTGCCACAATGGCCACCACTATGACCTTGAGACCGGCAAAACAGGATACAACCATGGATATGTTCATGGCGCGCTTGTAACCAATGGAAAGAAGGATCATGAGAAGGAAGGCAGGTATGGCAAAACCAGTAAATGCCACAATGGCCCCAGGGCCACCCCTGGCCTTGAGCCCTGCATAGGCTGCTGCCTGCATGGCAGTGGCCCCTGGTATGGTCTGTACCAGGGCGATCCCGTGGTCAAACTCCAAAGGGTCCACCCATCTGTTTTTCTTGCAGGAAAGGTCCTTGATGTACCTCACCATGGCAGGCCCTCCAAAGGCCGTACACCCAAGGCGCAAAAAGGCAAGAAACAGGGTTAGAAGGGTTGGGCGGCCTTCCATATTTCCCTGATATGTGCTGTCATTTCCACGTCCTCCTCAATGAAGCGGCCCCTGGTGGTGAGATAGCCGCCAATCAGCATGGCATCTGCCCCTGCCATAAAGGCAAGTACCTGCATGTCCTTCAAAACCTTTTCCCTGCCTCCTGCAAGCCTGATGGCAGCCCAGGGAAGCATGATCCTCCACATGGAAACGGTTCTAAGTATCTCAGTCATGGAAAGTACCGGCCTTTTTTCAAGGGGCGTTCCCTTAATTGGCACAAGGATATTTAATGGGCAGGATTGAACGCCAAGCTCTGCAAGGTCCCTGGCCATGAGGTAGCGGTCCTTCTCGCTCTCCCCAAGGCCTATAATCCCACCTGCACACACCTCAAGTCCCACTTCGAGAGCGCTTTTTATGGTCTGAACCCTCTCCTCATAGGTGTGGGTGGTACATATTTTAGGGAAAAAACGGCTGGAAGTCTCAAGGTTATGGTGGTACCTCTTTAGCCCTGCCTCCTTGAGTACTCCAAGACTCTCCTTGTCCAGGACCCCAAGGGAGGCACAGGTGGATATTCCTATCTCCCTTTCTATGGCGAAAACGTAGTTTGAAATACGTTCCAAAAGGGGTTTGTCTGGCCCCTTTCCACTTATGACAATGCTAAAACGTTTGGCACCGCTTTTTTTTGCATCCTCTGCCTCCTTGAGTATCTCATCTAGACTCTTAAGCGGATAAACCGGGGCATCTGTGTGAAAACGTGCGCTTTGTGCGCAAAAGGCGCAGTCTTCGCTGCACTTCCCACTTTTGGCATTTGTAATGGTGCAAAGGCCCATCTCACAACCCCTGTTTTTGAGCTTAAGCTTTAGGGCCTTGTCCATAAGCTCCTTAAGGGTCAAGTCCCTAAAATATTCATAGTCAAAATGGGCCATGTCACCTTCCAATTCCAAGCACAGAGGCCACCTCTTTTATCGTTTGTGATGTGGCATGAAGAATTTCCTCAATCTGGGCCCTTGTTGTACAAAGGGGCAGAAATAGATATATGACATCTGAAAGGGGCCTCAATATAAGCCCTCGTTCAAGTCCCTTAAGATAAACCTGCCAGCCAACCCGCATACTTGAATCAAAGGGCGTTCTTTTATCCTTGTCTTTTACAAGCTCAAAAGCCGCAACCATGCCTATTCCGCGTACGTCTCCCACAATGGGGATTTCAAAAAGCCTCATCTTTTCCCTTTGAAGAAACTCCACCCTTTTGGGAAGCCTTTGAAGAACGCCTTCGGCTTCAAATACGTCCAGGCTTCCAAGGGCAGCGGCGCTGCAAATGGGATTTGCAGTAAAGGTGTGGCCGTGAAAAAAGGTCTTTCCCAAGACGTAGTCATCATAAAAGGCATCAAAGACCTCCCTGGAGGTAACCGTTACGGCCAGGGGAAGGGTGCCTCCTGTTATGCCCTTTGAAAGGCAAAGGAAATCCGGGGTTACCCCTGCCTGCTCAAAGGCGAACATCCTGCCTGTTCTTCCAAAGCCTGTTGCCACCTCGTCAAATATTAGATGCGCCTGGATATCATCACAAAGTGCCCTTAAACGCACAAGGTATTCTTCCGGGTAGACAATCATGCCCCCAGCCCCCATCAAGAGAGGCTCAACGATTATGGCGCATATGTTTTCCGCCTGTTTGCGGACCCTTTCTTCCATGATATCAAAACACTCAAGATTACACCTTCTTCCATGTTCTGGATGGTACTTTTCCTGTCCGGCAGGACAGCGGAAACAGTAAGGCGCCGGCACCTTGAGGGAGTCAAAGGTGAGCCTTGAAAAGGGGCCTTCAAAGGCGGCAACTCCTCCAAGGCTCATGGTACCAATGGTGTCGCCATGGTAGCCGCCTTCAAGGGAGACAAAAAGCTCCCTGTTCTCAACCCCAATATTCTTCCAATACTGAAAGGACATCTTAAGGGCAACCTCAACTGCGGTGGAGCCGTTGTCAGAAAAGAAAAATTTTGAGAGCCCTTCAGGCAAGAGCCCATTCAGCCTTTCTGCAAGATGAATTGGGCCCTGGTGGGTGGTTCCTGCAAAATGGACCTGGTCAAGCCTTTCAAGCTGCTCCTTTATACGCCTGGCAATAGTAGGATGATTGTGGCCATGGGTTATGCACCACCAGGAGGAAATGGTGTCAAAGTATCTTTTTCCCTCTCCATCATAGAGATAGACACCTTCTGACCTGTCAACAAAGAGAAGGGGCCTTTTTTCAAAATCCTTCATCTGGGTGTAGGGATGCCAGATAAGCTGTCTGTCGATTTCAAGAAGCCGATTTATGTCCATGCTATCCATAGAAAATACCGTGTTTATTTCTTTCTATATTTTCATGCTCTGCTTACCCGTTCATGACCTTAAGCTCCACGTCCTGCCCCTCACTCTCAAGAAGAGAGGCTATGTGCGGATGGCAGGTAAAGAAAAGGACCTGCCTGCTGCTTGCAAGCTCGGCCACGGCCCTTGCTGCAAGCTTCATCCTTTCAGGGTCAAAGTTTACAAATATGTCGTCCATCAAAACGGGAATCCGTTCACCTTTTGGCTCGCAGGTGGAGATTACACCAAATCTCAAACAAAGGTAAAGCTGTTCCGCAGTGCCGCGGCTAAGCCTCTGGGGCCCCTTGCGCCTTCCCTCCCTGTCAAGGACAACAAAGCCCTCCTGGGAGGCAGGAAGTATCTTGACATATTTCCCTCCTGTTATCTCCTTGAAATGTCTTGATGCCTCGGCAAGCACCCCAGGCTGGTTCTCCTGTTCAAATCTCTCCCTTGCCCTTTCAAGGAGTTCCCTTGCAATGCTGAGCACTGCCCATCTTGAAGAAAGCCCTTTTATTTTGGCAAGAAGCATTTCATATCTTTGAAGAAGCTCCTGGTGCTCCCTGGAATCCTTAAGCCTCTTGAGGGCCTCTTTCGCCTCTGCCCGCTCTTTGTAAAGGCTGTCGCGCCTTTCTAAAAGCTCCTGCTCCTTTCTGGTAAGCTCACTAATTGATGCATCGAGCTCATGAAGGGACCATCTGGAAAAAAGCCCTAAAAGCCCTTCCATCTTTTTGGGCAGGCCAAACCTGGATGAAAGCTCAAGAAGACTCCTATTAAATTCCTCTTTAAGATTTGAAAGGCCCTCTGCCTGCTGACACTTCTCCTCAAGTCCTTCAAGGCTGGAAACTGAAAACCTCTCAAAAATGGCATCAAGCTCCCCTTCCATCTTTTTGAGCTCGCCTTTCAATTCTTCCATCTGCTCCTTTAGCAAAAGGGCCCTTTGGTTTAGCGACCTGAAACGCACATCCTTTTTCAACTCTTCATCAAGACGCCTTGAAAGAAGATCAACGGCAGAAACCAGGGAGTCGAGTTCGCCTTCTTGTTTGCCAATATCCTGCAAAAGGCCCTTAAGCAGGCCCTGTGCCCGGCTTATTTCACCAAAAAGCCTCTGTATCTCCTCTCCTGCCGCATCCCTTTTTTCTAAAAGCCCTCTCAAATCTTCAATGCGTGAAAAAAGCTCAGATATGGCCTTCACTCCCTGGCTGTCATACTCGTGTAGCCCCACATCCCTTAAAAAGGCCTTCCACTTCTCTTCCTGCCTCCTCCGTTCCACTAGGACCCCTTCCAGAGCCTTATCTATCCTTTCTTTTTTCCTTTCGCATTGTCTGATGGCCTCATCGAGTTCTTTGAGGCGCTTTCTCTTTAACTTCAGCCCACTGATCCTCTCTTCCTCCGATTGAAGCATCTTTTTTACCTTTGAAAGGATTTTTTCATAGTCCTTTTGGGAGTCGTTTGTCGTTAGTGAAACGGCTGAAACCACCCTGTCCATCTCGCTCTCTATGGCATCCTCTGTTTCTGCCTCCTTGGAAATGACCTCTCTAAGTTCAAGGGCCTTGCTGCAAAGCTCAAGAAGGTCCTTCATGGAAGAAGAAAGCTCCTCTATGTCAGGCCCTGCCTCAACGCTCACCTCGGCCTTGAGCCTTTCCCACCCCTCTTTTAGTTCCTGGCGCCTTTTCTCCTGTGCACTCAATTCGCCTTTTATTCGTAAGACTTCCTGTTCCTTCTCCTTTCTATCCTGGACTAGGCGCTCTGTTTCATTAGTAAGGGCACTTTTTTCCTTCCACCTGGAAAGATAGTAATCGCTTTTTTCAATGACCTTATTAAATCCCCTTGAAATATCCTCCTCATCTACGTTTAAAAGCAGTGACAGCCTTTTGACATCTTCTTGTATCTTTTTTAGCTCTCTATCCAGGGACTTTTCCCTCATGACTAACTCCTCAAGGGACCTTTCCTTCTCTTTTCTCTTTTCATTGAGCTGCCTGTCCTTCCTGCTTGCATATATCTGAAAAAGGGGGCCTGAAAGGAGAAATAAGACGCCCAGTATGCCAGCAGAATCCCTAACCAAAGGGCTATGGGAAGAAAAGAGATAGAAAAGCACGCCCAAAAGGCCAGTTAGAGAACAAACATAACCAACATATTTAAGCCATTTTATATGAACTGTTGCCTTAAAAAGACGCATTGATTCTTGCTTAAGCCTCTTTTTTTCAACACCCAGGGAAGAAAGGGCAGATTCCAGCTGAGCTCTTACGGGAAGGCTTCCAGAAAGGGCCTTAACAAGGGATGAAATCTCAGAAACGCTCTCTTTTAAAGGCCCAAGTTCCTCATCAAGGCGTAAGATGGCCTTCTTCCGCCTGCTAATGGCCTCATCCAGCTGACGAAGCCCGTTTTGAGCCTGACTGTACTGCCTGGAAAGAAGCTCGACGCCCCTTACAACATCAGTAAACTCATCTTGAATCGCCACTGCCTCCTTGTAGAAACCATCAAGATCAATGGAAAGAATATCCTCTGCTTCGTTATTTATGTTAAGGGCTTCCATCTTTAAAGTAATTAGCCTTAAAAGGTCTCTCTTTTTCTCGACTATCCCTTTAAGGCTGGATACAAGCATCTTAAGGCGCCCTGTCACATCCTTTAGCTGCTTAAGCTTCTCTTCATCCCTTACCAAAAGGCCCTCTTCTATCTGTGAAGTCTCCCTGGCTGTTCGCTCCCTTTCCCCCTTTAGCTCCTCCAAATCGCCCTCCCTCAACCTCTGTTCCTTTTTAAGGAGGGTAACTTCCTGATCCATCCTTTGAAATTGTTCCTCAAAGCGGGAAAGCGTTGCCCTTTCACCAAAGCCAATATTTATTTTCAAAAGACGCTCCTCGCTCCAGCCCTCTCCGAGCGCCTTGAGCCCTGAAAGCAGTTGCTGGCCAAGGTCTTGAAGCTCCTGCCGCCTTTTTTCCATCTCCTTTTCAAGGGTGGCGAAATGCGCCCTTTTGGCGAAAAACCTCTGTATCTGCCTTTTCTTCTCAAGGACCCTGTGATCGGCCCTGCTTTCTTCCATCTTCAAATGGAGGGCTTCCAGCTCTGCCTTTTTTTCTGAAAGCTCCTTTTCTATGGCCCTTGCCCTATTTGATAGCTGGCTTGCCTGCCAAAGATCCTGCTTTGAAGGCAGCCTTTCTCCCAGGGATTTACCAGTGGACTTCACCTTTTCCCTTAGATCACAAAGCTTAAGGTATTCGTCCCAGGAGGAACGTATGAGCCTTAGTTTTTGAAGTTCTCTCTCTGTTTCCTTTATTGCAATTTCAATCTCTAAAAGCCTAGTGTCTGCCTCAATTATGGCCTGGTTCAGGGTCTGGTAGTGCTCGATATCCCTTTTTGCCGAGGAAAGCCTTGACCTTACCTCCTCAGCCTCCTTAAGCAGCCTGTTAATCTCCTGTTTCTTGCCAGAGGGCGTAAAAAGGGCCTTTAGCTCCTGTTCCAGTTTTTTTCTGGCCATTGGTACTGCAAGAAGGGCCGTGCCAAAGCCTGCCCCGTAAATGGCATCCTTTATCTCGGTGCTCTCAAGGCTTTCAAGGCCCTGTAGCTCATCAAGGCTGAATCCAAAGACGTTTTCATAAAGTGTCCTGTTTATGCTTCCAAAAAGTGTCTGGAGAACGGATTCTGAAAGTAGCTCACCTTCGTCTCCAAGGATACGGGTCACTGCCGGCCTTCCCTTCTTGCCGTCAAAGTACCGTTTACGCTCAACCGTGATGATCTTTCCGCTGTCTGACTGGAGCTTGATTCTGCCACCGTAGGTACAAGGCACAGCAGGCTCAAAACTTTTTTGCCTTTTCCTCATGTCAGGAAACCCGAAGAACATGGTGCGTATAAAGGCAAGAATGGTTGACTTTCCCGCCTCGTTTGCCCCAAGAAAGACGGTAAGCCCTGATCCAGCAGGCCAAAGGCGCAGATTTTTTATGGCCCCAAAGGCCTCTATGTCTATTTCCCTGATTCTCATTTTTGGGGATTATCCAAAAGGTGGATCAAAAGATGCTTTGCCTGACGTACAATGCCCTCCAACTCGTCTTCCTTAAGGCCAATGCCAAGCCTCTTAAACCTCCTGTTTTGAAAAAGCAGAGAAAGGGGGCCACCTGGACGAGTAAGAGCGTCAATATCAAGGTCAAGCCTTTCTGCCTCCCTTAATACAAAGGCTGCAAGATCTCCTGCCTCCTTGCGCCTTTCCATGTCGAGGGCAGGTATTGCCTGGTTGACCATGCCCTCTATGAGAAGGACGGACCCGTCAGTAAAAAGGGCCGAGTTCAGCTCCTCTACAATCTCATCAAGGGCCTCTTGCTGGCAGATACCTTCGTAAAATTCACAGATCCCCGAAAGCCTGATCCTGCAGATAAGGCCGCGTGGAGAGACATTATTCATGGTCTTTCTGGTTTCTTCGTAAAGGATTTCCTGAAAAGAGGAGATGTCCGGCACACCTGTTACATCAAACTCTATCTCTTCCCACCTTATGACATCTGTTTCCACAAAGGAGGGCCTTATGTGAAAATCCTCATCCACCTCCACAAGGTAGCATCCC
>JALWYS010000009.1 GCA_027003115.1 Deltaproteobacteria bacterium | reverse complement strand
AGCTAAAAAATACTCCCCTTCCTGAAAGGGCACCAGTTTCCGTGGAGGTTGCAAGGCCAAGGGCGGGCGTTTTTCCAATAACCAGGAGATACCTTGGGACCATAAGGGCAAAGGTGACCTCAAGCATCTCGCCTCGCATAACCGGAAGGATTTTCGAGGTGCGGGTAAGGGAAGGAGACAAGGTGAAAAAAGGGCAGCTCCTTGCCCTGATAGATGACAGGCAGGTTAGGGACAGGATAAGGGAGCTAAAGGCAAGGCTTATTGCTGCCCGCTCCGCCCTTAACACGCAGGAAGCCATCTTTGAAAGGGACGAAAAACTTTTCAGGAACAAGGCCATAAGCAGGGAGCAGCTTGACCGTTCAAGGACTGCCCGCGATCTTGCAAGGGCGGAAGTTGAAGCTCTGGGCTCTGCCCTTTCTTCTGCAAAAACAGACCTTTCCTATGTAAGGCTCACCGCCCCCATGGACGGGGTAATTACAAGGAGATACCAGGACCCAGGGGGCCTTGCCCTTGCAGGCAAGCCCGTTGTTGAGATGGAGGCGCCAGAACAGGGCTACTACGTGGCCATAAAGGTCCCGCAGGCAGAATTTCCCTTTTTGAGAAAAGGCGGGAAGGTCCTTGTTGAAAAAGAAGGGTTTTCGTCTGCTGAAAAAGGCAAGAAAGAGGTCATGGAGCTTTCAATAAGCAGGCTTCATCCTGCTGTCACCACAGGGACCCTTGCGGAGATAGAGGCAGATACCCCACGGCCTCCCTTTGGCCTTCCAACAGAGGCCACCGTTTCGGTACGGGTGGAGACGGGCAGGTGCCGAGGAATACAGGTTCCTTCAAGGGCGCTTCTTGAAAACGTGCGCTCAAGCTTTGTCTTTACCGTTGATAAGGGAGACAAGGTGCATGTCCACAGGGTGAAGGTGCTCTACCACGGGCCTGATTTTGCCGTCATCAGGGAAGGAGATATCCCCAAGGAAAGCAGGATTATAGTTGCCCAGGAAAGCGCACTTCTTCGTCTCCATGAGGGCCAGAAGGTGATGCCAGTTCAGAAAGGGGAGGGCAGGCCATGATGCTCCAGGAAAAGGAGGGAAGAAGCTTTGTAGAGAGGTTTCTATCTCATCCACATCTTTTGATATCGCTTATTCTTCTCGCAGTGTCCCTTGGCTTCATAGGTTTTAAGTCCATGCCGCTAAATCTCTTTCCAGATGCCAACTACCCGGTGATAACCGTGATCATACCGTGGCCAGGGGCGTCTGCCTCGGATGTTGAGGACAAGGTTACAAGGATAGTGGAAAAGGAGCTATCCACCATCGATCTTGTAAGAAAGGTGAAGTCCGTAAGCCAGGACGAGATGGCGGCGGTTTCCGTTGAGTTTGAGTACAAGAAGGGGCTTGATGCCGCTGCAACCGATGTGGCTAACGCCATAAAGAGGATACAGGCAAGGCTTCCTGCATCTGTAAGACCTGCCGAGATATTCAGGGTAAGTGATGCCACTAAGCCTGTCTTTACAATTGCCCTTTCTCCGAAAAAGGGCAGTAACCTTGACCTTGAAAAGGTCCGTCAGCTTGCAGACAACGAGATAAGGGAAGACTTTTTGAGAATTCCCCAGGTCTCAAACGTTGAGGTGTTTGGCGGCTATTTCCCGGAGCTTACTGTACAGATTGATCCAGAAGCCCTTCATGCCCACGGTGTGTCCCTTGATCAGGTGGTCATGGCGCTCAGTTCCCAGAACGTGAACATACCAAATGGGCTTATAATAAGAAGGGACGGCCAATACCTCATAAAGACACAAGGTGAGAGGCTTCTTAAGAGTAGGCTTTCCACCATCGTGGTTCGCCACGAAAAAGAGGGCGACATACACCTTTCGGACATAGCAAGGATAAAGACCGGCTTCAAGGAAAGGCAGTCACTTTACAGGGGTAACGGCAGGGCTGCCATAGGAATAAACATCCTTCGGCCTGAAAAGGGGCATGTCACCACAACCATAAAGGCCGTTGAGGGGGCGCTTCCCTCCATAAAGGCAAGGTACCCGGAGGTGAAATTTGAGATTGCGGACACCCAGAAGACTATTATCGAGACAAGTATTGAGAATATGGTGGATGCCCTGAGGGACGCAATAATTATGACCGTTGCCGTCATATTCCTTTTCCTGGCAAACGTGCGCATCTCCATACTTGCTGCCATATCCATCCCCTTCACATACTTTCTCACCTTTGCCGCCATGTACCTTTTTGGCTACGAGCTCAATATCGTAACCCTTACGGCGGTTATAGTGGCGGTGGGGCTGCTGCTTGATGACGCCATAGTGGTTATTGAAAACATCGAGCGCCACTACCACAGCCTGGGGAAACCCATCTACCGGGCCGTGGTGGATGGGCTTAACGAGATACTCCTTGCCGACTGGGCTGGCACCTACACCACAGTGATAGTCCTTGTGCCCATCATGTTCATAGGAGGCTACGTTCAGAAGATACTGAGACAGTTCACAGTGGTTCTGTCCCTGGCGCTTCTTTCGAGCTACATAATCTCTGTTACGGTAATCCCGCTTCTTGCCCCCTATCTCGTCCAGGCACACTCCAGGAAAAACAGGCTCGAAAGGCTGGTGGATCTTTTTGGAACGTATGTGCTTGAGCCTGTAAGGAACTTTTTCGTCCATCTTGCCCACTTTGCCATAAGGCACAAGCTCCTGTTTATTCTGCCTGGGATATTACTTTTCATAGTAAGTATGAGGCTTGTCATGCCCCTTGCAG
>JALWYS010000008.1 GCA_027003115.1 Deltaproteobacteria bacterium | reverse complement strand
ACCAGGAACGGCAGCGTCTGGAGAGAAGGCTTCTTTCAGAGGTCATGGAGCTCATTAAAGGTAAGGATGGCCAAAGGGCGCATGTCCTTTACGGACAGGGTTGGCAAAAGGGAATTCTAGGACTTGTTGCCTCAAAGGCGGTGGAAGTTGCCGGATGCCCAGTTATTCTCCTTTCCAGGGACGGGGATATGCTCGTTGGCTCAGGGCGCTCACCTGACGAGATAGACCTTTTTTCTGCCCTTTCCTCATGCAGCCATCTTTTTGAAAGATTTGGTGGGCACAGGTCTGCTGCAGGTGTAAGGCTCGGCATGGAAAGGCTTGATGAATTCAGAAGGAGATTTGCCCAGGCGGTTGAAAAACAGGCTGGAGAGCAGCCAGAGGCATCGCCCTTAAGCCTCGATGCCCGGGTTGAGCTTGAAGAGCTTGCTTCCAACAACTATGTTGAATTTTTGGAGATGCTTGAGCCCTTTGGCCCGGGATACCAAGGCCCAATTTTTTCTGCCCAAAATTTTCATGTCAAAGATGCAAGGGTTGTTGGACAGGGGCACCTTAAAATGGCAATCGTGCCTGAAAAGCAAAGTAACAGTGTCAGGGCCATTGAACTTCTTGCATGGGGGCATGGAGATAAAAAGGATATCTCCTGGGACCATTTGGAGCTTGCATTTACGCCATCTGTCAACTGCTGGAACGGAAAGAAAAGCATCCAGCTTATTCTTAAAGACGCAAGAAAAACCTGAAAAAATTCTTTTCATATATCCATGAGACTTAAAAGCCTCATCCTTTCAGGTTTCAAGTCCTTTCCTAAACGCACGGTAATAAAATTTTCAAAAGGGGTTAGCGCCATTGTGGGGCCCAACGGCTCTGGGAAATCAAACATAGTGGATGCAATACGTTGGGTTCTTGGAGAGCAGAATCCAAGGCTGCTTCGGGCAGAACGGATGGAGGAGCTGTTATTCAGCGGTGATCACAAGCAGGTCGTTGACTGTGCCAGGGTTAAACTGAGGCTTGAAGAGTGTCAGGACATGGCTCCGCCTGAGCTCAAGGATTTTTCAGACATAGAGATTGAACGGATACTTTTCAGGGATGGGATGTCCAAGTTCCTTTTAAATGGAAAGAACTGCAGGCTCAAGGAGATAAGATATCTCTTTCTGGATACAGGAACTGGCGCACGTGCCTATTCCATTATAGACCAGGGGAGGGTAGGGCAGTTTGTTTCAATGACCCCTGAGGAGAGACGCATCATCGTGGAAGAGGCTGCAGGAATTGCGCGCTATCGGGAAAGGCGTATCCAGGCACTTGCCAAGATGAAAACCACCCAGGAAAACCTCGATAGGCTGGACGATGTCATCTCAGAGGTGAAAAGGCAGAGAAACGCCCTGAAGAGACAGGCGAGTAAGGCGGAAAAATTCTCTAATCTCAGAGAGCAGGAAGATAGACTAGGGCTCTTGATAATAAAGAGGAGGTTTTTGTCCCTTATCTCAGAAGAAAATGAGTTGGAAAAGGCCCTTTTTGCGGAAAATGAAAAACACGCTGCACTTAAGGCCCTGATTGGAAAGGCAGGGCTTGATTTGGAAAGGCTTGATATGGAGCTTGAAGGGCTTTTTGAGCAGCAAAAGGAGTTCAGGAAAAGGGCAGATACCCTTAAAGAGGAAGGTGACAAGATTGGTAAGGAGATAGCAGAGCTTGAAAAGGGGCTTGCCCTTTCAAACCAGGAAATTGATGCTAATAGGCGGGAGCTTGAGGATATAAAGACAAGGATTAGAGATACCAAGAAGAGAATTTCATCCATAAGAAGCCAGATGGAAAAGGACAGGGAGAGCGTTTCACGTATTTCCAAGTCTGTTGGGATGATAAGTAAAAGGGCCCAGGAACAAGGCACTCGTCTTTTGAATCTTAAAAGAAAGAGGGAAGAGACAAAGGACAGGTTCGTTGTGGTTGCCTCAAAGAGGGCACAGCTCTTTGAAAAACTTGATTCTGCCCAGGCCAAAAAGAGCCTGCTTCAGGAAAAACTAGAAAGGATGGAGCAGAAGCTCAAAGACCTTTTGGAAGAAAGAAATGCCTTAAGGAACGAAAGCACCCTTTTGGAAGACAAACTTTCCGCCATTTTCCAGGAACTGTCTAAAAGGGAAAGAATAGTTCAGGATTTGTCTGGAGAAATATCTGCGGCAAAGGCCAGACTTGAGAAAACCCTTGAAGAAAAAAGAAGGTGTAAGTCCAAGGTAACTGAGACAAGGGCACGCCTGGATGCGCTAAAGAGGCTAGAGGCCCAGGGAAGCGGGCTCATGGCTGGAACAAGGGCCCTATTGGACAGGGCGGGAAAGGGAGCAAGACTGGTGGTAGACGGACTCGAAGTTGCAGACGGATATGAAAGCTTGGTGGAAAGTGCACTTGGAATGACCCTTCAATCCCTGGTGGTCAAAGATGAAGAGATGCTTACTGGAATGATTGGGTCAATTCGTGCTGCAAAGAGCATTGATTCGGCTGCCATTCTTCTTTGTGATGAAGTTTCAGAAAAAGAGGGCCTTAGGCCTGATCTTGATACCCTCCCTACTGGTGCCGTTTGGCTTTCAGGGAAGATTTTAGGGGAGGATATTGTATCAAAAAAGATGCGTCAGATACTTGGTTCCTGGATCGTGATTGATCACATTGGGGACCTTTTTTCTTCTTCCAAGTCTATTTCTCTTCTTAGGGACTCGTCTTTATACGTAATTTCAAGGGACGGATTCATTTTTACCCCATGGAAAGAGCTTCGCTATGCCTCAGTGGAAATTTCAAAGGGGTCAGGACTTATTTCAAGAAAAAAGGAGATAAGGGCACTTGAAGATGTCCTTAAAAGGCTTGAAGGTAACTATTTCGAGATTTCTAAGGAGGAAAAGGAGCTAATAAAAAAGCGGGGAAAGCTTTTAAAGGCGTACGAGGCAGAAAAAAGAGAAAAGGAAGCCCTTTTGGAAAAGAGGCAGAGACTTGAGAAGAAACTTTTGGAAAAAAGTTCCAGGCTTGATGGGATCATGGACAGAATCGAGCTCCTTGAGTTTGAACAGGATGAAACAAGGGATGAGCTTTATGATTTTTCCCCTGATATACAAGGACTTCAAAAGGAGCTAATGGAGGCAGAGCAGGAAGAAGAGCGGCTTAAATCCAGGCTTAAGGAGGTGGAAGAGGCCCTTAGGGAACAGGAGATGGAGACAAGGAGGCTTGATAAAAAGAAAAACGAGCTGCTTTTTAAGAAACAGGCTATCAATGAAAGGCTAAAAGGTGCCGAAAGGGAGCTTTCCCGCCTTGAAAATGGTCTTTTAAGGCTAAAAAACTCCTTTGAGCAAAATTCCAAAAAGCTGGAGGAGCTTTCTCAAAAATCCATGACACTCTCAAAGGCCCTTCAAGAAAAAAGAGATGATCTTTCGGAAAACAGTAGCCAGTTGGAAGGAGTACAAAAGAAGGCGCTTTTGCTTGATGAAGAGATAGATAAGAAAAGGCAGACAAGACTCCTTGTTGAAAAGAAGAGGACGGAGCTTCAAAGGGATATCACAAGTGTTACAGACGGAATTAACCGTCTCAAGATAAAGCTTTCTGAGCTAAAACGGACCAGGGAACACCTTGCGGATTTATGTGTCAGCAAATTCAGACGGGATATAAAAGAGGTCCTTGAGGATTCTAGCCTAGAGTCTTCTGTAGAGCTTTCACTTCTTGAAGAGGAGCTTAGAGGGATATCCAGGAAGATAGAATCTTTTGGACCGGTAAACCTCATGGCCATGGAGGAGTTCGGACATCTTGATGAAAGGCTCAATTTTTTACTTGGTCAGAGGGAAGACGTTGAAAGCTCCCTTAGGGATATTAAGGATGCAATAGACAGGATTGACAGAGAGTGCAGACAGAAGTTCAAGGCTACCCTTACAGTGATAAATGAAAGTTTGACCAAGGTTTTTCCTTTGCTATTTGAAGGGGGTAGGGCATGGTTGTCCCTTCTTGATAAAAAAAATGTGCTTGAATCAGGGGTTGAATACACTATCCATTTGCCAGGCAAGAAGATTGCAAATCTTTCCCTCCTTTCTGGCGGAGAGAAGGCACTTTGTGCCCTGGCCCTTATCTTTGCAATATTTCTGGTAAAACCCACGCCCTTTTGTCTACTTGATGAGGTGGATGCGCCCCTTGATGAATCAAATACAGGAAAATTTAATAGTCTTGTCAGGCAAATTTCCAACTCATCCCAAGTCATACTAGTCACTCACAACCAGCAGGTCATGGAGATGGCAGATACCCTTTACGGAGTGACCATGGAGGAAAAGGGAATTTCAAAGCTTGTGACCGTGGAAATGGTCTGATTTTTTTTAATAAATTTTTTCACGGTTCGATAAGATAAAAAAAGTCCGGCTCAGAAAACGGCAAAGGAAAAATGTTGGACACTGATCTTAATTCCGGCTCAAAGAAGTTTCTTGTTGAACAGGTAACCGCAACGGCCAGGATAGCCCTTAAGAACCTGGTGGGTAAGGGCCTGCTGCCCTGGCCAACTGTCTACAGCAAGGAATTTTGGGATGTAGCCATTTCAGAAGGCTTTTCCACGGTTGCAGGCATGCAGCAGGATGTGGGCACTCTGGATGAAGAGGCCCTTCAGGAGTTCATGAACCAGGCAAACGATATCCTTGTGGACGTAAAAGATACCGTGGAGGAGTTTGTCCAGGTAACAAAGGACCACGTAAACGAAGTAAAATCCTCCCTTAAGTCCATGGACAAAAAGGATGAGGACAGACTCTTTTATGATGAGATAAAAAGCCTTCGCCGCCAAAACAAGCACCTGGAAAAAAAGGCAAAACAGACCGAAGAAAAGGTGAAGGAGCAGGCAAGGACCATTGCAGAGCTAAGGAGCAAGGTTCGCATTGACGGCCTGACCGGGCTTTTGAACAGGCACGCCCTTGAGAGCGACCTTAGAAAGGAGCTTTCAAAGATCAAGCGATACAGATATCCCCTTTGTCTCATAATGTGCGACATAGACCATTTTAAGGAAATCAACGACAACTACGGCCATTCCATCGGGGACAAGGTGCTCAAAAACCTTGCCCACATCTGGAAAAAAAGCGTGCGTGAAACCGACTCGGTTTACAGGTACGGGGGGGAGGAGTTCATGATAATAGCTCCTCATACCACTAAGGAAGATGGACTCAAGCTTGCAGAAAGGCTGAGAAAGCGTGTCAGCTGTTACAGGTTCGTGGTTGCTCCTCCTGCGGATTACATAACCATAACGGTCTCCCTAGGGGTCAGTGAGGCCGAATCCGAAGATACCATTTTGGAGGCAGTAAACAGGGTTGACAAGGCACTCTATATGGCTAAGGAGCAAGGCAGAAACAGGAGTGTTGTTCTATAGGCCTCAAAAAAATTCTTCTCTTATCCAACAGCTATTTCCAACTCGCCTAAAAAGGAAACCTGGACAGATGGTATTCGCCATGAGTACCGTCAGTGGCCTGCCATATCAGAGTCTCAGGAATTCCCTCCTGAAAGCTCAAAGTAGCCGTTCCAACAACACTTGGGTGAGGTTCTTGCTGGGAACAAGTTAGACAGGGGCCGCCATGCCACTCAAGGATATCGGCAGTTAATGTGCCTTGGGCTAATGAGGCCAGTTCTCCAGAAAAGGACCACCACCTGGGCAGGCCGTCCTCCTTAAAGTGGTACCAAGCGCAAAAGAGTATCCCTGACTGGACCTCAATGAAAATCCCGTTTCCAGGCTGGCTCTCATCCCACCACCAACCTGTTATGTCTGGATAACTGATAGGGCCGTTTGCAAAATAAAATTTCTCTATTTTCTGGCGTTGCACTAAGTTTTTCGAGGGATTTTTTAACTGAAGAAGTCCCTTGTCGCCATTTAAATACAATACCGAGACCTTGGCCACCTCGTGCGAGAAAAAGTCTGAAGGTGCAGAACCAAGGGGCCAGCCAGTCAATGTGAGGAGGTCCGCGGGGCCTGTCATGCCAGAATATTCCATTGAGCTTGCAGTAAACCAGGTGGGATCCGATTTAGCCCCTTTTTCGCTGTAGGTATAGATTGCCAGGAAATCAGAATTGTTCCGTCTCTCAATACTTATTCCAGTGCCGTCCCTTTCAGGGTTCCACCAGAATCCTTTTTCCATGCTATTTGAAATGCTTAGCGCCTTTGAAACGTCTATCAATCCATTTCCGCTTGCCGTATCCTGGCCATAAACGAAGACATCCCTGGCAAGAAGCTCAAGAGCGGCCTCTAGCTGATCTGGACCCCAGTCAGGATGGGCCTCCTTTAGTAGGGCAGCAACTCCTGCTACAGTTGGGGCTGCCGCACTGGTGCCTGAAAAATCGGGGATACTAAATGTTTCAAGGCCTGAAAAACCGGCTATATCGGGCTTCACCCTCCCGTCCCATGTGGGGCCCCTGCTTGAAAAGTCAAGCACTTGTCCCGAAAGATTGGACGCACCTACTGCCATGACAAGGGGGCTGTCTGCAGGCTGAAGCAGCGACTCTGCGGCTTTGTATGGCGTAAGTTCGTAGGAATAATCGCTATCGAGGAATAGATGAACCGTTACCTGGCAGCTGGTCTTGGTGTTTACGATAAAGATGTAATATGTTCGACCCGGCTCTGTTTGAAATGTGACAGACTCTATGGGCATATGACCAGTTCGTCCAGACTGGGGATCTGTCCCTTCGGCTATGTTTTCAATGACGTTACTGTTTGGTATCGGGCTTAATACCAGCAGATCAATATCCTGACTGGATTTTGCCTCTTCAGGATTCGTTCCCCAGTCATCCCAGTTTAAGGATACAGTGGCTTCTCCGTAAGAGTAGGAAGAAAAGCTAAGGCTCTGGTTCTGATCGTCTATCTCCACAAGGGAGTCTTCGTTTTCATCGCTGTTTGGCCCGAACCAGTGGTTCTTTGCGCTGTTGCCGGCGGCCACAATTGGAAGAATCCCTTTGTCTCTCATCCTTCCAAACCTGACGCTACACCAGCCTCGTCCGTCTATTGGCCCACAAAACTCATAACCCAAAGAGCAGTTCACTATGGCAACATGCTTTTTTTCAAGCCAGTTGATGGCATCAAGAAGCTCTGCTGTGGTACTTATGGAAACTAGGTAAAGCTCGGCATCTGGTGCAAGATCGTGAATGAGTTCTGCAACCGCTGTCCCATGTAACTGGCTTGGGCAGAAAGAAAAGCCGCAAAAGTCATGCCTGAAGTTTTTTCTTTTCACAGTGTCTGGAAGTTCACTACCAAGCAAAAGATCGTAACCATAGAATCCAAGGTCTATGATCCCGATCCTCACTCCCTTGCCGCTAAGCCCTTGAGATTGAAGGAAGTTGGCACCCGTTGCACTTACGGCTGCTGACATCACTTCCTGGCCCTTTGCAATGATTGGCTGTCTTATATAACCTATTTCCTTCCAATGGCTGATCTTTTCAAGCAAGACTCTGTTAGCACTTACTTGTATGCTTTTATTGCCAAATGATTCCATATCAAAACCAAGGGATTGGAGACGCGCTTTCAGTTTCTTTGAAAGTGGCCTCTTGAGATAGAGCACAGCCCTGATTTTTTCAATATCCAGCCCAAGCCCTTTCGGCATTCCATTCTTTCTGCCATTCTTGAGCCTAAGGAAAAAAGAGCCCATTTTGGCATATTTCGTCTTTGAAAAGGTCTTGGCGATCTGGGCAGCCCTTTGTTCCACCTCAAAGGGCAGGGGATTTGAGGCAAGGGCCTTGTAGAAATGAAAGGGTGGAAAAACTATAAGAACCAGAGTGGCAAATGTGACCCATCTCATCAAAACCCGCGGGTAACGACCAATGTTTATGCCCATGAAGGTAGGATAATAAGGGCCAGATAAAATTAAAAGGGAGACGACATCAAGTTTCTGTTTTTAATCTTTAAAGGCCGCACCCAATTGCTTCACGTAAGTTTTGCTTATTCGGTACCACCGCATACAAAGGATTCCAGATTGAGGCTGCCACTAACGCCATTTACATTATAAGTGAATGGAACCTGCTTGGAATCTGTAAGGTTGATGGAGCCGTCTCCAGCTACTAAATAGCTCACCAATGAAGGGTCCCAGGCGCTTCCAAGTGGGGGGCCAGTGAATTTAAAAAGGCTGCCAGAGGTTTGCTGTAACGCCAGGTCCACTTGGGATATAAGCCACATGTCCTTGCCCTTCTCATCGTAAAGGTACCAGACTACATAGGCCTTTAATCCCTCCATGAAAAAGCTTATGCCCTGCCCTGGCTTGTTCTTGTCCCAGAACATTACAGCGGCGTCGTTGGCAAAGGGAGTCAAACTTAAGGTTCCCTTGTAGCCAGAAATATCGAAATTCATGGTTGCGCTTTCAGGACTGCCAAAGGCAATGGTTAATGTCCCCTTTGAAGTGGCTTTGAGTTTGTCAGTGTCCCACTTACTTCCCAGGGCAGGTCCGGTGTACTGAAAAAGTTCAGTGGTTAGGGAGCCGGTGTTGTCGAGTTTACCGGTAAAAACCAGCCACATATTTTCTCCAGATTCGTTATAAAGGTACCAAGCCCCGCAGATCGAATCCTGATTCTGAATGATGGAAATACCCTGTCCTACTTTCGTCTCATCCCACCACAGACCTGAATAATCCTGTGCCAAACAACTGTTTGTATAAAAGAGGATGGCCGCAAGCAGTCCAATTAATAAGGTGGCGTTTATTTTCATTAAGTTGTAAGTCCTCCGCCTTTTTCTCTGCTTTTCGTAAAGACCTTATGGGAACTTCAAAAAAGTGCACTTAACTATAGAAGTGAGGAAAGTGATTTTTTTGTCGCCAAGAGATTTGGGATTTACATTTTTCTCTTTTTACCTAAGGGGCTGTTTTCCCGATATATAAACTACATCTCAGGCAAAGAGACCTTAAAAATGGCACCACATGTTAACCCTGCAGGAATTTTTGGCTTTTGATCGATTAATCAGTGATCCAGTTTTTTATTGGGATGCCAACAAAAGAGAGATTTATTTCAAGAAAAAACTAAAAAAACAAGATGATCTTATGAATGAGACCCAAAAGCCTCAGGATAATAAACTAAAAAAATTTGGCTATATCCGGATCTCTCAACGGCCTGTTTCCTTATAAATAGCGTGGTTTCAGGGACAGAGAGCATTTTATATTGTCCTAAAACATGCGGGAATTTGTTCAGGAATATTCACGTCTCCCACCATGA
>JALWYS010000007.1 GCA_027003115.1 Deltaproteobacteria bacterium | reverse complement strand
TCATGTTCTTCATTCACCAGCTTCAGCTCATGCAGGAGCGTCTTGTCCTTGATACAGAGGAGTACTGCGACGTGCACCTCATCTCCAGGATGAGAAGCCCGCAAAACAGGATTTAAAAAGGTTTTTTTATGGGCTCTACGAGAAAGAAAAGAGAAGGCCCTTCTGCCTTTAACCTTTCGTTTCTCGATATCATGTTCTGCGGATTTGGAGCCGTGGTGCTACTGGTTCTTATAGTCAACAGCCAGATGGTCATAAGGCGTGGAGAGGAATACAAGGACCTTTCTGCAAGGCTGCGCAATCTCAAACAGGAGGTGGAATCAGAAAGAGAACGTCTAGCAAAAAGGCTCAACTCCCTCAAAGCAGCCAAAAGGGAGATAAAGAGGCTTCAGGGCAGATGGCAGGTTGTGATAAATGAAATCAAGAAGACCGAGCAGGAGACGGCAAGGTTTTTAAATGTATCATTTTCAAAGGTTCAGGACATAAGGAGGCTTGAGAGCGAGCTTAAAAGGCTTGACAGGGAACACAAAAGGCTCCTTGCACGGGAAAAACTTGACCAGGAAAGGGGAAGACAGGCCCTTGCTATGACAGGCCAGGGCCACAGGCAATATCTCACAGGACTCAGGCTTGGTGGAAAGCGCGTACTGATCCTTGTTGACTGCTCCGCATCCATGCTCAATAGAAAAATTGTCCAGATAATAAGGCTTAAGAGCATGCCACAGGGGGAAAGAATTGGTGCCAGAAAATGGAGACAGGTGGTGCGCACCTTGAGGTGGCTCCTGGCTAACCTTCCCCTTGAATCAAGGGTCCGCGTGGCCCTTTTTAATAAAGATGCGTACCTGGTGGCAGATGCACAAAAAAGATGGGTACCAGTCAAGGATACCAAGGCCATTGAAGAAATGGCGCATGAGGTTGCCTCAGAGGTTCCAGATGGGGGAACAAGCCTCTTAAAGGCCTTTAGGCTTTCGTCAAGTATAAGTCCCAGGCCTGACAACATCATCCTGTTGACAGACGGCCTTCCTACCCTTGGGGCTATAGCGCGCTCAAAGGGCAAGGTTTCGGCCAAGGAAAGGGAAAGACTCTTTCATGAGGCAGTGGCGCACCTTCCAAGGGGAGTGCCTGTAAACACCATCCTTTTCCCCCTAGAGGGCGACCCAACGGCCCCTGCCCTCTTCTGGAAACTTGCAGTAAAGACCCAGGGATCCTTTCTTACCCCAAGCAGTGACTGGCCATGAAAAGTAAAAGAAAAAGGGCCATAGAGGTCTTTAGCCTCTCATTCCTTGACGTCATCTCTTGCGGCTTCGGAGCGATCGTTCTTCTTCTTGTGATCTCACAGTTTTCAGAGCCAAGAGTAGGGCACGAAATGAGCCAAAATCTTAAGGCAAAAATAGAGGCCCTTTTAAAAGAAAAGGTGAAGATGAGTGATGAGCTTTCTCACATAGACCCTGAGCTTAAATCCAGGCAGGAGCAGCTCTCCAAACTAAGAACCAGGGTCGCAGCCCTTGAGGCAGAGCTTGAAAGTGTAAGGGCAAGGTTTAAGGCGGCAAAGACAGATGATGCGGCAAAAAGAATAGTTGCAAAAAGCCTCATGGAGGCAAGACAGAGGCTTACCAAGGAGATGAAAAGGCTTAAGCGTTCCCGTCCAGTCCGCTTCAATCCAAGGGCTGCAATTGGGGGCATCCCTGTTGACAGCCAATACATCATCTTTGTCATAGACACCTCTGGCTCCATGCTTCGCTTTGCCTGGCCGCTAGTAAGGCGTAAAATGAAGGAGATACTCAGGGTCTATCCCAGGGTAAAGGGCATACAGGTGATGAACGACATGGGCCAATACATGTTTTCCCAGTACCAGGGCCGATGGATACCGGACACCCCTGGAAGAAGGAGGGTAATACTGGAAAGGCTTTCCTCCTGGACCCCATTTTCAAACTCAAGCCCTGTGGAAGGCATTACCAGGGCCATCAAGGACTTTTACGCCCCGGACAAGAACATCTCCATTTACGTGCTTGGAGACGACTTTTCCCGTGGCTCCATCCAGGATGTGCTTGATAAGGTAAACAGGCTGAACAGACCCGCAGGCGTAAAAAGGCGCAGGATGAGGATTCATGCAATAGGCTTTCCCGTTCTTATTAAGGAGACTCCGACCTCACCCAACATCCCAAGGTTTGCAACGCTCATGAGACGCCTTGCCGAGGACAATGGCGGAAGCTTCGTTGGCCTTTCCAGGCTCAGATAGCCGGAAAGAGAAAAAAACAGACTACGAAACCCCTCCAATCCAGAGGGCTGCTCCAAGTACACCTATTGTGAGAAGAAAATAGAAAAGAAGCAGGGTTCCAAGCCTTCTTCCCCCTTGCCAGGCGGCAATAAGAAGCTTTACCAGGGAGTTGACCACAGAGGCGGTTATAATGCCAAAGGCGGAGACCACCTGGGCAAGCTGGCCCTGCTTGGAAAGCTCTGCAAGGGAAAGAGTAATGACGTCCACGTCCGTAAGCCCTGAAAGAAAGGATACCACGTAAACCCCTGCATCCCCGTACCTGCTTCTTACAAAGGAGCTTGCTCCGTAAACGATACCAAATAGGATGCCAAACTTCACTGCCTCGCTGAGCTGAAGGGGATTTTTTGCAAAGGTCTCGGAAACCTCTATATCCGCAGGAGGAGATTTCCTGTAAAGGAAGTAGGTGAAGACGAGCCCTGAAAGAGTTGCTCCCATAAAGGGCATGAGTATCTTTTCTGCAAGTACGGGATATATAATGAAAAGAAGAATCAAGA
>JALWYS010000006.1 GCA_027003115.1 Deltaproteobacteria bacterium | reverse complement strand
GCTATGCAGCCTAGTAACAGACATTGTAGTGAAATCCATTATCCACTTACTGCACCCAGCCACACCACTATGGCAAACAATTCAGGACGTTAGATGAGGGGGAAATACAAGTCCGAAAGTTGAGTTAATCTTTGTATTATGAGTCAACCAAGCAAAAAAATCCGCTTTTTTCAAGGAGCCTTTTGAATGAAAAAAACACCTGTTTTAGTAACCATAGCCCTTCTGTGGCCTGTTTTTACCTTTTGCTGTCTGCCAAAGCCCATCTTCGCAGCTGGTTCCAAGGCCCTTGGTGATCTTGTCTTACCCATGAAAGAGGCCCCAGGCGGAAAGGTTCTTCTTAAAAATGGGCAGTTTTCAGGGCATTACAAAAAAGAAGGAGGAGAGGGCACATTTAATGCGGTTATTGAACGCCACGCTATTTCTTTATGGAAGGGGACCAGGGTAGGAGCCCTGATTCTTTCTTATAATACCGGGGGAAGCGGCGTTTTCAAAAGGCTTTACTACCTTACTGAAAAAGAAAAGGGCTGGGTCCCAAGGGCCTGGGTTGATCTTGGAGACAGGGTCAAGATCCGCTACCTCTCCCTTTACAGACATGGCTCGATTTACCTTGGCCTCATTGAGCACGGAAAGGGTGAACCCATGTGCTGCCCGACAAAAAGAGTGCTAAGGGTCTTTAATGTGACGGAAAAGGGCCTTGTTCCTGCTGCAACCTACAAGGTAAGCCTTTTCCCCGATGAGATAAGATGTAACCCCGGTCTTATAGATCAGTCCGCCAGGCTTGAGATGTTGCCTGAGGTCTCGTTTTCCCCGCACAACCTGGGTCCTTCATCTGCCGTACCTGCCCATGTTGCCCTTGTGGTTAAAAACAAAAGCATTGTCATGAGGGTAATAGATGTCAAGGCCTACCTGGACATGTGGTGGAAGGAGCATGACCCCACCATCAACATAGCCATACACAGGCTGAAAAACGCATTAAAAAAGGATGTGAGCCAGCTTTCCCCGCCCTTTGACATCCTTCCTCCAAGGCCTGGCATCAACGATTTTGCCGTGTTTGTATCCAAAATTCCCCTTAAGAACGGGCACGGGATTGGCTTTGTAGGAAGGGTTACAAAGGATGTCACCTGCGTGGATAAATCCCAGCTCAGGTTCTTTTACATGGGCCTTGATGAAAAAGGCAAGTATCTTGTGACCATGTCTTTAAAGGTGAATGCATCCCCCAAACTGCCAGCAAGGCTCTGGTTGTGCGAAAAGGGAATAAAAGGCCTGAAAAAACAGATACAAGAAATTGAAAAATTCGTGGGCGGGATGGATGAAAAGAGGGCCTTTCCAGAGCTTTTAAGGATTAAGGGCTTCCTTAAATCCTTTGAAATAAGGCCAATGTAACATGAAAAAAGGCAGGCCACACCGAAGGAGGGCCTGCCTTACCATCTCCATTTAGTTTTCTCGGTTTTTTTTCTGATCAGCCCTTTAGCAACCTTCAACCCTTGGGGCCTTTTTCTTAAGGATCATCTTCACCTCTGTATCTTTTTCGGCTGTGACGTCCTTTTTGGCCTTCAGGATGAATATGGGGCCCTTTTCACCGTTTTTCCAGATTACAACAGTTCCTTTTCCTTCTGTCTTTTCAAGATCCCCCTTCTTGAGGGTATCTTTCAGCGCAGCTATTACTGTTCCAGTGGTCTTGCCGTTTCCCTTGATCTTTAGGAGCACCATCTGGCCCTCTTCCAGATTCGTTGTGGAATCCTTGCCGCTAACAACGAGAATGGAACCTACCTTAACCTCCGCATCCTTTTCACACACATCCTTTTTTTCTGCCAGATCACTTGCAACCTTACAGATGGATTGGTCCTTGTAGGCCGCCTCCACTTTGCCCTTGAGCTTTTCAGAGGCATTCGCCCCGGAGGCGAGGAAAAACACCATCAAAATCAGGGCAGTAAATACGCCAAGTCTTTTGTTTCTCATTACTTATCACCTGCCTTTCTGTTGTGACATCCCTTGCATGATACAGGGCCTGTCTTCTTGTTCTCCTTCTTAAGATCCTTGTGACACTCTAAACAATTTGCATGAAAGTAGTTCTTCAGTTTTGCTGGTCCCCCTGTTTCCTTGAGCTCCTCCTCCATCCTTTTACATTTGTCACTTTTGAGGATATCATCCTCTGTCTTTGCGCCTTTGTGGCAGGTTGCGCACACAAAACCCTTGTTTTCCTTTTTGAGCATCTCTATATGGGCTGCATGGCTAAAGTGGTTCACATGCTTGACATCCTTTTTAAGGCCCTTCATGTCGGGACAGCTCTTCTGGGTATTTATATCCACGAACTCTGGAACCTTTGGCTTGGCCTCATCCTTTTTGGCTGTGGTTACCTTTGAAACGGCCTTCTCTGCAGCCTCCTTCTTTTCGACCACCTTTGCCGCTGCCTTCTGGGCCGCGTCCCCTGCCGCTTTTACTGCCACATCCGGGGATGCAACAGAAGGGCCTGGAAGACCTGCCAGCAGAAAGACCGCGGCAGTGCCAACCACCATCCTCTTGAAATCCAACCGTACCACCCGGTTTCCGTGTTTTTTCTCGACTCTTTTCATTACCTGTACCTCCATCTTTTTTTGAAGCCTTTGCTTCTTGGTTTTGTCTCAACCCTAGGGAAAGGTTGTTGATAAAACAATGGACATCGGGTTATATGCCTATAGACATCCGGCCGACTTAACTAGACGTAGAATGTTCTGATAATAAATTCAGGTAGTTATATTAAAGTCAGAAAGCAAATGGAATTTACCCTTCCACAAACCGTAAGGCTCAATAGCAAAAAAATAAAACAAATAAGGGAGGAGAAGGGCCTTACCCAACTCTATGTGGCAACGGTTGTTGGCGTCACCATTGATACCATTTCCAGGTGGGAGAATAAGCGCTACCCGAGTGTCAAGCGGGAAAATGCCCTGAAGCTTGCCCAGACGCTGGAGGTTGACGTCCAGGACATTCTGGAAGAAGGCGAAGAAGAAAGGCATGAAAACCTGGATAACAGCGAGGTGGAAAGCCGTGAGGAAAGGAGAGGACCTGAGGATGATTCCACCACCAGCGAGAAACAGGGGCTCAAAAACGTCTTCATTGTGGGGATAATGGCCCTTCTTTTTGGCGCCGGGGGTCTTTTTGCAGGCTATTTCTTTTTCAGGCCCTCAAATCTGCCCCTGGACATAAGTGCGGTGCGTTATCTTCCTGCCAGATGCGCCCAGGGCAGCCAATTTCCAGTGCTCATAGGCGTTAATATCACCCCGCAGACCAGGCGCACCATCCTTTTGAAGGAGGATATTCCCAGGACCTTGAAGGTATTAAAGACAGTACCGAGGTACACATCCATAGAAAAGGGACTTTTGAAGTGGCTCTATCAGGGGGATACCAGCAAGCTTAAATTTGTCTACATTGCGCAGATGCCCACATCGGTCAAGGAGGGTAAAAGACTTCGTTTCAAAGGGCTTGTCACCATAAAGACCAGTCAAACGGTAAACGTGAATGTTGGAGGCAACAACTGTGTCATTGCAGCACCTTTTCACTGGGCTGACAAAAATGGAGACAACAGGATAGATGACGAAGAGATACTAGATGCCTATCAGCTTCTTTCTGGAGTTAAGGGTATGACAGCCGTCCTTAAGGAGGTGGAAAACCTGTGGGCGGCTGGCCAATACAAATGGGATAAGGGAACGAAGAGGTTTATACCACAGAAGCAAGCCACAAAACAGGAGGCAAAAATTGCGTCTTAATACAATGAAAAAAGTAACAATCATTCTTTTCATCATGGCAGGTTTTCTCTGGAGTTCGATTGCCCTTGCAAAGGTGACAGGAACCATAAAGCAGACAGATGACAAGGGCGTAATCATCAGTGTAACAGTATCGAAACCTGCCCCTGCCACTGCCATTGTGACGGTGGACATTCCCAAGGGGACGAACATAACCGACTCTAAACCCAAATTTTCCAGGATGATTGCTGAGAAAAACCAGGCCCAGTGGCTTTTAAAGGACATAAAGCCAGGAAATACCGATATTGCCATACATTTTGACATAAAAACAGGGGTGAAGGACCTTAAGGCTCTAATCAGATACAAAGACAGCGCAACTGGCAACATGGTTGAGCTTCCCGTAAAATAGCAGCAGAAGGAGCATTTACCCATGACAAGTGACATTAACACCATTACGGGAACAAAAGATGTAATCTGGCGGCTTGAGGACCTTTATAAAGGCCAGGACGATCCGCAGATACAAAAGGACCTGGAGTTTTGTGTAAACGAGGCCCTTGAGATAAGAAAAGAATATTCAGGCAGGGTAAAGGATCTGGGTGCAAAGGGCCTTTTTGAGCTTGTAAGCCGGCTTGAAAGGCTCTCCGAGCTTCTTGGAAAGGTAAGCGGCTTTGCCTTCTTAAACTTTGCCACAAGGTCTGATGACCCTGAGGCTGGGGCCTTTCTTCAGAAGGTAAAGGAGACGGCCAGCCAGGTATCAAAAGAGCTCGTATTCTTTGAGCTTGAATGGGCAAACCTTGACGATGAAAAGGCGGAAAGGCTTTTGAAAGACCAGGCCCTTTCCCACTATGAACATTATCTAAAATCGCTTAGGCGTTACAAACCACACCTTCTTACAGAGACGGAAGAAAGGCTTTTGGCAGAACTTAGCCCTGTTGGACGCTCAAGCTGGATAAACCTCTTTGATAAGGTGCTTGCACACCAGCGATACGGAGAAAAGAAAAGGACCCAGGAGGAGGTATTAAAGGACCTGTACATGCCTGAAAGGGAAGTCAGAAAAAAGGCAAGCCAAGAGCTAACAGAGGGGCTTAAAGAAGAACTCCTGGTCTTTACCCACACCTTCAATACGGTGCTTGGGGACAAGATGATAGAGGACAGACTGAGAAAGTATCCAAAGTGGATAAGCTCCATGAACCTTTCAAACGAGCTCAAGGATGAAACGGTGAACGGGCTCATAGATGCGGTCACATCCAGATATGACATTGTAGAAAGATATTACCTTCTTAAAAAGAGGCTTTTGGGTCTTGACGAACTCCTTGATTACGACAGATACGCCCCCCTGCCCTGGCTTCCGCAAAGAACCGTTTCCTGGCAGGAGGCCATGGACATTGTGCTTTCTTCCTTTGAAAGATTTTCAGGCCAGATGGCACAGATTGCAAGACAGTTTTTTGAGAAAAACTGGATACACGCCCCCATAATTCCAGGAAAGACCGGTGGCGCCTTTGCCCACCCGCTTACGCCTTCAACGCATCCCTACGTGCTGGTAAATTTTGCAGGAACCCTGCGTGACGTTGAGACCCTCGCCCATGAGCTTGGGCACGGGGTTCACCAGGTGCTTGCCGCTGACAAGGGCTATTTCAATGCGGACACCCCATTAACCCTTGCGGAGACCGCCTCTGTCTTTGGTGAAATGCTTGTATTTCAGGACATCCTTAAGGGCCTAGAGGATCCAAGGGAAAAACTCGGTTTTACTGCAGCGAAGATCGAATCCATATTTGCTACGGTCTTTCGCCAGATAGCCATGAACCGCTTTGAGGATGCCATCCACAACCATCGACGGGACAAGGGAGAACTTGCCCCTGATATATATTCCGACTATTGGATCGACACCCAGAAACAGATGTTCGGAAAGAGCGTCACCCTTACGGATAATTACAGGATATGGTGGTCCTACATTTCCCATTTCCTGCATGTTCCTGGATACGTCTACTCTTATGCCTTTGGGGAGCTTCTTGTCCTTTCCCTTTACGGCATCTACATGGAGGAAGGAGAGCCCTTTGTCCAGAAATATCTTGAGCTTTTAAAGGCAGGGGGGTCAAAGGATCCTTACGAAATGCTAAGGCCCTTTGGCATAGATCTCAGTGATAAGTCCTTTTGGCAAAAGGGCCTGAACATCATAGATGAGATGGTTAAAGGGGCAGTGGAACTTGCAGAAAAGGCCGGGGCCTGAAAAGATCAAGGGGCTTCTTGGCCCGCTTCTAACACGGAACAGACGCAGCAAGATAACCGAGGTCCTTTCAAGACGCACAAGGTACATCACTCTTGTCCTTGATGACCTCTATCATCAGCACAACATGAGTGCAGTTGCAAGAAGCTGCGAGGCATTTGGCATCCAGGACCTTCACGTGATCGAGGTGGAAAACCGCTTTAGTCCCAGCCACGGCGTGGCCATGGGTGCCCAGCAGTGGATAAGCATCATTCGCCACCATTCTGTGAAAGCCTGCATAAACACTTTAAAAAGAAGTGGCTACAGGATACTTGCTGCTGACCCGCCTGAAAGGGCGGCCGAGACCAAAGGAAAAAGCGTCTTTAGACTCGAGGAAATTGACCTTGAAGATGGACCCGTGGCCATTGCCCTAGGAAAGGAGCTTGACGGGCTTGACCCTGAACTTCGCAAGGGGTGCGATGGTGTCACATACATTCCCCTTATGGGTTTTACGGAAAGCCTTAATGTCTCAGTTACTGCGGCCCTCTTTCTGTTTGAACTTAGAAGAAAACTCGAAAGACTTCCAAGGAACACCTGGAGTCTTGAGGCAAAAGAGATGGAAAGACTTGAGGCCCTTTGGTATGTACGATCCTTAAAACGAGGGGAGAAGATACTGGAAGACCTTTTAAAAAGAGAGCAGGCTGCCAAACAAAAAAAGAAGGGGGCCATGTAAAGGCCCCCATTTTGCCTGATAGAGTTTATATTTCCTGAAGGGTAACGAACTTAAGGGCCCTTGTTGTACACTTGGTGACACAGGCAGGTTTAAGTCCTTGATCTACCCTGTCCATGCAGTAGTCGCATTTTACTGCCTTACCGGTGGCAGGATTTATCTGTGGGATAGTCCACGGACAGGCACCTGCGCATGCCATGCATCCTATGCAAAGCTCCTGGTCTATGTAAACAATGCCATCCTCCCTCTTTTTCATCGCCCCTGTAGGGCAGATGGGTACACAGTAGGGATCCTCACAATGGTAGCAGGAGCGAAAGAGAAACTCTGTCTTGGGCACGCCCTTGACTGATTTTAAAGGCTCATGGGATATCTCACAGAGAATGGGTCCAACTGGTAAGTCCTTGTTGGCCTTACAGTGAACCTCACATCCATGACAGCCTATACACCGTTTTGCATTTAGATAGAGCATATATTTGTTCACAGTTCTACCCTCCTTCTTGGATTCCTGGAGCTTCGGCGCACAGTTACAAACTTTTCGCAAAGGCACAGACCGCCTCCAGCCTCATCCATGTGCAGCAGCAACCCCTCCTGGAGTTTCTGGTCACTCATTCCTGCATGGTAAGCACGACTTTGAAGCGGAACCTGCCTTCCAAAACCGTGAACCGTGTAAACTGCCTCTGGATGGATGAACTCTGTAACATGTGCACGTATTGTCCCCATCTGGCTGTCAGCAATGACATCTACCCAGTCTCCCTCGTTTATACCAAGCCTTGTTGCAACCCGTTTATTTATCCATAAGGTATTTTCAGGCATGAGTTCGTGAAGAAACGGATTATTTATTGTGTGGCTATGGGCGTGAACGGGACTCCTTCCAAAGACCAGTCTGAAACGTCCCTTGGGAGGCTTCTTTGGGGATTCGTAGGGCTTGAATGAAGGAATACCCATGCTCTCAAGGGTTTCATTTATTAGTTCTATCTTTCCAGAGGCAGTCTTGAACTTGCCTTCCAGATTGTCCCTGTCGTACATGATTGGGGTATCGGTGAGGGAAACAAATCCCTTCTCCTGGAAGTCGTCGATTTTGAACCCAGTCGGCTCAAGTTGCCACTGCCACATCTCTTGCGCAGTCTGGAAGGGAAACATGTCACCAAATCCCAGCCTGTCAGCAAGCATCTTTAAAATCTCCCAGGAAGGCTTGGTGTTAAACTTGGGTTCAACCGCCCTATCCCTGTATATGAACCTTGGTTTCAATCCCTTCTGGGTTGCAATGGGTGTTTCCCTTTCAAGGTACATGGATTCAGGTAGAATCACATCCGAGTACCATCCAAATTCGCTATAATGGGTATCGATGGACACAAGGAGATCGCAGTTATCCAGGGCCTCTTTTTGGCTTGCCACATCAGGAAAACAGTTGAAGGGATCGTGCCTGTAACATATGAGTCCTTTGATGGGGTAAGGCTCACCTGTCATCATGGCATCGTAGAAAAGATGAAAAAGGCCAGGCCCTTTATCAAACTGCTTGTATTTCCATCCGACGCCGTCTGCTCGTTTTTCTTCGGGCTTCGGCACGTTGGAGCTGAAGGTTCTTAGCCCCTTTACGCCGCAATCTCCAGGTGTCTTGGGGAACATCTGGCCGCCTTCTGTTTCCACGCTACCCATGAGCACGTTCAAAATATGCAGACAACGGCTGGCATAAAAGGAATCCTTGTACCTTGAGAGCATCCAACCAGGATGAAAGATGACCTTTGGCCTCTGGCTCCCTATTTCGCTAACAAAATCCTTCAGTTTCTTGACCTTTATTCCACACTCCTTTGCTGCCCAGTCTGCGGTGTAGGGCTCAACGAACTCTGCCATCTGGTCGAAGCCAACGGTGTATTTTTCAACAAACTCCTTGTCATAGGCCTCCTGTTTGATGACCTCGTTGATCATCCCAAGGGCAAGAGCGTAATCTGTTCCAGGCCTCACCTGGAAAAACCTGGTGGCCTTGATGCCGGTAAGCGTCTGACGGACATCAACGTATGTAAGGCTTCCGCCATTATCAAGCATGTCCATTACCTGATTTGCCTCCGCCACCCTGAGAGAGGCAAGGAGATTCCTTCCGAAGCTTATGAGATGCTTTGCATTTGCTATGTCGTAAATAAAGCCCTTACGGCCAAGGCCATAGACGGATTTGCTGGCATGGTGTACGTTTCTGCCGCAGGCGCTGTCATGGTTGGTAAAATTTGGTGAGCCAAGGGCAAAGCAAAATGCCTTGATGAGATCCTGCCATGGCCCTCCCCTGCAGCTCATGACAATAGCCTTGGCGCCGTACTTTTCCTTGATCTTTTCTATCTTGTCGGCTACATAGTCAAGGGCGGTGTACCAGCTCACTGGCTCCCATTTCCCTGCTCCTCGTCCGCCACTTCTTAAAAGCGGCTGCTGCGGTCTTTCAGGGTCCCTGTGAAGAGCTACTCCAGCCGAACCTTTGGCACAAAGACTTCCCTTCAAGATGTGTGGATTTCCTTCTATCCATCGGACATTCCCATTTTCTACTTCTACCTTGATGGGACATCTAACGGAACACATTCCACACATGCTCCAAACTGTCTTTTTCATAAACGCCTCCCTTTTTGAAT
>JALWYS010000005.1:730-2781 GCA_027003115.1 Deltaproteobacteria bacterium | reverse complement strand
GTGACCACCACGAAGAAGGCCGAAGAAATTGAGGCACAAATCGTCCTGACCTTTGCCATAAATGACCAGAAGGGCAGGGAAAATCTCTTTGAGCTTGTAAAGCTTCAACAAAGATACGTGACAGCTGATTTCAATCCCACGGAACTGGAAGTGGAGATCGGCTGAGCCAGACCCTGTACTTCCGTGAAAAGACGTGGCAAGCCCACAGTGCGAACATGGCTTTACCCGCATTGCAAACGAGCTTCTGGATGCATTCCTTCTTGCCGGTAAAAGGCTCACAAAAAGGGAGGCCCTGGTGTGGCTTGCCATCCTTCGACTTACTTACGGCTTTAACAAAAAGGGCGATTTCATTTCTGTCAGGAGGCTTGAAAAGGTGACGGGAATCAGATTCGACCATGTCCACGAGACCGTCTGGAGGCTTAAGGAAAGGGGTCTCATTCACCTTGAAAAAAGGGATGGAAGGCTCTTTCTGGGGATAAACAAGGACTATTCCCTATGGTTTTTAAGAAAAGGCGGCAAGGGACCTTGGGAAAAAGGCAGGAGCAAAAAAGAAAAAAACCTTAGGGCCAAAGAAGAGGTGCGGCTTCCAAAAGGCCCTGTTCCCAAAACAGGTAACAGAAAGGGCAAGGAGCTGTTACCTCAAACGGGAACAGGCAAGTTACCCAGGCCGGGTAACAGGCCTGTTACACAAGCTGGGAACATCAAAAGACAAAATACATCATTAAAGACACCTTCTTCCTCTGAGGCTCAAGGCGACACGTGCAGGAAAAATGAGGGGGCCGGGAAAGTGAAGGAGGATGAAGTCTTTTTTGAGTGGCAAAAGGTCTTTGGCACAAGGCTTCCTGAAAGGCTTAAGGATAAGGCAAAGGGACTTCTTAGGGAGATACGGGCGGGGAGGATTGAACCATCAAAGATAAGGCTTCCCCTTCGCTACCTTGAGGCCTTTGAGATGCCCAGAAACGATATCTGTGCTCCGCCTCTAAGGATTTATCCGGGCATGAAGGTCTCATACAAGAGCAGGACATTTGAGATAGCAGATGGCCCCTGCATTTTCATGAAAGACGGGTTCATGGTGGAGGGCACCATCAGGAGGCTGATACAGACAGGAGAAATGAAGGTGATAGGCGAGAAAGGAGGCAAGAGATGAGCGGGAAATCCCTTGGGCTGACAGGGGACCTATCGGAAAAGGTCATCACCAGGCAGATAATGGCATGGCTTAAGTGGAATGGCTTTTTTGTATGGAAACAGTGGCAGGGGCCCATGAGCAGGCCCGGGGTCTCGGACATACTCGGAGTTCTGCCAGGCGGGAGATTTCTTGCCATAGAAGTTAAGACAAGACGCGGCAGGCTCACAAGGCGTCAAGAGGGCTTTTTGAGCGCAGTAAACCAGAATGGAGGACTTGGCTTTGTGGCAAGATCCCTTGATGATGTGGTTGAGGTCCTTGAAGGATACGGAAAAGGGGAGAGGTCATGAAGGAAACGGAAAACACCTTTGAGGTAAAGATTCCAACAAGGGCCAGCAGGAATACCAAGATACGTGTCAGCGCAGACAATCACCTGCTGGCATTAAAGAGGGCTGTGAAAATCCTTCGGCCAGACCTTTCTGCCCTGGAGGTAAAGGCAGAAAGCGGCAGGTGGGAGCTCTTATCCAAGGAGGGAAAGCCCTTGGGTTACATAAGAAAGATAAAAAAATGAATGCATGAAAAAAATGAAAAGTTGCCAAAAGGTTAATTTCCCATCCCTTTTAAGGGTCCTATTTTTGGTTCTTCCGGTAATAACCTGGTCCTTTTTAATGCCAGAAAGGCCCTTGGCAGCCGAGGATGCCCTGGAATTCATAGTCAGGAACAATCCTGAGCTCAGGGAACTTAGCCGATACAACGAAAATGCATTTTCAAGGCTAAGGATAAAGGCAAGGGCATCGGTGGGTTCTGGTGCAGGAAGCATAGGCCAGGAAGGGCTCTTTACCCAGGGGACATATGACGCAAGGATAATTGCAGAGATGCCGCTTTTCAGCCCAAGGGAACGCCTTGATATGAGGATGAAGGAGTTCGG
>JALWYS010000005.1:0-720 GCA_027003115.1 Deltaproteobacteria bacterium | reverse complement strand
GAAGCGAGGCATCGGCAGCCCTTGCCAGATACAGGAAGCTTAGACGGTGGATAGAGAAAGAAAGGGTCATCCTCAAGGACCTGGAGGCAGAGCTTTCGTGGCTAAAGCGTAGGGCAGAGGCAGGCATTGAGCCCCAAAAGGTGATAATGGAAAAGGCCCTTGCCCTAAAGGAGAGGGAGCAGGCCTTTTACTCGCGAAAAGAGGAGATGAAGGATGCCCTGCAGGCGGTTCTTTCCTTTGTTCCAAGGCAAAAGCGAAAGAAACTATCAAGACTTCTAAGGGAATGAAGCGGATATATCCATATCTTCAAGGAAATCTTCTAAGGCTCAGGGTTGCAGCAGGCGGAAAGACCATAAGGGCCGTAAACCTTACGCCAGGGAAGATGATACTCATAGAGGGCGGGCCGCGATCTGGAAAGACCAGGTGCCTCAAAAAGAGCATGGAAAAGCTGAAAGAGCAAAAAGGGGTTTCGGCAGTCTTTATAGACGGACAGGAAAATATGACCTCCTGGCTTAGGGATGTAAACCTTCCCATTCCCGCCACTGGCACCGAAAGGGTCAGGCAGACTGCAAGACACATCCCCGAAGGTTTTTATTTTTTCCTGGACCAGGCAGAGGCTGTAACACCTTCAAAGCTTGAGGTGGTTCTTTGCCTCATGGACAAGGCCAGGGCCGTTATGGTGGCTGCCTCCTCCTTCGGACAGCTCCATCCAAGGCTTAA
>JALWYS010000004.1 GCA_027003115.1 Deltaproteobacteria bacterium | reverse complement strand
ACAAACAGCACCAGCCCAAAGAGCGCCAGGAGCACGCTCAAAAGCTGGCCCATGGTAAGCCAGCCAAAGGCGATGAAGCCAAGCTGCGGGTCAGGCTCCCTGAAAAACTCCAGGAAAAATCTTATCACCCCGTAGCAGACGAAAAAAAGCGCAAGTTTTCTGCCGGTTGGCCACCTTTTTCTCCTAAGGGGCCAAAGTATTGCAAAAAGCACAGGCCCTTCGCACAGGGCCTCGTAAAGCTGTGACGGATGCCTGGGAACCAGGCCGCCCTGGGGAAAGATCATGGCCCAGGGAACGTCCGTGGGCCTTCCAAAAAGCTCCCCGTTTATGAAGTTACCGATACGGCCGAAAAAGAGGCCAACAGGCGCGGTAACGGCAAAACGATCCGCCCACAAAAAAAAATCCGTATCATGCCTCTTGCAATAGAGCCAGCCGGCAAGGGCTACGCCTATTGCCCCGCCGTGAAAGGACATGCCGCCATGCCAGGTGGCAATGATTTCAAGGGGGTGTTCCAGAAAAAAGCCCGGATTGTAAAATAGCACGTATCCAAGCCTTCCCCCCAGGACTACTCCAAGAACCAGGGCAACCAGGATGCCCTCAAGTAGCCTTTCCTCACGCTCCCTGTCCTTGAGGAAACCTTTTTCCGCCTCCTCCCTGATCTGCCTCTTGACCAGAAAGAAGGAGGCCAGAAACCCCAGCAGGTACATGAGCCCGTACCACCTGAGGGCAAAGGGGCCAATCCTCACGATGGTGGGATCGAGCTGGGGATAGGGGATCATTTCTCGTCCTTTGGATCGCTCTTCCTGTCCTTAAGTTTTATGATGTCAACCACCCTGGATACGCTTTTGCTATCCTTCAGGTGCCTTTCCTGGCCCTGTGGCTCCTTTTTTTGAAAACCTGTCACCTGATTCAGAATATCCATGTACTGGGCCTTCAGGGCAGGAGCGATGTCCTGGGAGAGAACAAAGAAGTTCACCCTGTCTCTTTGTATCCGTATGGAGGAGGTTGTCATGGCGTTAATTACGTGGGGATGGACAACAGGGCCTCGCTGCGGGTCAAAGCTTACCGAGCAGGGAAAATAGAAGTCAAAAAAGGCGGACTTTTCCAGGGCAAAATAGACGGTTTCTGTCTGTTTGTTGTATCTCACTTCCCCCAGGAGAAGGCCTGTGCCAGAAAGCTCCAACAGAACAAGCTCCTTGGCGTTTTGTCTAAGCTTCATCTTTGTTTTCCCCCTGATTTGTTTCTGTAATGCCTCGCCTTGTTTCTTTGCCTTCCGCGCCTTCCTTTTCCCTTTTGGCCCGCTTTTGCCTTAAAGGAAATATCAGAAAGCTCAAGAACCTGGCGTCCAAGGGCACGTTGCAAGCAATTATAGAGGAGAAGGGATTGCGGGAACATGGCCTTGTTATAGACTCGCTTTTGCCACCTGCCCGTTGAAACGCAAAAGATTATGGGCCACTGGCTGGAAAGGAGTTGTGCAAGGTGCTCCCTGTCTGCCCTTTTAAAATCGTAAGGGAAAAAGACAGAGTCCACAAGTGCCCTCACCTCCTGGGTGGGCCACCTGACCTTTACCGGTTCAAGGGCCTTCCATTTAGGTGTATGGTAAAGCAGGGGATAAAGCATTGCAGCAAGAAAAAAGGCATCCCCAAGGCCCTGGCCGTCTGTGCCAACAAGCCTGTCCAATTCCCTTATCATGGAGATGAAAAGTCTTTTCACCTTCTCAGGGCTTTCTGCCTGTCTCAGAAGGCTTGAAAGGCCAGGGAATACGTGTTCAAACATGCCGGATTTAAACATGAGCTCTGCCCAGGGTGCAGCAAAACCGCTTTTTATGTCCTTGAGCCACTCGTCCCTCACCCTGGGAATGGCGCAAAGCCTTATCTTTGAGCCGTGCCTGACTATGGCCTGCCATGTAGTCTCGTGTATTCTGAAACCTGTCCGGGCAGCATGCCTTATGGCCCTGAGCATCCTGACAGGGTCCCTGATAAAGCGCCTTTCAGGGTCTCCTATGGTCCTGATGGTGCCAGAACGCAGGTCTTCTATTCCTCCCACGTAGTCGATGACGCTGAAATCGGCAATGTTATAGAAAAGACCGTTTATGGTGAGATCCCGCCTGAAGGCGTCCTCTTTGGGCGTGCCAAAGATACTGTCGGGTCCAAGACCCTCGCGCATGGCCTCCCTGTCATCAAGCTCTATCTGCCGCCTGAAGGTGGAAACTTCTATTATCTTTCCGCCCCTGAAATAGACGTGCACTAGTCTAAAGCGCTTGCCGATTATGCGGCTGTAACGAAAAAGCCTCCTCACCTCTTCAGGGGTGGCATCTGTGCCTATATCAAAGTCCTTTGGCCTTTTGCCCAGAAGAAGGTCGCGAACGCTTCCACCAACAAGATAGGCCAGGTGGCCGTGGTCTTTCAACCTGTAGAGGACCTTTAAGGCCTCGGGCTCTATGTTTTTCCTGCTTATGCAGTGCTTGGGCCTTGGAATGATGTTGGGGCCTGTTGCAACGTCGGAGAAAAGGCTTTTCTGGGTGTCTTCAATGGTTGGAGAAGGAATAAAAAAGGAGCGGCCCTTCTTGCCCTTTTTGGATGTTCTTTGTCTTCTATATTTGAAATTCTTATGGGCCATTTTGGGATGGATTTAAGCGGACTTCTTGAAAATGGAGGTATCTATCTGATACTTCTTTATCTTGTAGTTAATTATACGAAGGCTAGTGCCAAGGATCTTTGCAGCCCTTGTCTGGTTGCCCCTTGTTTCAGTAAGGGCCTCAAGGATGAGTTCCTTTTCAAAGTTTGCCACTGCCTCCTCGAATGTTGGCCTTCCTCCTGATTCTGCAAGATCGTCTCCTGTTATCTGAAGATTTGCTGGAAGGTGATGTATGCGCAAAATATCCTCGTCGCAGATGAGAACCGCCCGCTCCACATAATTTTGAAGCTCCCTTACGTTTCCTGGCCAGTTGTACTGCATGAGACAGTCCAGGGCGGCCTTGGAAAAGCGCTTTATTTTCTTCTTGTGCTCATTGGCAAACTTCTCCAGAAAGTGCTCTGCCAGCAGGATGATGTCTGTCTTTCTTTCCCTTAAGGGCGGCAGGAATATGGGAAATACATTAAGCCTGTAGTAAAGATCCTCCCTGAACTCACCCCTTTCCATGGCCTCTTCCAGGTTCCTGTGGGTGGCTGCAACGATCCTGCAATCCACCTTTATTGACCTTGTTCCGCCAACCCGCTGAAACTCCTTTTCCTGTATGACCCCAAGGAGTTTCACCTGGACCGTAAGTGGAAGGTCCCCTATTTCATCAAGGAATATGGTGCCCTTGTTGGCAAGCTCGAACCTGCCCTTCTTTCTATGGACGGCCCCGGTAAAGGCCCCCTTTTCATGGCCAAAAAGCTCGCTTTCTATTAGGGATTCAGGAAGGGCCGAGCAGTTTACGCTCACAAAGGGCCCCTTGGCATGTCGGCTGTTATAATGAATGGCCTTTGCTATCATGGACTTTCCGGTGCCGCTTTCCCCACGCAGAAGTACCGTGGCGTTACTATCAGCAACCCTCATTATCATGTCAAAGACCTCTTGCATCTGGCTTGAATTGCCAACAAGGCTCTTCACCTTGTACTTCTCTGCAAGGGCAAGCTTAAGCTTCCTGTTTTCTGAAAGGAGCGACTGCCGCTCCTTGTTCGCTTCGTGCAGCCTAATTACGGACTGGGCAATTATGCTGCTTACAATGGTAAGGAGCCTGAGGTCGTCTTCAAGAGACACTCCCGGAGTGGAATAGCGGTCAACGCTCAAGGCCCCAATGGTAAAGTTGCCATGGTTTATGGGAACGCAAATAAAGGAGATGGGAAGCTCACATTTGGATATCTTTCTGCTCCTTGTCCTGTTAAGAAAGCGCGGGTCCTTGGTGATGTTTGGTATGACAATGGGCTGGCCTGTAGCCACGACCCTTCCAGTAATACCCTCACCAAGCTTGTAGTGCCCACGCTTTTTTGCCTCAAAGCTCAACCCATGGGCAACCTCTATCTGGAGTTCAGAGGAGTCAGGATTCAGGAGTGTCACCGTCCCCCTGATGAGACCGAACTTTTGGGCAAGTACCTCCAGGACATCCATGAGGGCGGCCCGCAGATTGTTTGAGCTTGAAAGGGTCTTTGCCACCTCGTAGAGACACGAAAGCTCCTCTATCTGCCTGCTCTGGGAGATTGTCCCAGGGGGATCATAGCCAATTGGCTGGCTCCTTCTTTCCTTTCTTTTCTTGTCGGCCACCTTCATTTGATGGCAGAACTTACTTGAATGTTACAATTTTGCAATATTTTATTAATAAGATGATGAACTTTGTAAGAACTGGATTGACTAAAGAGTTGTACCTTCCCTGGAAGGGATACTGCCGTTCTTTTTAAACTCTCGCCCAACAACCTCTGCCATCTCGCGCACCCTTTTTTCCAGAAACCTCAAACCCTTTTTGGCCTCCTGGCACTCTGGATTTATGTCAAGGGCCCTTTCAAATGCCTCCCTGGCCTCTATGAACCAGCCGCCCTCAAGATAGCTCTCTCCTGCAAGGCAGTAGGCCTTGTCAAGGCCATCAGGAAAGAGCGTATCGAGCAGCCTCTTGGGCCCCTCTCCAAGCCCACCACTGGCGTGTTGATCCGGGATCTGGCCCTCCAAGAGAAACCTCACAAGCAGGGTATTTGACCTCTCCCTTTTCATAACCTGGAATAGATGCCCCTGGGCGTGCTCAAAGAGCCAATCTATCCTGGAAATGGACCTTTTGGCCTCGCTTGTCATCTCCTCGAAAAACTCCTGCACCACCCTGGTTCCATTTCCGTTAGAGATGGCGGCAGCCTTGTCCGGAAAACTTGTCCTGTAACGCTCTATCATGTAGGCATTTTCCTTAAGCTTCATGGCCTCGTGGAAAATGGCCCCTATCATCCAGTCCAGCATCACGCCGTCGCTGTCCTGGCAGTCTGCCTCCTCGCATCCCCAGATAAGGTGGCAAAGATCCTTTAGTATCCAGAGTTTTCCCTTCTTCTCTTCTGTTCCCACCCAGAAGTCAAGGCCATCGTAGCGAATGCCGTAGTTTGCCGCATGCTCCTTAAGATCATTAAAAAAGGCAAGGCACTCAAAAAAGTCCTTTACGATATTTTTTATGAAAAGCTCATGCCTTTCCTTCAGCCATTCCCGTTCCATCTACAGCCCAAGATAAAAGATTATACCTTGCAGGCAAGGGAAAGCACATTCCCATTTTCTGAAAACATAAGTCTCTTGGATAACATCTGCACTATAAAGTCCTCAATTTTTCTTTTCGGAATTTCAGGTACAAATGAAAAGATCTCTTCCATTTTTGCAGGCTCCATTGCGTGGAGATAGATGGTGCGCGAGGGCCCTGAAAGCCTGTGATTAAGGACCCTTCCATCAGGCATTAGCTGCCTTATCAAAAGGAAGTGACCGCCGTCTCTGTAGGTTAGGGCAGGTCCCTCTATCCCAAGCTCCTTTCTCCTTTTTTGAAAAAAGGCAAGGCGCTTTTCCACCACTCTCCACTGCCTTTCCTGCCTCTTCCTGTCCCCAACGTATTGGAGGATGAGCGGAGAAAAGTTCTCCAGAACCTCCTTTGGAAAGAGCATGGAGTATCTCTTTTCAGTCTTCAGGTATCTAATATTGAAAGCGCGAAAATGGCTGAACACCGGGCTTTCCGCGCCAAGCCAGAATCTGACAGGCTTAAGCGTTGGAAAGGGCCAGGCAAATTCCAGGTTTCTGAGCGTCTCTTGCACTTCAGCCTCTGTTGTCCCTGGAAAACAGGTGATGATATTTGCCTGAAGGTCTATGCCAAGCTCGGCACAGTTTTTCATTATGGCCAGGTTGTCTATGGTGCTCGAGCCTTTTTTGAGCCTGTAAAGGACGCCGGTACTCAAGGCCTCGATCCCCACCTGGAGGCTTTTAAGCCCTCCCTCTTTCATATGGACCAATTCCTTTTTGGAATGAACGGCCCGGATTTCTGCAAACACGCCATAATCCCGCTTGTGGAGGGCAAGTTTCCCAAACATGGAAGACGCCTCCCTTCGTGGTAGGCAGTTGTCCATAAAGGCAAAGTCCAGGCAGGAGTATCGTTTGCAAAGATGATCAAACTCCGCGGCCACCCTTTCCGGGCCCTTTGCACGGTAACCCTTCCACTGGAGATTGAGGTTGCAAAAGGTGCATTTGCCCCACCAGCAGCCGCGGGATGCCTCAACAGGAAGCACAACGCTTACGCCAGCAGCCCCCGGGACTTCCGCAAGCTCTCTGAAAAAATCATCATAGTCAGGAGGAGGAAGATCATCCAGGCTTGGAACCTGGTCCTTTCTGCCAGACCCGGCCACGTCCTGCTGGGGCCCATTTCTTGAGATAACGGCCCTGGAATTAATGCCTTCCGAGATGCCCAAGAGATACCTGGCAAGCTCCAGGAGGGGTCTTTCCCCTTCCCCGTCTATTACGAAATCCACAAAGGGAAAGGCATTTAGGACTCCGCGGCCAATGCTTCCACTTACGCTGGCGCCCCCCATTACAACCTTGAGACCTGGGTGTCTTTCCTTTGCAAATCTGGCCACGTAGAGGCCTGCCGTCAGTTGGTTGAGACAGACGCTTATGCCCAAAAGCCTGGTCTTTGAAAGGTCGAGTCTGTCGAGATAGTTTTCAAGGGCTTCCCTCGCCTTCCTGCAGATACCTTCAAAATCGAAACGTGTTGACTTTTTGCCTCTTGCCCTCAGGGCCTTTTCAAAAAGAAGCCCAGGGCCGGTTCTGCCAGGGTAAAGAATGTTTGCAAAAACCGCTTCAGAGGCCCAACTCGACTGGCTTATTGCATGATAATCCCTATATCCAAGGACGCTTGCCACATGGAGGTACGGATGGAGATTCTTTACACGAAAATCCTTCGGAAGGTTACGGGAAAGATACGCCTTAAGCGCACCAAGCTGAATGGAGGGCCTGTTAAAAAGGGGCCAAGGAGGGGCGATAAGGGCTATATCCAACTGTCCCCTCCAGAAAATGGCCCTTTAAAGCCCCCTTTGGGCCATCTCTGCAAGCCTTCTTACCCTGTCTTCAATGGGCGGGTGGGTACTAAACAACTTTGCAAGATTCGAGGCCGTAAGGGGATTGACAATATACATCTGGGCTGTGGCCGGATTTACGTTCATGGGAAGTCTGTGGTTCCATTCCTCAAGCTTTTTTAAGGCCCCGGCCAGGGAAAGCGGACAGTGACATATCTTTGCACCGGTGGCGTCAGCAAGATACTCCCGGCTCCTTGATATGGCCATCTGTATGAGCATGGCCGCAATGGGAGCAACAATCATCATAAAAAGTGCGCCCAAAAGCCCGCCTCCGTCGTCGTCATCGCTTGAGCTACCAACTCCGCCAAAGATCAGGCCCCACTGGGCTATCTGGGCTATATAGCTGATGGCGCCTGCAATAACTGCGGCAATGGAGCTTATTAGGATGTCACGATTTTTTATATGGGCTAGCTCGTGGGCGAGAACCCCTTCAAGCTCGTCCCTGTTTAGTATATCCAGTATTCCCTTTGTAACTGCAACGGCGGCATGTTCCGGATTACGCCCGGTTGCAAAGGCATTTGGCGTCTGGGTGGGAATGATGTACACCCTGGGCTTTGGAATCCCTGCACGCTGGGCAAGGGAGGCCACAATGGCATGAAGCTCTGGCGCCTCTGCCTCACTCACAGGCTGGGCCCCACTCATGGCAAGGGCCATCTTGTCGCTGAACCAGTATGCTATAAAGTTCATAACCCCTGCCATGACAAGGGCTATCATCATCCCGTGCTGGCCTCCAAGGCTTCTGCCAACAAGCATGAAAAGGGCAGTGAGACCGGCAAGCAGAATAAAGGTCTTAAACATGTTACTCATATTGACACCTCTCTTTTTTTCAAGATTAATGGCCCTCTAAAAGAGGGAATTTCCGTTCTCAAATATGGTCATTGACCAGTCAGATTACAAGCCTTAACGGCCTTCAACTTTATACTTGCATGAAGAAAAGGATCATCTAGTAGGGTCAACCTTTTAAAGGCATATCAACCAGACATGATTTCAGTGGCCTTTTCCACGTCCCTCTTGCTTCCTATGAAAAGGGGCACCCTCTGGTGAAGGGCTTCTGGCTTTATGTCCATGATGCGCTGGAAACCGTCTGTTGCTGCCCCTCCTGCCTGTTCCACAACAAAAGCCAGGGGCGCGGCCTCGCAAAGCAGCCTTAGCTTACCATGTGGCTTTGCAGGGTCCTTTTTGTCTGCCGGATACATGAAAATTCCGCCGTAGAGGAGATTCCGATGAAAATCAGCCACAAGGCTTCCTATGTACCTGGACGTGTAGGGCTTTCCCCGCTCGTTTTCAGGGCTTTTGAAGTAGTCAACCACCGCCTTCACCTTGTCATCCCAGTAAGCCCTGTAACTTTCATTTACCGAATAGACCTTTCCAACCTCCGGAATCTTTATGGATGGATGGGAAAGGAGGAACTCGCCCACGGAAGGATCAAGGGTAAAACCATCAACGCCGTTTCCAGTGGTGTAAATGAGCATGGTGCTTGGCCCGTAGAGAAAGTAGCCTGCAGCCACCTGGGTTGTGCCCTTTTGCAGAAAGTCCTCCAGGGTCACAAAGGCCCGGTCACTGGTCCTTTTCCTGATTGAAAATATGGTCCCGATGTTGACATTGACGTCTATGTTGGAGGAGCCGTCAAGTGGGTCAAAGATGAGAAGATAGTCGCCCTTTGGAAGGTTGTCCGGCACCTCTATAATGTCTGCATTTTCTTCAGAGGCCATGGCGCAAAGAACGCCTGCGTGCTGCATCCGGTAAATGAGTATCCTGTTGGCGTAGTCATCGAGCTTTCTTACCTCCTCACCCTGTACGTTCACCTTTCCCGTAAGGCCCAGGATGTCTACAAGCCCTGCCTTTTTTACCTCCCTTGAAATGATCTTTGCGGAAAATATGAGTTCGCTCAAAAGCCTGGTAAAGTTTCCTGTTGCAAGCGGATTTTCCTTCTGATGAATAAGCAGGTGTTCCATTACGGTAATGCCGGTGCTTTCCATGATCCTCACTCCTTTCCTTAAGGCTTAGACAACTGGCCCAAACGTCCATTTTTGCTATTTGACACCCATATTTTACATGAAAACGTGCCCCATTGAAAGAACAGGGGAAACTGGCAGGCCTTAGACAAATTGCCAAAAGGAAAGATTAAATTTTAGCCCGCCATCAATTATTGACAAAGTAATCTAATGCGTCTAATTGTCTTGCATGTTGGTCAATAATTTTAAGCTCTTAATAAAAATGGCAACCGCCTGGGCTTACAATTTCATATTTAAGGAGCCTTGCAGGCT
>JALWYS010000003.1 GCA_027003115.1 Deltaproteobacteria bacterium | reverse complement strand
CGGCGCTCATGGTGGCAGCGGTGGCAGCGTTTGAGCCGCAGATGGAGGCAAAACCTGCACATGCCATGATTGTTGCCATGGCTATGCCACCTCGCACATGTCCAAACCACGCATGGGCTGCCTTGTAGATCCTTTCACTCACCCCGGCGTAAAAACATATATTGCCCATGAGGATGAAAAAGGGGATTACCGCAAGGCCGTAGGATGAAAATATCCGCCACATCTCAGAGGTGACGGATGACAGGGCAGCTTGTGGGCTCACCACAATGGAAAAGCCGGCAAAGCCCACCAGGGCCATTGCAAAACCCACTGGAATGTTAAAGAGAAAGAGTACTGCAAGAAGGCAGACAATGCCCACAAGACCAATTGAAACCGGTTCCACTATCTACCTTCCCCTACCTGCCCTATTTTCGGAAACCGCCTTAACAGCCGCAAGGAAAAGGTTCAGGCTCAGAACCATCACCCCAAGGGCTACTAGAATAGTTACAGGATAAAAGGGAATGCCCAGGGTCTCGGACAGTTCCCCGTTTTCCATGAAGCCAAGGCCAAACATCAACATCTTCCAGGAAATAGCGGCAAAGAAAAGTCCGCAGCAAAACTGCCCCAAGACGGAAAGAGCCCTCTTCCAGGGCCGTGAGAAGCGGTTAAAGAGGATGTCAACCGCAATGTGGGCCTTTTTTTCATAGCTGTAACCAAGGCCCAGGCCTGTAACCAGGGCGCTTCCAAATCCCAAGAGCTCAAAGGAGCCGGTTATGGGGTGGCCAAGGGGCCTGAGGATCATGTTCAGCACGGCCATGACCATGGTCGCCATGAGCACAATGGCTGCAAAGGATAGAAGAAACCTGTTTATTTTTGACATGCATTCAAGATGAAAGAGGCCCCTTCAGGCGGGAACACCACTCAAGAAGGGGCCGGAAACGGTTTATTTCCCCTTGGAAAATTCCTTTTCGTACTTTGCCTTAAGGGCCATCAGGTCTTTGAGAAAGGCCTTTGCCGGCAGTCCCTTTGCCTCGGTCTTCTTGAGCCACTCATCCTTTATGGGAGCAACCTTTTGGTGCCAAAGCTTGTACTCTGAATCGCTCAGGGTAATAACCTGCTCGTTGTACTTTTTCTTGGCCCAGGCAACGGAATCCTTTACGTGCTGGTCTATGTAGTCGCCTGTCCACAGGGAGTGCTCCCTGGAAAGCCCATCTATGACCTTTTTCACCTTCTCAGGCAGGCTGCCCCACTTCTTCTTGTTCATAACCACGGCAAAGGACGTGGTCTGCATGTTGCAAATGGTGGCATAGCGGCATGATTCGGCAAAGTTGAAGTCCTTAAGTATATCAAGGGATGAAAAGATGCCCTTAACTATACCCTTTTGAAGGGCCTCTGGGGTCTCAGACATGGGCATTGCAACGGGCACCGCCCCAAGGAGCTTAAGGGGTTTTACACCGGCACCCGTGCACCTTAGCTCATATCCCTTGAGATCAGAAAGGGTGCGTATGGGCTTTTTTGACATGATGTTGGCAGGGGGTGCGGTGAAAAGGGCTATCACCTTCACCTTTGAAAGGCTCTTTGGCCTGTACTTCATGTAAAGATCGTAAAGCACCGCATTTGCCACCTTAGCACTTGAAAATCCAATGGGAAGATCCACACCTTCCATGAGTGGAAAACGGCCAGGCTGGTATGCAAATACCACAACGCCGATATCGGCAACACCGTCAATGACCCCATCCATCATGTTCTTTGCGCCAAGGAGGGTACCTCCGGGAAAGGTCTTGACCTTGACAATGCCGGCGGTCTGGAGCTCCACCTCTGTCTTCCACTTCTCCATCTGCACGCATGGGAAGGTGGATGCCGGTGGAAAGTTTGCATAGGTCAGGGTAACGCTCTGGCCAAAGGCCATTGATCCCATACAAGCCATCGTAAACACCAGGGCCGCAGCCAGCCCTGCAAATAGAAAAACTCCTCTAACCTTCATAGTCCTGCCTCCTTTTACCTGTTGTCAAAAATCCTCTTGGATTTTCTTTCAGACCTTGGCAGTGCGCCGTAATCGACTATCTGCACCTCTGCCGAAACCATAATCTGGTTCTTTATCTGCTTTTCAATACCTGCCTGTATCTCCTCGTCATAGGAAGGATCCCGGGCACTATCCCTCTCTACTTTTATTACCATGTAATCCCTGGCATCCCTTCTTTCCAGAATAATGTTGTACTCGCTGGATATGCCCTCTATTTCAGAAAGTATCTCATCTATTTGGCCAGGGTAAACATTTACCCCTCGTATGATTATCATGTCGTCACTTCTTCCAAGTATCCTGTCATGCCTTGGAAAGATACTTCCGCACGGGCATGGCCCAGATATCTTCCTGGTAAGATCACGGGTGCGATATCTTATGAGAGGACTTGCCTCCTTTCGAAGCGTTGTTATAACCATCTCCCCGATCTCCCCGTCCTTAACGGGCTCAAGGGTTTCAGGGTCGAGAATCTCCAGGATGTAGTAGTCCGCCCAGTAGTGAATGCCCTTGTGGAGATGGCAGTCAATGCCTGGCCCTGGCCCGTAAAGCTCAGTAAGCCCGGTGATGTCATAGAGGTGTTCAGCACCAAGGTGATCCAGTATGGCGCGTCTCATGGAATCACTGCACCTTTCCGAGCCCTGAATAACCGTTCGAATGGATATCTTATCCTTAAGACCACGCCTCTTTATCTCTTCGCCAAGAAGAAGGGCCATGCTGGAGGTGCAGCAGATACAGGTGGGCTTTAAATCTATCAGAAACTGACACTGAAGCTCCAGGTTCCCTGGACCAACAGGAATTGCCATGGCGCCAACCCTTTCACATCCTGCCTGAAAGCCTGCTCCTGCGGTCCAGAGGCCGTATCCCACGGCAATCTGCACCCTGTCTTTTGGCCCGATGCCTGCCATCTTAAAGGCCCTTGCAAAAAAGCTGGTCCAGTCCTCTATGTCCTTTTTCGTATATGAAAGTATCTTGCGCTTCCCAGTGGTACCGGAAGAGGAGTGTATTCGCACAACCTTTTCCTCGGGCACGCTCAAAAGGGGAAAGGGATAGTCGTCCCTCAGGTGATGCGCCTCTGTAAAGGGAAGCCTTGAAAGGTCCTCAAGGCCCTTTATGTCCTCGGGCTTAACCCCAGCCTTGTCAAACTGCCTTTTGTAAAAGAGACTGTTTTTGTAGGCGTGGTTCACTGTCCACTTAAGCCCCTCTAGCTGAATCTTTTCCAGTTCCTTTGCGTCTTTTATCTCGCCCATGAATTAGTGAAACTCCCTTTCTTGATATGGAATCAATTCATGATAACCTAACCCTGCTCGTTATCAGCCCACAGGGCAAAAGTCAAGTTTACCAAAAAGTGAGAATTATCAACGGGCGGGAAGGAAAGTTTCCATGAAATTTTCAAGCCTTAAGGATGCAATAAAATATCTTAATGGATTTCAGTTCCACGGCTTTCGCCTGGGCCTTGAAAGGATTGAGGCGGCTCTCCGAGCCCTTGGCAACCCCCACCAAGGCTATCCATGCATCCACGTGGCAGGCACAAACGGCAAGGGCTCTGTCTGCGCTGCCCTGTCCTCTATCCTCAAGGAGGCAGGCTTCGAGGTGGGCTTTTACAGCTCCCCGCACCTTGTGGAGCTCAACGAGCGGTTCAGGATAGATTTTGATCCCATAGGCGACAAAGAGCTCAAGGAACTCATTGAGGAGACGGCAACCCTGGTTGAACAGGGCCTTGAGCTAAGTTACTTCGAGTTTACAACGGCCATGGCCTTTTCCTGCTTTAGAAAACACGGGGTGGATTTTGCAGTCATTGAAACGGGCCTTGGGGGCCGTCTTGATGCCACAAACGTCATAACGCCTGTGGTTTCCGTCATCACCAACGTAAGCCTGGAACACCAAAGCTACCTGGGAAGCACCACGAATGAAATCGCCTATGAAAAGGCCGGAATTATAAAAAAGGGGGTGCCCGTTGTGGCAGGAAGGCTTGAGGAAGGCCCCCTTAAGGTAATAGAAGGCATTTGCAAGAAGAGGCAGGCCCCCTTATATCTGCTTGGAAGGGATTTTTTCATAAGGGGCCATGAAAACTTCCACCTCTTTGATTTTTCTTCAGGTGATATTTTTCTTAAAAACATCAGTTTTGGCCTTGGAGGCGGATTTCAATTGGAAAACGCTGCCCTTGCCATTGAAACATGCCTTAGGCTCATGGATCAAGGAATCAGGATTGATCACACACACATTAGAAAGGGGCTTTCAGAAACCACTTGGCCAGGAAGAAGCGAGCTTTTACAAGGCAAGATATGGGCATTTCTGGACGGGGCCCATAATGAGGCGGGCCTTAACGGGCTTTTGCCATCTGTAACGGCCATTTCAAAGAGGCTTTCAAGGATAAACAAGAAGGTCCTTTTGTGGGCGTGCTCAAACGAGGGGGGCGACAAGGACCCTGCCGCAATGCTTGAAAAGGTGGCAGCCCCTTTTGACCAGGTGATAATTACAGAGCCTTGCGGGCCGAGAAAGCCTGTTACAATAGATGAGTGGAAAGAGCTGGAGCTTCCCGCTTCTTGCAGCCGTGTTCGCCTTATCAAGGATTACAAGGAAGCCCTGGGGATGATCCTTTCAAAAGGAGGCGATGAGACGTTTCTTGTTGTGGCTGGTTCCCTATACCTAGTTGGGCCTGTAAGAAAGGCCCTCATTGAACAGGGTTTCAAGAGGTCCAAACAGAAAAGGTACACAGATTAACACTCTGATTCTAGAATCAATTTTATATCATTAAGAAGCTCTGGTATTTTATTTTGAACCACGTCCCACAAGATATCTTCAATTTGTTCTATCCATTCCTAATTCCTGTCCTCACTTCTTTTACTTGGAAAAACATTGAAAACTCGGAGAATAATTAGTATTAATTAAGAACTAATGTGGATTCAAATTATTTTATCTAATAAAAAGAAGTAGTTACAAAAAATTCTTGGTTAAATTTTATTGAACAAGGAGCTATCCAAAATATTTGCCCTCTTGGCCAGGGGCTTTTCCTGCCCGGAAGAAGATAATTCTTCAGAAGCCTTCTTTGGTGCTGTGAAAGAGGTGGCAAAGGCCCTGGACATCCCCTGCAATTCGCTTTCCTACACTGAATCTGAGCTGCGAGAGGCCTACACACTCCTTTTCATAAATGAGCCACGCGGCAGATGGGCACCTCCCTTTTCCTCTGTCTATCTTGGGAGCGAGGGAATACTCATGGCAAGGGGGCGGGATGATGCAAGAGCTTTTTATCTGGAGGCAGGCCTTGAGCCTGCAATGTCTTCGGAGCCTGAAGACTTTTTACCAACGGAACTCCATTTCATTTCAAAATTGATTGAAAAAGACAAAGAGGAAATCCTTTCAAGGTTTCTTAAGGAACATCTTTTGAAATGGTTCCCAAGGTTCTACAACAGGCTCAAGGCCCTTGAGCCACACCCCTATTACCTGCTTCTGGCAGAGATGACGTGGAAACTTTTAAATATGATTAGTCAGGAGGTCATTGATGAAACGACGTAACTTTTTGAAGCTTTCGGCTTCTGCATGTGCCGCACTTGCAGCCCTTGAACTGGGGGAGAGGCCAGTTTTCAAGGCAGCATACGCAAAGGCCAGGCAGGCAAAGACGTCCCTTCCAGGAAGCCTTGGGGCAAAAGAGACCACAAGCGTTTGCGAGATGTGTTTCTGGCGCTGCCCCATTGTGGGCAAGGTGAAGGAGGGAAAACTCGTAAAGATAGAGGGCAATCCCAAAAGTCCGGCCAATGGCCCACGGGTTTGCGCCAGGGGCAACTCCGGGGTACAGCTCCTCTACGATCCGGACAGGATAAAGTACCCCCTTAAAAGGACAGGGCCCAGGGGAGAGGGCAAATGGGCCAGGATCTCCTGGGATGAGGCCCTGGATGAGGTTGCCCACAATCTTATCAAGGTGAAGGAAAAATATGGGCCCCATGCCCTTGCCTACTTTGACCACGGCGCCTCTGCGGAGTTCATGAGGGACATCTTCAAGACCCTTGGAACGGAAAACTACACCAACGAACCGGCGTTTTACCAATGCGTCGGGCCGGCGGCCCTCGCTTACCTCATGACCTATGGATACGTAACCACAGGCACAAGACAGTATGTGGACATGAAGCATGCCAAGGCCATGCTATTTATTGGAACCCACATAGGGGAAAACGTCCACGTCTCCCACGTTAAAGAGTTCATCCAAGGCCTTTCAAATGGGGCAAAGCTCGTGGTAGTTGATCCGCGCTTTTCCGCTGCTGCTGCAAAGGCGGACATCTACCTTCCCATCAGGCCGGGTACCGACACGGCGCTGCTTCTTGCGTGGATGAACTTCATTATCACGGAAGGACTCTACGACAAGGACTTTGTGGAAAGAAACTGCTCTGGATTCCACGAGCTGAAAAAGGCAGTAAAGAACTATACCCTCAATTGGGCAGCCCCCATTTGCGATCTTCCTGTTGAAGACATGAAAAGGGCCATTCTTCTTCTAGCCAAGAACAGACCCAATGTCGCCATCCATCCGGGGCGTCACTCCACCTGGTACGGAAGGGGAGATACAGGCAGACACCAGGCACTTGCCATTCTTGCTGCCCTTTTTGGCGCAGTGGGTGTAAAGGGAGGCCTCTACTTCCCCACTCCAGTGAAAAAGGGGCATCTCTCCTTTGGATGTACAGAAGAGGAGCCTGAAACCCCTAAGGAATCCATCTCTGAAGACTACTATCCCTTTTCCCCCATTTTTGGCTCACCAACCAGCAAGATCATCCAGGCCACCAGGACGGGCAAACCCTATCCTGTGAAACTTTGGGGAATAAACGGTGTAAACATCATCCAGACCATATCAAACCCCTACCAGACCATAGAGGCCATAAAGAAGTTAGACTTTATCTTCTGCGAAGAGATACTCCCTACGGAGACGGCCATATGGTCGGACATAGTGCTTCCAGGGGCCACTTATCTTGAACGTTACGACACAGTTTACACCTTTGACCTCCTCACCCCATACCTCACGGTTCGCCAGCCTGTTGTAAAACCCATGTTCGAGACAAGGTCTTCCTTCTGGATTGCAAGGGAACTTGCAAAACGGGCAGGGCTAAAGTGCTTCAACTACAACAACGAGGTTGAATTCATAGAAGAGGAACTAAAAGGGGCGGGTCTCACCCTCAAAAGCCTCAATGAAAAGGGTGGGATCGTCTCTTACAAGGCCAACCCCTACAGGGATCCCAAGAAACTCAAGGTCGCAACCGACAACAGCAAAATAAGACTGAGCATTGAGGATTTTGCAGACGAAGACCTCGACCCAATTCCAAAATTCATACCCACTCCTGCCCCTCCCAAGGGTTATGTAAGGCTCGTTTATGGAAGGAGCCCGGTCCATACATTCTCCAGGACCATGAACAACAAGTGGCTCCACACTGAGGCGCCGGAAAATCGTCTCTGGCTCAATGACGAGGTAGCCAAGAAAACAGGAATAAAGGACGGTGAGGAAATGGTGCTTGAAAACCAGGACGGCTACAGGTCCTTGCCCATAAAGGTCAAGGTCACTCCTGGCATTCGACCGGATACGGCATATATGGTCCATGGTTTCGGTAGCCGCTCAAAATTCCTTACAAAGGCCTACAAACAGGGGGCCAGCGACCAATTCATGATAACGGAATACGAGGATGACCCATTCATGGGCGCATCCAGCCATAGGACCAACTTCATACGCATCGTAAAGGCAGGCAGGGTGATAGACCTTCCTGAACTTTGCCCGCCGCCAAAGGAGATACCGAGATTCAGCGTTAAAAAGACCAGAACAGGAGGCAAATAATGAGTCAGCTTGCCATGGTAATAGATCTTAGCCGCTGCGTAGGCTGCCATGCCTGCGCCATTGCATGCAGGGCCGAATGGTCGGTGCCAGTGCCATACCAGAGAAACTGGGTGAAAAGGATCGGCCCTGAAGCCACGCCAAAGGGCATGTCCTTTACTTTTTATCCAGGCCTTTGCAACCACTGTGATGATGCGAAATGCACAACTGTGTGCCCGGTGGATCCGGAAGAAAGGGTTTTTAAATCGAGGGATGGAAAGACTAAGAAAATGGCCGTCAGGGCAACCTACAAGGACCCCTTCACAGGCGCAGTGCTCATAGATAAGGAACGTTGTATTGGTTGCGGAAACTGCGTTGAGGCATGCCCCTACGGGGCAAGATACCTGAACGAGGAGCTTGATGATCCAAAGGCAGACAAGTGCACCTTTTGTGTTGAAAGGCTGGCCCACGGCCTTGAACCGGCATGCGTAAGGACGTGCATCTCAGGGGCAAGGATATTCGGGGACCTTTCGGACAAAAACTCAGAGGTGTATAAACTTGTTTCCACCAAAGGTGCCCTGCGTCTTACCTCAAAAGAGGTGAACATAGGGCCAAACGTTTACTATATTGGAAAGGAAAAGGATCTGTATCTTCTCAAAAAGACCTTTGCGCCCCATGAAAGAAAATGGGAGAACGTGAAGGCACCGGTCAGAAGACGCATTCTCCAGGCAGCCATCAAGAAGATGGTAAGGGCTGTCTGAGGCCTGCATTCCTCACCTATGGGCCGGCAGGTTCCCTCCTTACCTGCCGGCCACTTTTTAACCCTAGGATTTCAGAAGCTCATTTAGCCCTTCTACAGACAGGCAGTTGACAACGTCATCCCTTTCAAGCCATCCGCGCCTTGCCTGATTTATGCCAAATCTCATGAAAAGGAGATTGTCCTTGTTATGGGAATCCGTGGCAATGGAGATCTTTATGCCCATCTCCTTTGCAAGCTTCAGGTTGACATCGTTTAGATCAAGACGGGAGGGCTGGGCGTTGAGCTCAAGTATGCAGCCGCGGGCCCTTGCGTGCTCCATTACCCTTTCCATGTCGAGATCATAGCCTTCCCTCTCCCCTATAAGGCGGCCAGTGGGATGGGCAATGATATTGACCCTTGGATTGTCAATGGCCCTTAGGAGCCTTTCGGTCTGTTTTTCCTTGGAAAGCTTGAACTTGCTGTGAATGGCAGCAACCACGATATCGAGACGAGAAAGGGCCTCATCAGAAAGATCCAGGCATCCATCTTCCAGGATATCTACCTCGATTCCGTGCAAGATGTGAATGTCAGGGAACTTGGCTCTTGCCTCCTCTATCTCCCTTGCCTGTTCGAGAAGCTTTTCCTCGTCAAGCCCCTTTATCATGGCAAGCCTTCTTGAGTGATCAGTAATGGCGATATAGGAATATCCAAGACTTTTTGCAGCCTCTACCATCTCTGAGATGGTATGCTTTCCATCACTCCACTTTGTATGACAGTGAAGGTCCCCCTTTATATCCTCAAGAGTTATAAGATGGGGCAAGCGCCCCTCCATGGCTGCCTCAATCTCTCCCCTGTTTTCCCTGAGCTCCGGCTCAATGAAGGGAAGTCCCACGGCGTCAAAGATATCATTCTCTCTTCTGCCTGCTATTCGCTTTTCTCCCTTAAAGACCCCGTATTCGTTTATCTTAAGCCCTGCCTTAAGGGCAATGCTCCTTATTGCTATGTTGTGGGCCTTTGAACCTGTGAAATAGTGAAGGGCAGAGCCGTAGCTTTCCTCCTCAACCGCCCTTAAATCTACCTGGATATCAGATGAAAGTATTACCGTGGACCTTGTCTGCCCCTTTGAAATAACGGTTTTTATGTCAGGGAAGGTGACAAAATGGTCTATTATCTGTGCAGGCTCCCTGGCGGTAACCAGGATATCCAGATCGCCCACCGTATCCTTCTTCCGCCTGTAACTTCCTGCAACCTCTATCTCCTTGAGACCACGAGCCTTTTTCAGGAACCTTACAAGCTCCACCGCAAAGGCCTCGGCATAGGCCCAGCGAAACCTTCTGCCCTCCTTTTTGGCAAGGACAACGCCTTTCAAGATGGTCTGCTCAAGCTTTTTACCAAACCCGGAAAGTTTACTTATCTCACCCCTTGCTGCAGCCTCCCGAAGCTCCTCAAGGGTAGTTATGCCAAGGGTGTCATAGAGGGTCTTTATCCTCTTTGGCCCAAGGCCCTCCACCTTCAAAAGCTCCACCAGGCCTGGCGGAACCTTTTCCTCAAGCTCCCTGAGCTTGGAGAAAGAACCTGTTTCGATTATCTCCTTTATCTTTTCCTCAAGGTCCTTACCAATACCGGGAAGTTTCGTAAGGTCCTCGCCCTGGGCGACCATCTCGGAAAGATCCCTTCCCAGGGACTCTATGGTCCTGGCGGCATTTCTGTACGCCCTGACCCTGAAGGGATTTTCTCCCAATATCTCCAACAGGTCTGCGGTTTTATAGAATTTCTGTGCTACCTGCTGGTTCACCATAAGCCTTTAACCTTTTCTACCATCCTGTTCCCTGTCTTCTTCTTGGGACAAATATCACTGGAATTTCCCCGCATCTTGCAACCGCGTTAGCAGTGCTCCCAAGGTATATCTCAGGTATGAAACCCCTGCCCTGGCAACCCATGACCACGAGGCTGTACTCGCCACTGTTTGCAAGCTGGAGTATCCTTTGGGCCGGCACCCCGTAGGAGACCTGAAAAGAACAGGGGCCAGAGCCGTTGGCCTCAAGATGCTCCTTTAGCCTCTTGAGCCGCTCCTTGTCCTCCCTGTCAAACTCAGGGAGCATGTGTCTAAGATATGGATCGATCCGTGTCTTGTCGTGGACGTGGAACAGGGTCACCTGTGCCTTGTATGCAGTGGCGATCCTTTCAAGGAGCAAAAAGGCCTCCTCTGCGGTTTCTGAAAAATCCGTAGGATAGAGTATGTGCCTGCTGCACGTCTTGTCAGTGCTGCTTCCTGCCGAACCGGATGGCCCCATGCGCAAGAGAAAGGTGGGGCGGACGGTTTCATGCAGTATGGAATAGCTGACACTTCCTATGAGAGAACCCCTGAGCCCACCGCGGTGGTGTGAACCCATGACTATCATGGATACGTTATGTTTTTCAGCAAGCTCAAGAATGGCCCTTCCTGGCTCCCCCCTTACAAGCTCCACCCTGCACTCAAGACCGCCTTCACTCAAGGCCTTTGCCCGCTCTTCCAGCTCCACCTCTATCCTGCTCACAAAGCCTTGATCAAGGAGCATGTCCTTGGGAGGGTTTATGGCGTGACACAGGATTACCTTCTTAACACCAAGGCTTTTCCCAGGAAGGCAGGCGGAAAGGTGGGAGATGTTTGATCTCAGATCATCTGCCAGAAGGAGTCTTTCAAACATGGTGGCCGCCCCTCAAAATTTTTCCGGGAACAAGAACTAAACACAAAGTTAATGCCTGGGTCCATATTGTGCAACGGCATTGACCGCAAACTAAAGGACAGTTACGAGATGCAGGATGAAAGAACCTCAGGGAAAAAGAACACATTTTGACTCACCATGCCCCTTTTACAAAGTCTCAAAAACTGCAGGAAACAGGTGGCACAAAAGGTCACCACGGCCTCAGACTTCATCCTGGCAAGCTCCCTTGACTTGGCTGCATAAAAACCCTCCATCTCCCCTTCAAGACCTGCCCTTAAAAGGCTGCCCCCACAACAGGCAGAGTTTATTACAGGCCGGGCCATGTCCTCAACGTCCCTACAAATAGCTTTACACAGGGCCATTAAATCCTGCTGCCCTAGCCCATCCAACCTTGAGCAAGGCTCCTGGTAGGTGACTGTCATGGAAAGGGGACTTTTTATCTCAATTTTACCCATTTCTATGTACCTTGAGACAAGAGCGGGCATGGTCGTAACGTTAAAGGGCTTGGAAATTTTTTTATGAAGGCCACCAACACCGAAGGATGAGAGCCTGTTATGGCAATCGTCTATCAAAACCGTTTCTGTTTCAAGAAAATCAGTAAGGCCACTGACCTTACGAAGCCAAACCCTGCCAAGCTCATCCTCACCAGTAACCAGGGAAAGGTCTGCCGTACCAAGGGGCACGCTCGAAATGGTCCAACTTTCCCCTGCCGTGAAAAAGATCAGTGCGTAATCTGCCAGGATGGAAGGCCTTTGCCTGAGAACCTCCGGGTCCAATAGAAGCAAGACCTTTGCCCCCTTTTTATCTACTGGTATTTCTAAGTCACTACTCCCTGTTCGTTTTCTTAGGCTTTCTTGACCAATACTTACAAGATCGAGGTAATCTCCAGGAAGTAAGGAACAGGTGTTCCCCGTGGAAATCCACTTCTCCAGCCTTTTCCTCAAGGGAACTGGCAGCATCTCATCAGCCTTAAGGGACCTGAAAAGGGAAATCACGGCAGGAATATCAATGGACATTGGGCAGACCGTGCTGCAGGTGCCGCAAAGGGAACAGTACCATAGCCAGGAGGCGTTCAAAGCCTCTTCCTGCTGCTCTGCCAGAATCATCTGCATGAACATGCAAGGGTCCATGCCCGCCTTGCCTGAGACTGCGCAGACGTTGCTGCAGGAACCGCAACCAAGGCATGTCTCAATGGATGAGTTGCCTACATGCTCCTTTAAAAAGTCCAGAAGGCGGCCCTGTCTCCTTCCTGTTTCAATGGTTTCTCTCATGGCCTTTTCCGCCCTGAGACCTCCCTCCTTGTATAGATCAGTATCTTGCCCTTACAAGGAACGAGCTTTGCCTCAAAGTCACTGTCAAGGTATCTGGATATGGCCTTTTGCGCAGAAACATGATCATTGTAAACCTTGCCGTCCCAGTAAAAGTTCTTTTCCTCAACCTTGTGGACGAACCCATGCTCTCCCCCTGCGTAGAGAGGCTTTTCCGGGACGATTGAAACTGGAGCCGAAACCTTGTTGGGCCCAAGCTGCCTCAGTGTCTCGGTCATGCCACTTACCGCCTGGGCAAACCTTCTGGCCTCTGAGGCAGCAACCCACACCAGGGCAAAACGCTCCTCCTCTATACCCATGTCAAGAAGGGTCTCGGTAATGATCTCACTCCTGGCAAGGGCTAACTCGTTGCCAGAACCGTAATGGCATTGGCCTGGGTGGCACCCAAAGATCATAACTCCGTCCAGGCCGCCAAGGAGTGCATTGACTACCCATTCAGGATGCACCATCCCGGAACAGGCAACCTCTATTCCCCGGACAGAGGCCGGGTACTGGATTCTGCTGGTGCCTGCAAGATCCGCAGCGCTGTAGCCGCACCACTGACACATGAAACACAATAACCTGGGTTTGAATTCAGTTTTTTTCATTCTTGGACCTCAAAAGAACGTTTATCTGGGCGACTATTTCCTGGGGCATGTAGCCAGGCACACCAACGGCATACTTGGGGCAGACCCCCACGCATGACCCGCATCCATTGCACAGAGAATCATCTATTTCTGCCATATATTTTACCTCGCCCCCAAAGACAAACTGGCAAAGGGATATAGCCCCTTCTTTGCATACGTCCAGGCAGAGACCACAGCCGTCACACCTTTCCGCCCTAACCATTGCCACCTTACCCCCCGGGGTCACCTTGTCCATGGAAAGAAAGGCCAAGGCCTTTGAAGCTGCAGCGGCAGCCTGGCTCATGGACTCCTCAACCTCTTTGGGATAGTGGGCGAGCCCTGCCACAAAGAAGCCCTGGCGCCTGAGCTCGCAAGGCCTGAGCTTCATATGTATCTCCTGGAAAAATCCGTCCTGGCCAAGGGGTAATTTTAACAGAGCGGACAGGTGTTCATTGTTTTCTCTGTCAGGTTCTATGGCAGATGCAAGGAAAAGATAGTCAGGCCTCAGAACTATGTCCCTGTTCAAGGTTTCATTAAAAAACGTAAGCCGAAGCCTTTTTGCTGGCCTACCATTTTCCATAATGGAGGTAAAAAGCTCGAGTTCCGGAGGCTGATCCTCTGGAAACCTTAGCACCTTGATGCCAAGCTGCCTCGCCTTCCTGTAATACTCGTCTCTAAGCCCATAGGTCCTCATATGCTTGTACAGGATGTATATCTCCAGATTGGGAAGCCTTTCTTTCAGATGCACTGCCCTGGTAATGGCATGTGTGCAGCAAACCCTGCTGCAATAGGGCCTGTTGCTATCGCACGATTCCACACACTGAAGAAACACCGCGCACCTGGCATTATTCATGGCCTCTACGCCCTTTTCCATTAGCAGGCGATCAAGGTCCTGGTGGGTCAAGACCCCTGGATGCCTTCCATAGTAGTATCCTCTTGGACGAGCCTCTCTGGCGCCTGTGGCAAGGATCAGAACGCCATGTTCAAGTGCTTTCAAGGAAGCAGAGTCAGCCATCTTTACATATGAAGTCAGATTGCCAGTGGTCCCCTGGATGCCTTCCAATTGGGAATCGAGATATACTGAAACAAGCGGGCTGTTCTTAAGCCGCCTCTCCAGATCCACCACCAACCTCCTGACATCATGGCCCCTCCAGGTCCTTAAAAGGGCGTGCGCATTGCCCCCGAGACGGTCGCTTCTTTCTACAAGGCTTACCCTGATTCCGGATTCTGCCAGAAGGGCAGCGGCTGTCATGCCGCTTATGCCGCCGCCAAGGACCAGTGCCGCTTTTTGGGGCCTGTATTGCCTTTCCTCGTAAGGTACCATAAGGCGTGCCTTTTCTACTGCCATGGTTATCTGATCAAGGGCCCTGGCAAACGCACCTTCAGGGTCCCCTTGATGGGCCCACACCACCTGCTCCCTGATATTGGCAACCACAAGCATGGAAGGATCAAGACCTGCCCTTTTAAGGGCCTGCTGAAACACTGTTTCGTGGGACCTGGGGCTGCATGCAGCTAAAACCACCCTGTTCACGCCCTCTTCCCTGATGGCCTTCTCTATGGCCTGGGCCCCGTCTGGCGCGCAGGAAAAGGCAAGGGTCCTGCCAAAGATTACTCCTTTGGCCATGGCAGCTACTGATTTGGCTAGCTGCTCTGTATCCACGAGGCTGCGTATATTCGTGCCACAGTGGCAGACAAACACCCCTATCCTTGTCGGCTCAAGGGGAATAGGCGCGGGCCTCATGAGCTGGTCTTTTTCCTGTTCACGAGTAGTTATAATGGCTCTTTGACCAAAGGTACTTCGCAGAAGAGCAGCGGCTGCAGAACCTTCCATGACAGCAGCCGGTATGGACTTTGGTCCGTTAAAGGTTCCAGAAGCAAATATACGTTTTCGCGTTGTGGCCTCAACCTGCGGTCCAGGGGACTGATTGAATCCAAACTGGTCACAGTCGAGCCCGAATTTCCAAGAGATATCTCTAAGGGCCTTGCCTGCAAAAAGCCCTGTGGAGAGAACCACCATGTCGTATAAACGGCTTTTCCTGCCCTCTGATGGGGAATAGGTATCAATAACAAGACTGCCGTCATCCATGAGACACACCCCATGGGGACGAGAGTTTATGAAATTTACGCCCTTTTCCCTGGCATTCCTGTAAAATCTTTCAGAACCCTTTTGATGGGTCCTGATATCCATGAAGAAGATGTCCGTCTTGGGAGCAGGCTCGATAAGCTGTTTTGCCGTAAGGGCCTGCTTTATGGCTGCACTGCAGCAAACACTGGAACAGTACGGTCTGTTAACCGGGGCAAGCTGCCTTGAGCCTACGCATTGGATCCATGCTATTGACAGCGGAGTTCTTCCATCAGAGGGTCTCCTGATTTTCCCCAGTGTAGGCCCTCCTGGATCAAGAAGCGACTCAAATTCCATATTGGAAACAACATCTCTGAGTCTGCCGTACCCATACCTTTCAAGGGCATCAGGAACAAAGGAGTCTGCACCGGGAGAGAGGATTATACCCTGGCAGTCAAGCTCCATCTCCTTTGCATTTTGCTGCAAGTTCACAGCCCCTTTGGGGCAGACCCTTTCGCATATCCGGCAGGAGCCGTCTCTGAAAAACAGACAGGCCTTTTCATCAATGACATATCCGCGTGGAACGGCATTCATGGCAGGAAGGTGGATTGCAGGCCGCTTTCTGTCATAAAAAGGTGACAAAGGCGTCTCAAAAACAGGACATTTTTTCTCGCAAAGACCACAAGATACGCATTTCGCTGGATCCACATACCTCGGATTCTGACGTATCCTGACCTTGTAAATGTCCTGCTCATGACTGCATTCCACCACCTCGGCCTTTGTAATTATTTCGATGTTTTGTGTTAGCCCTAACTGGGCAAGCATGGGGGAAATTATTCACGTCGGACAGTCACCAGTGGGAAATGTGCGTCCAAGCCCTAGGAGCATACCTCCCACCACCTCGGCCTTTTCCAGCAGATAAACATAAAAACCCATTTTAGAAAGGTCCAGGGCACTCTGGATTCCAGAGATACCAGCACCAACCACCAAGACCGATGCCCCCTGACCGCTTTTACCTGACGGGCCCATCTTTCATTCCTTTCCTAGCCCTTTTTCTAAACCTTGCAGGGTCAATATTCAGCTGTTCCAGTTTTCGGTAAAGATTCTGTCTCCTGATACCTGCGATGTTGGCAGCCAATGAAATGTTTCCCCTTGTCTTGCTTAGAAGCCTCTCCAGATACATTCTCTCAAAGCGCCGTTTGGCCTCTGTTATAGGCAGGTGATAGATGAGATCTCTGGCTGATTCATCCCCATGATACATTAATGACCCCTGTTTTTCAGGCGAAAACATGGGCTCTATTCTGTCCCGGAGGTATTTTGGAAGTGAAGAAGGGGTCAAAATAGAGGCTCTTTCAACAATCAGGGCCCTTTCTAATACATGGAACAGCTCCCGGACATTTCCTGGCCAGTGATAAGAATTAAAAATGTCCTTTACCTCTCTCGAAAGCCCCAGGACCTCTTTACTGTATTTCCTTGATATCTTTTTCAAAAAATATTCCGCCAGGAAAAGGATGTCTTCAGCCCTGTCTCTTAAAGGAGGCATTTTTATCTCGAAAATATTGAGTCTGAAGTAGAGGTCTTCTCTAAAGGCGCCCTTGCTCACTTGCAACCTGAGATCCTTGTTGGTTGCTGCGATAATCCTGCAGTCTGCCTTTTGCTGACGGGTTGAACCTATCTTAAAAAAAATTTCCTCCTGGAGGACCCTTAGAAGTGCTGTCTGCAGGGCAAGAGATCCCTCTGAAATCTCGTCCAGAAACAGGGTGCCTCCAAAGGCCTCTTCGAAAAAGCCCTTGGTTCTGCCTGTTGCACCGGTGAAGGCCCCCTTTTCATGACCGAAAAGGGCCGACTCCATAAGAGAATCAGGAATGGCACCACAGTTCACCGGCACGAAAGGTCCCTTTTTCCTGCGACTTTTCTCGTGAATCATCCTGGCAACAACGTCCTTGCCAGTTCCAGTCTCTCCTGTAACAAGCACCTGGACATCAAGAGGGGCCACCTTTTCAATAAGGTCTCTCACCTCCTTTATCTGTTGGCTTTGCCCAACCAGACTTACCATTCTCTTCGCTCTAAACCGCACTCAAGAATACTATATGTCTCTTTTTTGGAACACATTTTGCAATTTCTATTTTTAAAAAATTCACATCAATACTAATTTAGTATGCAATAAAAATGCATTGGAAGTCAACATCTGAAAAAACAAAAAAACGAGAGGAGGCTTGCCAATGAAAAAATGTCATGCTATCATGACACTAGTTGTTGGTTGGTTTTTACTTCTATGCGGCCTTTCATGGGCAGGGGATTTTGACAGATTTATAATGCCCATGAGCAACCCGGTTTATACCGTTGGTGGGGCATTGAATAAAACCTTTGTAAGGCCGGTATTCATGTACCAACACCTTCCCTCCAGGGTGGATACAGTGGTGGATAACGCCCTGGGAGTAAAGGACCTGCCTCTTGACGGACACGTTAGAGGCCTTGCCGTACAGGCCGGTGTTTCAATAAACGAACGCCTTTCCATTCTTGCTGTTAAAAGCGGCTACATAAACTGCCGCCCTGACAATACTCTTAGTGACCACGATGGATGGATTGATCTGGCTGCAGGCCTTCAGTATTCCTTTTACTACTCACCAAAGACCCAAACAGTTCTTTCTGGAAGAATTATTTATGAATTTGCAACTGGCAGTGACCAGGTCTTTCAGGGAAATGGAGACGGAAACCTAGCCCCTTCTCTTCTATTCCTCAAGGGATTTGAAAAGCTTGAGCTTGCCGGCTCCCTGGGCTTTGTCATTCCCTTTGATTCATCTGAGGAAAACTATCTCTTTTTTGATTCATGGCACGCAAGTTATGAGGTCTTTCGCTGGTTCCATCCCCTTATAGAAATAAACCATTTCTACACCATAAAGGCAGGCAATAGAGAGGACTACATCAGGCAGGCCGTCAAGGATGAGGGCCTTGGCAACACCATTTCTAAGACCCTGGGAACATCGCAGGAAGACGACCTCGTTGCAAGCATAGCCACCTTCAATGGCTGTGACATAATCAACCTGGGCGGGGAAAACAGTAGCGAACACAGAAATTTTGCCACCATGGCAATTGGAGCAAGATTCCCTCTGACCAAATGGTTAACCGTGGGATATGCATATGAATTCAACCTGACACCAGAAGAAAACGGCCTGTTTTCAGATCGTCATTATGTTGATGCAATCGTAACTATACCGTTTTCATTGGATAAAATCTTTAGATAACAAAGGAGGCCAGAGATGTCCAATAATGATCACACAAAAGATTTTGTCGGAGGCGGTGTCAGCCGCAGAACCTTCCTTAAAGGCTGTGCCTTGGCTGCTGCTACCCTGGGACTTTCACCCGATGTAGTCCCTAAAATGGTTGAAGCAGCCATGTCTCCCAAAAGACCGCCTGTGGTATGGCTGCACTTCCAGGAGTGTACAGGCTGTTCAGAATCGCTTTTGCGCTCTGCAAGGCCGGATATTGCCACTTTGATCCTGGACCTCATATCCCTTGATTACCATGAAACGCTGATGGCTGCAGCGGGCAAGCAGGCAGAGGAAAACCTTCGCAATGCCATCAAAAAGAATACAGGTAAATTCATATGTGTCGTGGAAGGCGGTATTCCCACCAAGGACGGCGGCATCTACTGCAAGATTGGAGGCAGGACTGCACTGGATATCGTTACGGAGGTTGCACCTAGGGCCAAGATGGTCATAGCCATCGGTACATGTGCCGCTTTTGGAGGCGTTCAGGCTGCCAAGCCCAACCCTACAGGCGCAGTCGGCGTGCAGGATATTGTTAAAGGCCAGACTATTATCAATATTCCTGGCTGCCCCCCGAATCCGGAAAATTTTCTTGCTACCGTGGTCCAGATACTGACATACGGACGTCCCCCAGAGCTTGACGAACTTGGCAGGCCCAAGTTCGCCTATGGCAGAAAGATCCACGACCACTGTGAACGAAGACCCCATTTTGACGAGGGCCGTTTTGTTGAATGCTTTGGAGACCCGGGGCACAAGAAAGGCTACTGCCTTTATAAGGTAGGATGTAAGGGGCCTGTAACCTATTCCAACTGTTCAGTGGAACGTTTTTGCAATGTCGGCGCATGGCCAGTAGGCGCAGGCCATGGCTGCATAGGCTGCACGGAGCCCGGCTTTTGGGATACCATGATGCCCATTTACAAACATCTTCCGGGCATATACATACCGCTTGGTGGCGGTATAAGGGAGCAGGCTGAGAAAATCGGAGAGGTGGCAGTAGGCGGTGCTGCCGCAGTTATTGCAGCCCATGCCGCAGTGGGTGTCGGCAAGAAAATTTTTTCTTCCGTAAAGGGCAGCAGCCAAAAAAAAGATGACGAAAAGTAGGAGGAGAAAATGGCTACCAAGATCACTGTTGATCCCATTACCAGAATTGAAGGCCATTTAAGGATAGATGTGGAGGTAGAGGGAGGCAAAATTACCAATGCATGGGCGTCTCCCCAGATGTGGCGGGGCATAGAGGTTATTCTGAAGGGAAGGGACCCCCGAGATGCCTGGGCATTTTGTCAGAGAATATGCGGCGTATGCACTACCGTTCACGCCATCGCTTCTGTGAGGGCTGTTGAAAACGCCCTTGGCATAGGCGTTCCCCTGAATGCCCAATATGTCAGGAACATCATACTCTGTGCCCATGCAATGCACGACCACATCGTCCATTTCTACCATCTGTCTGCCCTGGACTGGATTGACGTGGTTTCGGCACTTGATGCCGACCCTGGCAAGACCGCAGAGCTTGCCCAGTCCCTTTCTCCATGGCCTGACAACGGAAAAAGCCGTTTTCAGGCGGTAAAGGAAAAGCTCAAGGCCCTGGTCGAGAGCGGACAACTGGGACCGTTCCAGAACGGCTACTGGGGACATCCAGCCATGAAACTGCCACCTGAAGCAAATCTTATGGCCGTCTCTCATTATCTCCAGGCCCTTGAGTATCAGAGAAAGGCAGACCAGGTAGTTGCATTATTCGGCGGGAAAAACCCTCACATCCAGACGGTTATAGTCGGAGGAGTTGCACTAGCCGTAAATCCGGACAATTTGGCAACCCTTAACATGGACAAGCTCATGCAGGCCAAGCAGCTGCTGCAGGAGGTCAGGCAGTTTGTTCAACAGGTATATCTGCCTGATGTCATAGCCATAGGTGCCCTTTACAAGGAGTGGCTGGCGTACGGCAAAGGCGTTACCAACTACCTGGCCGTGCCCGATCTGCCCCTTGATTCCAAAGGAACGAGATTTGACCTGCCAGGAGGCACCATATTCGGATCCGATCTCAAGGATTTTACTCCAATAAGCTCCTTTAATGACAAATACTTCAGGGATAATGTGGCCGAATCTATTGTACATTCCTGGTACAGAGGCGACTGGACCAGACACCCCTGGAATGAAGAAACCGAACCTGACTACACGGATTTTGATGGTAATGGAAAATATTCCTGGGCAAAGGCACCGCGCTTCAACGGGCAGCCCATGCAAGTAGGCCCGCTATCTGCCGTGCTGGTAGGTTATGTGAGCGGGCATGAGGCAACCAGAAAATGGGTAGATTTTTCTTTAAAAAAGGTTTCGGCAATAGCAGGAACCAGGGTAGGTGTGAATGCCCTTCAGTCCACGCCTGGCAGGCATCTTGCCCGCGCCATCAGGGCCGCCATGATAGCAGATTACGGCCTTAAGCACCTTGACCTTCTCGTGAAAAATATCGGCATGGGGGATCTGGAGATATATCCCTACAAAAATCCGCCAAAATTTCCGGACGGAGAAATAAGAGGTTTTGGTTTTCATGAGGCCCCCAGGGGCGCTCTTTCTCACTGGATTGTAATACGAAATGGAAGGATTAAAAACTATCAGTGTGTAGTGCCTTCCACCTGGAATGTAAGTCCCAGATGCTCTAAGGATTACATGGGCCCCTATGAGTCATCCCTTGTAGGGAACCCTGTTGCAAAACCTGAAAAGCCCTTGGAAGTACTTAGAACTGTCCATTCCTTTGATCCATGCATCGCCTGTGCGGTTCATCTTATGGACCCCAACAGGAGAGAATTTTCAACAGTAAAAGTGCTCTAAAAGGAGGGCGTAACCATGATTAGAAAGGAACCCAGATTATATTACAGGGTCTTCGTGTGGAGCGGCACCCTAAGGCTGTTTCACTGGACCCTTGCCTTCAGCACTTTTATTTTGGTACTTACTGGCATCTATATCCATTATCCGCCTATAACCACCAAGTGGGCAGAATTCAAACCGCAGTACATCATGGCCACCTTGAGATATTGGCACTTTTGTGCCGGTTATTTTTTCATATGCGCACTCTTGGTAAGATTTTACCTCTTTTTTGCAGGAAACCAGTATGAGCGTCCCACGGATTTCCTGCCCATTAACAAAAGGAACCTCCAATCACTCGTGCACAACATAAAATTCTATCTTTACCTGACAGATGAGCACGAGTGCAGGATGGGGCATACCATTCTTGCAGGCACCATTTATTTTATATTGTTTATCTGCGGTGTGATAATGGGGTTGACGGGACTGTACCTGCTCTACCCTGAAACGCCCATGGTGGCAAGGATGGGTCATGACTTGTTCGGTACCCCTCAGCAGGCACGGTTGATCCACTATCTTCTGAACTGGTTCTTCATTTTCTTCATCATGGTTCATCTTTACATTGCCATCTGGAACGACTTCAAGGCGCCGGACGCCATTATCTCCGGTGCCTTTTCCGGCTCAAAGATGATGCCAGCTGACTTGGAATGTCCGATTGAGGAACTCGAAAAGATACCCTTTGAAAAATAGCTTTGATTCTGACATCCAGAGTTTGCCTAGTTGAAACCGGTGAACTCTGGATGTATCTGCAGTCGGTGGCTTAGCGCGATATAAAGCTGCAAGCTCTTGGGGCATTTTTGGCCTGCAGGCTGTCCAGAAACAGGACGAATTCTGACGCTGAAAAAAAAGAAGTCCAATTGCACGGATAAGGGGGATCATGAGACAGTTCTTGCCAGCCATCGGTTGGATGGCAAAATACAACACCGACACGCTCCGTCATGACCTGGTAGGTGGACTCACCGTAGCTCTGGTGCTCATTCCCCAGTCCATGGCCTACGCCCAGCTTGCCGGTCTTCCTCCCTATTACGGCCTGTATGCATCCTTCTTGCCGCCCATAGTGGCCGCCCTCTTTGGTTCGAGCAGGCAGCTTGCCACAGGGCCTGTTGCAGTGGTCTCCATGATGACCGCAGCGGCCCTGGAACCCATGGCTGTAGCAGGCAGTCAGGGCTATATAGAATATGCAATACTCCTTGCCCTTCTAGTTGGAATCGTCCAGTTCGGCTTGGGCCTTCTGCATCTCGGGGTAATCGTTAATCTCCTTTCCCATCCGGTGCTTCTCGGATTTACCAATGCGGCCTCCATCGTAATCGCCACCAGTCAGCTTGGAAAATTTCTCGGAGTCCCGGTGGAAAAGGCCCCACACCATTTTGAAACAGTCTGGCATACCATCCAGCAGGCCCTTGATTACGTCTATTGGCCCACAATTGCCTTAGGGGCCGGGGCGCTCGGTGGAATGCTGTTTCTCAGATGGCTCAACCCCAGGCTGCCGTATGTGCTAATTGCCGTGGCAATAACAACCCTCATTTCCTGGAAATGTAATTACGGCCAGGACAAGGTGGTAAACGTGAAACAAATCGTTTGCCCGGAACTTCCCAGGCTCATAAAGGAATTTAACAGGCAGCTTTCCACCATCGCGACCTTTAACCAGACCCGTTCCGTTCTGAAACCAGAGATACAAAAAATTAAAAAGGAAAAAAGCCAACCTTGCAGCAGGTGCCATCCAAGCAGGATGCTAACCCCCTCATCCCTTATTGAAGAAAACCTAGAAAAAAACCGCAGGGAGTCCCAGGTTCCCATATCCAGTATCGGCCCCAAGCAGATTCTCTCTCTCCATCTAATGGCAGGGGTCATTGACGAGTTCATTGCAGATGCAAAAAGAAGGCTGGTAAACCTGCGGGCAAAGCTCATGGAATACGAATTCGTGGAGGTTAAAGAAAGAGATGGCTCCGTCCGGTATCACCAAAGATACAGGGTTCCTTACGGGGTCCAGACAGATTGGCATGTCTGGAGAATAAAGGCCGGAAACACCCCTCTTTCCCTTGATCGTCTGGTGCTCTCAGGAGGAGGCGCCGTTTTGGGACACGTACCCAGAGGCCTGCCTAGTTTTTCCAAGCCCTGCTGGGACCTGGACGTGGCCAGGAAACTGCTGTTTCCCGCCTTTGTCATCTCCCTTGTTGGCTTCATGGAGGCAATATCCATTGCCAAGGTCATGGCGGCAAAATCAGGTCAGAGACTCGACCCTAACCAGGAGCTGGTGGGCCAGGGACTTGCCAATATAACAGGCTCCTTTTTCCAGAGTTACGCGGTCTCTGGCTCCTTCTCCCGCTCTGCTGTCAATTTCCAGGCAGGTGCAAAAACGGGGTTGTCAAACATATTTGCTTCCGTGGTGGTGGTGATAGTCATGCTGTTTCTTACCCCGTTTCTCTATTACCTGCCACAAAGCGTTCTGGCTGCTGTGATAATGATGGCTGTACTTGGCCTCATAAACATAAAGGGCGTAAAACACATCTTTCGGGTATCCGTATCTGACGGAATTATCTGCATCATCACCTTTATTGCCACCCTTGCCTTTGCTCCCCACCTGGACAAGGGCGTCATGCTAGGGGTAGTCCTCAGTCTGGGTGTATTCTTTTACAGACTCATGCGCCCGTCCATTGCAGTTCTATCGCTGTGGAAGGACGGCCATTTCAGAAATGCCAGGAAATTCAACCTGGATACGTGCAGGCACATGGCGATCATCCGATTCGACGGACCTTTTTTCTTTGCAAATATCGGATACCTTGAAGACGAGGTGTTAAAAATCGTAAGGGAAATGCCTGAACTCAAGGCCATAATCTTCAAATGTAATGGCATAAACATCATAGACGCCTCGGGGGAGGAGGCCCTGGAGCTTTTAGTAGAAAGGCTCAGGGCGGCAGGTTACCAGGTTTACTTCAGCGGTCTTAAGGAGCAGATACTGGAGGTGCTTGAACGTTCGTCCCTTTACAGGAAAATCGGGCCGGAAAACATTTTCCCAACGGTTTCCAAGGCTGTGGAATACATTTGGCCCAAGATCCATGAAAAGGTTGAGGAAGAAAAGTGCCCACTTCGCTTTGTGATACAGAAAAAGGTGACTGACATGGAGGAACAAGACTCCCATTACCAAGAAGAATGGAACAGGCCCATGTGAAGATGGAAAGAAAATATGGAAGGCCAAGGCGTTGAAATAAGAATAAGGGGAATTGTCCAGGGCGTGGGATTCAGGCCCTTTGTCTACCGTTTGGCAACCGGGCTTGGCCTAAAAGGAGAGGTATCAAACAATGAAGAGGGGGTTGTTGTCAGACTAAGGGCCAAAGGTACCATTGTTGACAAATTTTCCAGGCTTCTTACCTCAAGGTGCCCACCCCTTGCCCGCATAGACTCTGTAGAGATCAGACCTGCCGCACCGGGAAATTTCAGGGATTTTAGAATCGTAAAGAGCACCAAGGGCGGCAAGGTGGCCACTGAGATTTCCCCAGACATTGCCACCTGCCAGGACTGTTTAAATGAAATACTTGACCCTGCTGACAGGCGCCATGGTTACGCCTTTACCAACTGTACCAACTGCGGACCAAGATACACCATAATAAAGGCCCTTCCCTACGACAGACCCTTTACCTCCATGAAGTCCTTTGTCATGTGCAAAAGGTGCCAGCAGGAATACGAAGACCCTTTGGACAGGCGATTTCACGCACAGCCAAACGCATGCCCGAATTGTGGCCCAAGGCCCTTTTTCATGGATCTTTCAGGGGAAAAGGATATTGACCAGCCCCTTGAAAGGGCTGTTGAACTCATAAAAAGAGACGGGATCGTTGCCATCAAAGGTCTTGGCGGCTTTCACCTTGCCTGCAGCGCCTTCTCAGATGTTGCCATCTCACTACTTAGAAAGAGGAAGAATCGTCCCTTTAAGCCTCTTGCCATAATGGTTCGGGACTTTAAGACAGCAAAAAGGCTAGCCATTATAGACCAAAACGCTAAAGGCCTTCTCACCTCCTTCACAGCCCCCATCGTGCTTTTGAAAAGGAAAGAAAAGGCCGGCCTTTCAAGGCTTGTTGCACCGGGCATTGGGGATATTGGCATAATGCTTCCCTACACCCCGCTTCATCACCTACTTCTAATGGTAAAGGGCTGCCCGGAGGCCCTTGTTATGACAAGCGGAAACCCCAAGGACGAACCCCTTTGCACGTCAAATGACGAGGCATTCTCTCGCCTTTCAGGCTTTGTGGACGGCTTTTTGATGCACAACAGGGACATCTTTACAGGCGTTGATGATTCCGTTTTAAGGACCTTCCCTGGAGGCCACTATTTCATCAGAAGATCAAGGGGATATGCCCCTGCCCCCTTGCCCTTTCCTGTAAAGGCCACAGGGATCCTGGCAGCAGGAGCTGAGCTCAAAAACACCTTTTGCCTCATAAAAGAAGGCAGGGCCTATCTCAGCCAGCATATAGGAAACCTTGTAACCAGGGCCACCCTTGACTTTTACAGGAAAAACATAAGCCATCTTTCAGGCCTCCTGGAAGTTGAGCCAAGGGTGGTGGCCTGCGACCTTCACCCAGACTATATGAGCACAAGGTACGCGCTAGAGACGTCTCTTCCAGTTATAAGGGTCCAGCACCACTTTGCCCATGCTGCCTCTGTAATGGCAGAACACCATCTAAAGGGGCCAGTGGTTGCCATCTGCCTTGACGGGACAGGCCTTGGAACAGACAGGACCATCTGGGGCGGAGAGGTGCTAATCTGTACCAAAACTGGTTTTGAAAGAAGGGGAAGGCTAAGGCCCTTCAGGCTTCCAGGCGGGGACGCATGTGCAAAGAGCCCGTGGAGAGCTGCTATTTCAACCCTGCTTAAGTCCCATGGAGGGGAAGCCACCTTTCCGGCACATCTCAAGACCCATAAAGGAGACGCTGCCTTTGATTTTATTAGGGAGATGATAATCAGGAAGATAAACAGTCCCTTGTGCTCAAGCCTTGGAAGGCTCTTTGATGCAGCGGCTGCCCTTTCTGGCCTTTGCTTAGAAAACAGCTATGAGGCACAGGCGGCCATGCAACTTGAGGCCCTTTGCGAAGACATTCTAGGCGATACCTACATAAACAGGACAGACGCCTTTGACCACTGTCTCAATGATGAAAGGCTCATTAGGGAAAAAGACAGACTCCTTGAGCTCAATTGGGTGCCCCTTTGGGAAAATATGTTACATGAGGCACCAAAAAGGCCCGGGGATTTTTCGCTTTTTTTTCACTGCATGGTAGTAGCGGGTTTTTCAAGGATTTCTGAAGCCATCTGCAAAAAAGAGGGAATAGACCAGGTAGTACTGAGCGGAGGCTGCATGCAGAACAGGGTCCTCATCCAGGGTTTTCTGGATTATTTCGAAAAAAGGGGCATCCAGTGCTATATTAACAGGAAGGTGCCCTCAAATGACGGTGGAATAAGCCTTGGGCAGGCTTTCGTAGCGGCTAACATCATGCAAAATTAACTACGATTTTGGATTTTTTCATCAGGAGAACAGGTTATGTGTCTGGCAATTCCTATGGAAGTAAAGGAGATAACAGGAACACCAGGTGACTTTCTCGACCCGCCACTGGCCCAGGTTGAGGCCCAGGACACAAGGGTGCAGGTACGGCTTGACATAGTTGACCGCATGCCTGAGGTTGGCGATTTTGTAATAGTCCATGCAGGCTTTGCAATACATACCCTTTCAAGGGATGAGGCGGAAAAGAGCCTTGAGCTTTTTAAAGACATGGCTGAAGTTGCGAAAGGGCAAGGGGATGAAAAGCCAGTCTGAATCTCCCAACAGGGTGGAAGAAATTTTGCAGATTGTCCGTGCAATAGATGAGCTTGCCACCATTCCCATGAGGTTCATGGAGGTCTGCGGGACCCATACCATGTCCATATTCAGGCACGGACTGCGCTCTCTTCTACCCAAAACCCTGGAGCTTGTCTCAGGCCCAGGCTGCCCGGTTTGCGTGACAAGCCAGGAAGACATCGACAGGATGATTGCATTTTCTTCAAAGGAGGACGTCATTGTTGCAACCTTTGGTGACCTTGTCCGTGTTCCAGGTTCACGCACATCTCTTGCCAAGGCGCGCGCGGCTGGGGCCAGGGTGGAAATCGTCTATTCGCCTGCAAGCGCACTGGAAATTGCCAGGCAAAATCCTGATAAAGAGGTGGTCTTTTTGGGGGTTGGCTTTGAAACAACCGCCCCCACAGTTGCAGCAACCATCCTTGAGGCAGATGCCAGAGGCATCCAAAACTTTTCGGTCTTCTCCACCCACAAGGTGATGCCTCCCGCCCTTGACGCCCTTTTCAGGGGCCAGGAACCTGGAATAGACGGGCTCTTATGCCCAGGACACGTAAGCGCCATAATTGGGGCAAGGGCCTATGAAAAAATCTGCCAAGAATTCAATATCCCATGCGTGGTAGCTGGCTTTGAGCCAGAAGATATCCTGAGGGGCGTCTTGCACCTTATACGCCAGAAGGTTAAAGGGGAGGCCAGGGTGGAAAACGTCTACGAAAGGGCTGTCACATGGGAGGGGAACCAGAACGCATGCGCTCTCATGGAAAAGGTCTTTGAGAAAAGGGATGCCAGGTGGCGGGGTCTTGGTACAATAAAGGAAAGCGGCCTTGCCATAAGAGATGACTTTTCCCATCTTGATGCGGAAAGACGCTTTGATATCAGCGTGCCTGAAGCCAGAGAAAAAAGGGGCTGTCTTTGTGGAGAGATAATCAGGGCCAGGGCCCAGCCCCTTGACTGTTCACTTTTTGGCAAGGTGTGTACGCCAACGAGCCCGGTTGGACCCTGCATGGTGTCAAGCGAAGGCACGTGTTCTGCCTATTACAGATATGGAGGCCACGGGCGTGGATAAGATACTGCTCGATCACGGAAGCGGAGGACTTGCAACCAAAAGGCTCATAGAAGATGTATTCCTCAAACACCTGGAAAACCCAGTGCTCTCCCGCATGGAGGACAGCGCTGTCATTGATCTTCCGCAAGGCAAGGTCGCCTTTACAACAGACAGCTTCGTCATTGATCCTCCCTTCTTCCCAGGGGGCGATATCGGCTCCCTCTCCGTTCACGGAACCGTCAACGACCTTTCCATGCAGGGGGCAAGGCCCTTGTTCCTGAGCCTTGGCCTCATCCTTGAAGAGGGGCTCGACATGGACATTATTGAAAAAATTGCGATGTCCATCGCAAGGGCCTGCAGCCAGGCAGGCGTAATGATTGCTGCTGCCGATACAAAGGTGGTGGGAAGGGGGCAGGCGGACAAACTCTTCATAAACACCTCTGGAATCGGGGTAATTCCGGAAAATGTGGTCCTTGGCATAGACAGGGCACGGCCTGGAGACAAGATCATTGTTTCAGGCTTCCTTGGAGACCATGGGGCAGCCGTCTTGCTTTCACGCTCAGGCCTTCCCTTTGACGCTGAGATAAAAAGCGATTGCGCCTCTTTGAACGGACTTGTGGAGGCCATTATCCATACGGCACCTGGAGCAATCCGCCTTCTAAGGGACCCAACCAGGGGAGGGCTTGCAACGGTGCTTAATGAGATATCAGAGGCATCTAATATAGACATAGAAATCTGGGAGGAGTGCATTCCAGTAAGGAGCGAGGTATCTGGGGTTTGTGAGCTTCTAGGCCTTGACCCCTTGTATCTTGCCAACGAGGGAAAGTGCGTTGTTGTGGTAAGGCGCGATGCGGCAGAAAAGGTTCTTGAGGCCATGAAGGGGCACAGGCTTGGCAGGGAAGCTGCTATTATAGGTGAGGTCAGGGAAAGGGAAGCCAAGGAGAGACCCCAGGTGCTTCTTAAAACCAGGGTAGGGGGGCTAAGGATAGTTCCAATTCTTACAGGAGAGCCCCTTCCGAGGATATGTTAATGATGGATAATGAGAAAAAGGCAGTGGTCCTTGGGATTGGGAACCTCCTCATGGGGGATGAGGGCTTTGGAATCCACGTTCTTCGCCATCTTGAAAGAAACTTTGTCTTTCCGGAAAACGTAAGGCTTGTGGACTGCGGGACTGCAGGAATCTACATGGCCCCCTTCTTTGAAGATGCGGACCTTGCCATTGTAATTGATGCGGCCCTGATTGATGGCTTTGAACCTGGAAAAATCCTGCGGCTCAATCACAAGAAGGTGAGGGCAGGTGATATACAGTCCTCCCTAAGTCCCCACCAGATAGGGGTTTTGGAGATCCTTGAAATATGCAGGCTGAGGGACACGCTCCCTTCCAAGGTGGAATTTTTCCTTGTCATACCCCAAAGGATCGAGCCCACGTTGGAGCTTTCTCAGATCCTTGAGGGCAAGGTAGAGGAGATGGCAAGGCTTGTGACGGATTATCTCAAGTCAGAAGGTTTTGAAGTAAAAAATGCATGAACTTTCCCTTGTTCAAGGCCTTTTTTCCCAGGTAAAAGAGCTTGCTTTCCAACACCAGGCCCGGAAGGTGATAAGGATAGTAGTGAAAATAGGCCCCTTTTCCGGGGTGGTCATGGATTCTTTCACCTTTGCCTTTGAGGTCTTAAAGGAGGATGAGGAGCTACTTCGCCATGCGCACCTTGAAATAATAAGGCCAGGGGCAAGGTTATGCTGCAACCTTTGCGAAAGGGAGGTGGATGCTGAAAAGGAGGACCTTGACTTTAAGGGTGATATGCTTCCAGGTCAGCTCTTCTCAAAGGAAAAAAGGTGCCCCCATTGCGGCAAGGGAAGCCTTTATCCTTCAGGAGGAGACGAGATACTTTTAATGCAAATAGAAATGGAGTAGCCATGTGTGATACATGCGGATGCCAGACAACAAAACCAAGCCACCAGGACAGTAAACTTCTTGAGATCAACAAGAGCCTTCTAGCGGCCAACGATTCAGTTGCCAGAAAAAACAGAAAGCACTTTGGTGAGATGGGGGCCAGAGCCATCAACCTCATAAGCAGCCCCGGCGCTGGTAAAACCACCCTTCTTGAAAAGACAGCTGAGCTCCTTTCAGGTGAGTTTACCTTTGCCGTAATAGAGGGAGACATAGAAACGGAGCGCGACGCCCAGCGCATAAGGGCAAAGGGCATACCTGCCGTTCAGATAACCACGGGAGGAGCGTGCCACCTGGATGCCACCCTTGTACACAAGGGCATTCATCTGCTGGAAAAGGAGCTTGGAAAGGGTTCACCAAGGCTCATATTCATAGAGAATGTTGGAAACCTCGTCTGCCCTGCAGCCTTTGACCTAGGGGAGCACAAACGGGTTGTCATGGTCTCTGTTCCAGAAGGCTCTGACAAGCCCGCCAAATATCCAAGGGCCTTCATGGGCTCTGATCTCTTTGTCATTACCAAGATGGACCTTTTGCCTTACTTTGACTTTTCCATTGACGAGGCCATACGGTGTGCAAGGGCAATAAATCCTGGGATTTCTGTCCTAACCCTTTCTGCAAAGACAGGGGAGGGGATGGAAGGGTGGATGGATTTTCTTAAGAGTGAATCAATGAACCAGGATGAGGATGAGGATGAGGATGTGGCCTGAATATAGGCGGCAGTTCCATTGAAGCAGTAAATTAAAAAAAGGGCCAGGAGGCCTATAAAATCCTGGCCTGGCCCTTCAGCTTTCCGTTATTTTCAAAAACTACTTTAGAATAGGTCTTGCGTTTATTGGCTGAACAGGCCGGTTGTTTGGATGATGCATCACCTTTTTAAACCTTTCTACCTGTTGCCTGGAAACGGTGGCATGGGACTTTAACACTATCCAGCGCACGCCTTCAGAACA
>JALWYS010000002.1 GCA_027003115.1 Deltaproteobacteria bacterium | reverse complement strand
GCTTCTTTGGATTTCATCCTCGCATGTCAGGCCTCCACGCCCTTTTCAAGGAGGGCAGGCTTGCCGTATTTCCGGCTGTTCACTATCCCAATGCCAGCAGGTCCCACTTTGACAGCGAGGTTATCATTGAAAGCGGCTCTGACAAGAAGCTCTACTCCGGGTGGCTCAACAGGTATCTTGGAGCGACGGGTGATGAAAAAAGCCCCCTTTGCGCCGCAAGCATAGGCACAAACCTTGTCCATGCCCTAAAGGGAGAGGCACCGGCATCCGTGCTGGATGACCTTTCATCATTTGGTTTTGGAAAGGGTGACTTTCAACAGGAGCTCAGGAGCAGGCTCAGGTCGGCTCTCCAGGGGCTGGTTGAAGGAAAGAGGCAAAACCTTGGCCTCCTAAAAAGGGAGGGCCTGGTGATGCTGGATAACCTTGACCTCATGGAAAGCCTCCAAAGAGGAAGTTATCAGCCTGAAAACGGTGCAAGTTACCCTTCCGGCTCCTTTGGAAGGCGACTGATGCTTACTGCCCGCCTTATTAAGGCGGGGCTCGGCCTTGAGATAGTGTGCATTGATCATGGCGGCTGGGATACACATTCCCAGCAGGCCTCCAGGCAGGCTGCAAGGATCGAAGAGCTCTCAAAGGGCCTTAGCGCATTTTATGCGGATCTTGGCGGACTTGGAGCAGACGTTCTCACCCTGACCATGACGGAATTTGGCAGAACGGCCAGGGAAAACGGCAGCAGAGGCACAGACCACGGTAATGCCTCCTGCTGGATGGCCATGGGCGGGGCAGTAAAGGGAAGAATCTTCGGGACCTGGCCGGGACTAGCCCAGGACAGGCTCTATCTTGGCCGTTACCTTGCCTATTCCATAGACTTCAGGAACATACTGGCAGAGATACTTACACAACACCTGGGTTTTCAGGACATCCCTTTAGTGCTGCCAGACTTTCAGGCCTCAGCAATAGGCTTTTTGTAATACAGAGGGCCTTCCTGCCTTTTTACCCATGGTGGTACTTGAAAGACAGGCTCACCTTTACTCTGTAAAGGGCGACCTTGCCATCTTCTATCTTCACATCCATCTCCTTGACCTCGGCAACCCTTAGATCCTTAAGACTCTTTCCAGCAGTCTCAACCACGTGCGCCACGGCATCTTCCCAGGACTTTTCACTGGTGCCAACAAGCTCTATAAACTTGTAAACGCTCATATCCTTCCTCCTTTCTGTTTGTTGCTTCATATTCATTATGGAGAAGAACCCCAGGTTCTGTCAATACGCATTTATTTGACTAGAAATTATTTTTCGGTATATATACGTAACGTCTTATTTTGGGGAGGAGGAAATTGACACAGATGCCTCGGGCAAAAGTGCGAATTTTTCACCTTTCAGTCTTAAGACTTGCTTCTTTTGCCTTATTTTTGGCCTTGTTGCATTGTCCTTTTGCTGACTTAAGGGCAGGAACCCTTGAGATAACCTTTCCTGGAAATGGCCCAGCTACAGGGCATGGCGTCTCAAACCACCAAGAGACCTTTTCCCCTTACACCCTTGAGGAACTGAGGATGCTTGGCGTGGTTATGCCTCCCAAAGGAGCCTGGGTACAGGAAACTTACAAGGGTATAAGGTTTCTTGCCTCGCCATCAAGCAGATACAGCAGAAGACAGCTTAAGCTGTTAAAGATGTTCATTGATAGAACGCCAAAACCTCTTCTAAGCCCTGGCCCAAGCGCCATCATAACCTACAGAAAAGGCGAGGTGCGTTTTCCGCCTGGCACATCTGCCCTGTCACTGGCTCTTGCCAGCGGTCCCTACATTTTTTTTGACTCCTCGGCCTTTAACACATGGGGAATTTTCTCTGCTGGCTCCACTGAAGGCGTCTTTCGGGCATTTGAACATGAGCTTGTTCATGTGCTGCAGTTTGCCCGAACCACGTCTTCCATGGACATGGAAAAGGCCCTTTCTCAGTTCAGGCAAAGGGGGGTGCAAAAAATCTGGAACAGGCAGGCCCTTGATACGGAGCTAGTTCGCTCCTTTATTAGGATAACTGGTTGGAGCTTCAACCCGCACTCGCACCGTGTGAGGCTGCGCAATAGAAAAGACGAAAAGACCACCCTTTACGGCAAAAAAAACGTACTTGAGGACATGGCAGAAACCATGAGCCTAGTGGTTGTTGGAAATACGGTGCCCCTATCGAGAAGGCGTATCAATTGGGCCATAAAGGAGCTTGGGTTCAGGAATCTCCTTGAAGCGATCAAGGACACGTTTCCCTATTCCCCGCTTTACATGCCAGTTAAGCTGTCAGGAAAGGGCGTAACGAAGTTTGATGGGTCAAAAACGGCTCTTTTCAAGAAAAAATACCCGCTGGTTGACATTGAATATTTTGTAAATAGGGAACAAAATTCGTTCAAACCCATCCTGAAACACCTTGAAAGCGAGTTTCCAAGGCGGGGCTGGCGAAGGCTTTACGCCAAAAACGAAAGACTTAAACACGGGGTGCGAAAACGAATAATGGCCTACAAGGGTAGGTGGCGGGACATTTATCTTGAAGCAATCACCTATGACTATGCAACAGGATATACACTTAAGCCTTCTGGCACCATAATAACCGTGCTCAGCGGATACAAACAGTAAAGGTATAGTAAAGACCTTACAAGGCCCAGGGTCTGTTGCAGTTGGGCTTCAAAAGTAGTGCGTTCATTTCTTTTGCTCGCCCAAAAGAAACGAACCAAAGAAAACGGCGCCCCGTTGCCGCTTTTTCCCTCGCCCGGAAGGCCTTCGTTTTGGCCCGTCAAAGGGGCCATCCATGGCCCAATGACAGGTGGGTGAGGTGGTCCCCTTTTTTCGAC
>JALWYS010000001.1 GCA_027003115.1 Deltaproteobacteria bacterium | reverse complement strand
GACCTTGTCCGGTAAAGGATGCATACATCCGAGAGGCTTCTTTGCTCAAGGCCGTCATGGCCTGAGACGTTAAAGCTTTCAAAGCTCATGCCCCCTGAAATCCTGTCTATCTGGTGCGCAATCCAGGAGGCCTCCTTCTCCTCGTTTTCAAAGACACCAAAGACGATTTCTGCCCTTTTGGAACTTTTTGAGACAAGGGGGCGTTTTTCACCAAGAAGCATTGCTGCTGCATCAAGAATCCCCTGGGGGCACCTGTAAGCGTAAAGAAGCTCAACAGTCTTTAAGGGGGAAAATTCCCTTTTAAACCTTTTGATCAGGGCAGGGTCTGCCCCCCTGAATCCATAGATGGACTGGTTCCTGTCCCCTATGGCAGTCAGGTGGCAGAAGCTTCCAAGAATTTTTAAAATGGCGTACTGAAGCCTGTTTACGTCCTGAAACTCATCAACAAGGACGTGGCTAAGAGGGGGCCTCTGGCCCTTTTTCAAAATGGTAAGTGCCCTTATGAGAAGATCATCGTAGTCCCAAACCCCGTATTCCCCAAGAAGCCTGTGGTACTCTTCCCAAAAGAGGCGAAATTCCTCATCTTCCAGGCTCGTGTCGAAATCAGGCTCTTGCTTTAGAAGTGTGAGCCTTTCATAGAGCTCCTTTGGCCTTTTCTTGATGTCTGCATTGGCCCTGGCTTCTCTTACAATTTCAAGCTGTTCGGCCTCGCCAAGGACGTACGGGGCCTCACCCAGGATTTCTGAGATGAGGTGATATGCCCAGGAGTGAAAGGTGGCGACCTGGGGCAGCCTGCCGCCAGCCGCTGAACGAAGCCTCTGCCTTATCTCTTTGGCAGCCTTGTTGGTAAAGGTGACGGCAAGAATCTCCTCCGGGGCCGCACCCTGTTCCATGAGATAGATTATCCTGGAAGTCAGGACCCGTGTCTTTCCGGTTCCAGGCCCTGCTACAATGAGCAGGTGGCTTCCCCGTGAGGTGGCCGCCTCCCTTTGCCTGGGATTGAGATCTTTGAGCAGGTCTTTAACGTCCAAGTTGTTCTTCGAGTCTATCTCTTTGGAGGTTTCTTATTGAGGATCTGCAGGTTGAAAAGATGCCGTTTTATCTTCTTTGTAGAGGTCTTTGGAAGCTCCTCGTTGATTATGTGAAAGGACTTTATGCGCTTGTACGGGGCAAGAAGCCTGTTTACTTCCCGCACCTCCCTGTCCACCATGGTGGCAAGGACCTTGTCATCAAGGGCCTTCTTGCCCCTTTGTGCAAGGACCTCAAAATCAGGCACTATGACAGCCCACACCTCTTCGCCGCCGCTTTCCACCTGCTTTCCATAAACCATGGATTCAAGGATGATGTCGCTCCTGTTCAAAAGGGCCTCTATCTCCTCAGGATAGACGTTTTTCCCAGCAGAGGTGACTATTACATTCTTTGCCCTTCCGCAGATGTGCACATACCCTTCCTCATCAACAAGGCCAAGATCCCCTGTATACAGCCAGCCTTCCTCGTCAAGCACCTGTCTTGTGGCCTCCGGGTCATTGACGTAGCCCTTCATGATCATTGGGCCCCGAAAGGCCAGCTCCCCAACCCCCTGGCTGTCTGCGTTAACAACCTTAACCTCCGTTCCGGGAAGGGGTGGTCCAACGCTTTCATTTTTCGGCTTATCAAGCGGATTAATGGTAAGGACAGGGCTTGATTCCGTAAGCCCATAACCCTGTATGATGTCAAGCCCAAGCCTTCTGAAAAAGGTGGGTATGAAGGAAGGAAGGGCAGCGCCGCCAGAGACAAAGTACCTTATGGTGTCAAGGCCTGCCTTCTTTCTTAAGGACCTGAAAAGTACCTTGCCAAGATGGGGGTTCCCTGCCCGTTCTGCTGCCAGTACCATCTTCCACATGGTCTTGAACATGAGCCTCCTGGCAGTAGGCGCCTTCTCAACGGCCCGCTCTATGCCCTCCTTCATCTTCTGAAAAAGAAGGGGTACACCAAGCATCACCGTTGCCCTGCAGGAACGAAGATCCTCCATTATGTATCTTGATTTCAGGCTTCTGGCATAGGTGATATGGCATCCGCAGAAAATGGGCAAGAGAAAGCCTGCGGTGCATTCAAAGGTGTGATGCATGGGCAGGACAGAAAGGAACCGCTCCTGGCCAATGTCCACCGCCATGGAGCAGGCCATGCAATCGGAGACGATGTTCCAGTGGGTGAGCATCACCCCCTTGGGGATGCCGGTGGTTCCAGAGGTGAAGATTATGGCCGCGATATCCTCTCTAGACACCTTGGGAAATTCCTTTTTTTTGTGGTCCCCTGCCCGTGCCTTCAGCTCGTCCAAGGACATGACTTCAGGCCCCCGATCCACTGAAGGCCACTCAAGGGATATAATGAACTTTGGGCTCGGAAAACCCCTTGGCAGGTCCTGGAGCACATCCAGGAACCTTGGAGCCACAAAGGCCGCCTTGACGTCAGCCTTTGCTATGAGCTGCTGTTTTTCATTGTCACTTAGGAGTGAGTCTATTGGAACGTTGATGCAGCCAGCAAAGCCGGAGGCCAGGTATGCCTTGGCCCATTCAGGGGAGTTTGGGCCAAGGATCGCGACCCGGTCTCCTTTCTTCAATCCTAGAGATAACAGACCCCTGGCTACTGCCTTGACCTCTTCAAGGAGTTGGCCGTAGGAGATGGTCCTGTCACCATCTTTTTCTCTGGCGGTCAGGGCCGGCCGACCACTGTACAGGCCAGCCGACCTTTCAACCATTTGAGGTATTGTGAGGGGAAGCCCCCTTTTTCTTGCTTCCTCTAAAAGCTCCATCTAAAGGATGTGCCGATGACGTGGGCCTGTCCCTTGTAGGTGCCGTCAAG